>NZ_MKJY01000076.1 GCF_001942465.1 Actinomadura sp. CNU-125
CCCGCAACCCCCCGGCCCCGTCGCCCAGCGCGGCGCGGTCGCGCCCGGAACGGCGGGATCGGCGCTCGTCACATCCACAGGCGGCGCGTCTTCGCCCGGGACGGCCGCGCCCTCGCCCGTCACGACCGCGGCCGGTGCGTGTTCGCTCGGCGGGTCCGTGCTCGCGCTCGCGACGAAGCTGGGGACGGCGAAGCCGCCCGGCCCGGGTTCGAAGCCGACCTCGACCGTCATGCCGACGGCGGCGTCCTCGGGTGGGCACCCCCTGAGCCGTCCCGCCACCCGCACGCCGGGGTGGTCGGGGAACTCCACGAGGACGACGGCGTAGGGCACCGGGAGGTCGGGGAGCAGCGCTGGTGGTTGACCGTGAAGCTGTAGACCCGGCCACGGCCGGTGACCTCGACGGACGTCGTCTCGCGCGCCCGGCAGGAGCGGCACATCCCCCTCGCGGGGAACGACTCGGCCCCGCAGGACGGGCAGTGTTCGATCAGCAGACGACCCTCCGCGGCCGCCTTCCAGAACGCCTCGGTCTCCTCGGTGACGGCGGGCGGGATTCCCATCGTGGCGTCCATCGGCTCCTCGTCCGGGGCTTCTGCGCTAAGAGAGTGTCCGCTCACTATAGCTCTAGGCTAGAAAGTGAGCCTTTGCTATCTTCTGCCCTGTCGGCGCCGATCACCTCGGCGCCGCCCGGAGTCGGAGTCACTCGCGAAGGAGCCGGGGTTGTCGGACGATCGGATCATCTTCGGGGCGGCCGCGATTCCGGAACCGGACCGCGACTGGCTGGCGGCGGCCGAACGCCTCCCGATCGCGTCGGTGTGGCAGGGCGGGCACGTTCTGCCGCCGAGCGCGACCGGGGAGGCGATCACGCGCCTCGCCCTGCTGACCGCCTGGACCGAGCGGGTCCGGGTGGGCACCGCGGTCCTCCAGCTTCCGCTCTACCAGCCGGTGATCGCGGCCAAGCAGCTCGCCGACCTGGACGCCCGGTCCGGTGGACGGGTGTCGGTCGGCATCGGCGTCGGCGGCGAGTTCCGCGCCGAGTTCGACGCGGTCGGCGTACCGGTCGACGAACGCGGCCCCCGGACCGACGAGGCGATGCGGGTCCTGCGGAAGCTCTGGAAAGGCGGCCCGGTCTCCCACCACGGCCGGTTCTTCCGGTTCGACGACGTGGAACTGCGGCCGGTGCGTCCACCGGGCGGCGACGGGCCGGGGATGCGGCCGGGCGGCCCGCCGCTGCCGGTGTCCGGCCGCAAGCGCCCGGCGATGCGCCGCGCCGCCCGCCTCGGCGACGGCTGGATGCCGTACCTGATGTCCCCCGAGGCGTACGCCCGCTCGGTCGCCGCCGTCCGGGAGGAGGCCGACGCCGCCGGGCGCGACCTCGCCGGGTTCGAGTGGATGCTGTACCTCTACTGTTCCGTCCGCCGCGACGGCGACCGGGCCCGCGACGACGTCGCGGAGTTCCTCGGCGGCGGCCTACGGCGGCAAACCGGACGCGATGCTCGACCGCCTCGCGCCCGCCGGGACGCCCGACGAGGTCGCGGCGCGCCTCCAGCGGTACGTCGACGCCGGTGTCCGACACTTCGTGATCGCCCCCGCCGCGCACGCCGACACCCTCGAGATCGTCCGGCTCGCGGCCGAGGAGGTCCTGCCGCGGCTGACGGTCCCGGCCGCCGCCTCGCCGGGAGCGACCCGATGAGCGCCACCGCGCCCCCGCCGCTCGCGGGCCTCTGCGTCGTCGAGGCGGCCGTCGGCACCAGCGACCTCGGGCTCGGCGCGGCCGGGGGCGTCCCGGGCATGATCCTCGCCGACCTGGGCGCCCGCGTGGTCCGGGCGGTGGACGCGGCGGCGCCCATCGACGCGCACGTCCCGTGGGGCCGCGCGTGGCACCGCGACAAGGACGTCGTCGTCACCGGCGACCGGGACGAACTGTTCGCGCTGCTCCGCGACGCCGACGCCGCCCTCGTGTACGGACCGGAGGCGCTCGTCGAAGGCCGCGGCCTCGGCTACCGCGACCTGCGGGACGCGAACCCCTCGCTCGTCCACGCCCGCTGCCGACCCACCCGCACGTCCAAGGGCACGGTCGAGGACTACGGCCTCCTGGTGGAGGCGAACGCCGGGTTCTGCACCCAGCTCGCCGGCCACCGCCCCGGCCCGATCTTCGTCGACGCCCGCGCGTCCGGCGTCGGCACGGCCTGCCTGCTCACCGTGCAGGTGCTCGCCCTGCTGGGCCGCCGGGCCCGGACGGGCGCGGGCGGCTGGTCGGAGACGTCCCTGTACGACGGGATGCTCGCCACCCTCGGCTGCATGATCGGCCGCTCGGAGCGGGCCGCGGCCGAGATCGAGGGCTACTGGCGCAACGGGTCGACGTTCCCCAACTTCCTGTACCGCTGCGCGGACGGCGAACTGCTCCAGGTGTGGTTCGGCGGCAAGGGCATGTACCGGTCGCTGATCGAGGTGCTCGGCGACGAGCCCAGCGCCGACGGCTACTACACCGACCAGATGACCGGGAAGCTCGGCGAGCGGGCCGCGCGCTGGGTGTCGTTCTTCGCGACCCGGTCCCGTGCCGAGTGGACCCGCCTCCTGCGCGCGGCCGGTGTCGCGTGCGAACCGGTCCTCGGCCCCGGCGAGGCGCTCGCCGACCCCCATCTGGCGGAGACCGGCCTGGCCCGGACGCTCTCCGAGGACGGCCACCGCGACGTCGTCGTCGGCTCGCCGATCGCCGTGTCCCCGCTGGTTCCGGACCGTCCGTCCGGAAACCGGGCCGGTGACAGTGCGGACGGAGACAACGCGGACGCGGGCGCACTGCGGGCGTCGCCCGTCCAGGAAGAAGACCGCCCGGCAGGAGGCAACCCAGCGGGCAACACCCCGACCGGGGACGCGCTTGCGGGGGTGCGGGTCGTGGACTTCTCGGCGTTCGTCGCCGGGCCGCTCGCGGCCGAGATCCTCGCCGACCTCGGCGCCGACGTGGTCAAGGTGGAGCCGCCGGGCGGGGAGGCGATGCGCGCCGCCGCCTACGCGGTCGCGGCCTGCCAGCGGGGCAAGCGCAGCCTCGCGCTCGACATCGGGGCGCCCGAGGCGCGGCCCGTCGTCGAGCGGCTGCTGCGCGGCGCGGACGTCGTCCTGCACAACTTCCGCGTCGGCGTGTCGGAACGGCTCGGCATCGACGAGGCCACCGTCGCCGCGCTGAACCCCGACGCGGTGTACTGCCACGCCACCGCCTTCGGCGACACCGGTCCCCGCGCGTCCCTGCCCGGCAACGACGCGCTCATGCAGGCCGTGACCGGGTTCGAGCGGGCGATCGGCGGCGACGGGAACGACCCGATCGCCGCGACCTGGATACCGATCGACATGTGCGGCGGGTGGGTCGCCGCCGCCGGCGTGCTGGCCGGCCTGTACGCCCGTGCGGCGGGCGGCGGGGGACGGCGCGTCGTGACGAGCCTGCTGGGCAGCGGCATGCTGGTGCACAGCGGCGTCTTCGAACGGGACGGCGCGCTGGTGCGCGGCCCCGAGATCGACTCCGCGCAGACCGGATACGGCCCCGGCTACCGCCTGTACGAGTGCGGCGACGGCCGCTGGTTCGCGCTCGTCCTCCCCGACGCCCGGGCCTGGACGCGGCTGGCGTCCCTCCCCGAGGCCGCGGGGCTCCCGGCGGAGTACGCGCCGCTGCGGGGCGGCGCGGACGACGCGGCCGCCCGCCTCGCCGAGCGCGTCCTGGCGGCCGCGTTCGCGACGGCGGACGCCGCCGCCTGGGTCGCGCGGCTCCGCGACCTCGGGCTCGCGGCCGAACCCGTCGAGCCGCTGGACCGGGACGCCTTCCGCCGCGCCGTCCTCGACGACCCCGTCAACCGCGACCTCGGCCGCGTCGTCGAGTACGACACCGCGGACTGGGGCCGGTTCGAGCAGATCGGCCCGCTGGTGCGGTGCGGCCCCGAGCCCGCCCGCGGCCCCCGGCTGACGCTGCCCGGCATCGGCGAGCACACCGTCGAGGTCCTCACCGAGCTGGGCTTCGCGAGGGAAGAGGTCGACGCGCTCCTCGCGGCGAAGGTCGCGCGGCGGCTCGACGCCGGGGCCGTGGCGATCGGCCGTCCGTGACCGGCGACCCGGAGGAGTCCGGCATGAGCGACAACGACGGCGAGGCCGTGGAATTGGTGACCGAAATGGCGCGCCGCTTCCGCGACGGGGACCACGAGGGCGCCTTCGCGCTGCTCCACCCCCGCTTCCGCATCCAGCAGCCCGCGTCCCTGCCGCACGGCGGCTGGTACGACGGCGCCGCGGGCATGGCCGACATGGGCGCGGCGTTCGCGCGGCACTGGACCCGGACGATCGGTGAGCCGCGCATTCTCGGCCGCGGCGGCTCCGCCGTCCAGATCACCGAGCAGACGTGGACGGCCGCGTCCACCGGACGGTCCGCGACCGTCGACGTCGTCGAACTGTTCGCCGTCGCGGACGGGCTCATCAGCGAGATCCGCGTGTTCCAGCAGGACACGCACGCCCTGCTGGCGACCCTCGACCCGGACGGCCGCTGAACGCCGTTCGGGCGTTCCTTGACAGCCGAACGGGCCGGTGGAACATTAGTAACTGGGCACTCACTTAGTTAGCGTCCACTCTCACCCTCTTGCACGGCCGTCCGGAGGTGCGCGGCGATGGAGTACCGGCTGATCGATGCCGACGGGCACTACTACGAGCCCGACGACTGCTTCTCCCGACACATCGAAGCGCGCTACAAGGACCGGACCCTGCAGGTCCGGCGGGGCGACGACGGGCTGGGACGGATCTTCCTGCGCGGCGAACGCACGTTCATGAGCGTCATGCCCGGCGACTACGCCTCCGCCCCCGGCGCCCTCGAAGGATTGTTCGTGGGCGGGGTGAACGACGGCTTCACGCACCGCGAGGTGATCAACGCCAAGGACCACCCGGCGTTCATCGAGAAGTCGGCGCGGGTGGCGCTGCTGGACGAGCAGGGCCTGCAGGCGACGCTCGTCCTGCCGACCCTCGGCGTCGCCGTCGAGTACGACATGCGCGACGACGTCGGCCTGACGTACGCGAGCCTCCGCGCCTTCAACCGCTGGCTGGAGGAGGACTGGGGGTACGGCGACGACGGCCGCATCTTCGGCGTCCCGATGCTGTCGCTGCTGGACATCGACCGGGCGATGAAGGAACTCCACCGCGTCATCGAGGCGGGCGCCCGCCTGGTGCACCTCTGCCCGGGGCCGGTCGGGGGCCGGTCCCCGGCCGACCCGGTGTTCGACCCCTTCTGGGCGACCGTCGCCGAGGCGGGCGTCCCGGTCGTGTTCCACGTGTCCAACAGCGGCTACCAGCACTTCTACGGCACGCACTGGTCCGAGAACCCGTCGAACCCCTCGCACATGCAGTCCCCGCTGCAGTGGGCCCTCTGCAACACCGAGCGTCCGGTCGTGGACACCCTGATCGCACTGACGCTGCACAACCTCTTCGGCCGCCACCCCGACGTGCGGATCATCTCGATCGAGAACGGGTCGAGCTGGCTGAAGCCGCTGCTGAAGACCGTCGACAAGGCCGCGGCGCTCGGCCGCCGCGGCCCCATGATCGGCGGCGCGCTGCCGCGCCGTCCCAGCGAGGCCCTGACCGAGCACCTGTGGATCTGCCCGTTCCCCGAGGACGACGTCGGCGAGCTCATCGACGTGGTCGGCGCCGACCACGTGCTGTTCGGCTCGGACTACCCGCACCCCGAGGGCCTGCGCGAACCGCGCGACTACATCTCCCGGCTCGCCGGCTGCGACGCCGACGTCGCCGCAAGGTGCTCCGCGGCAACACCGCCGCCCTCCTCGGCCTCCCCGAACAGGAACCCGCCCGAACCTGACCGCCCCGACCCGCCCCGACCCGAACCGCCCCGACCGGCGCGAAAGCTCGCCGGTCGCCCAAGCCGGCCGTCCTCGAGAGGGGCAACCGTGAAAGTCGCCGTCGCGTACGAGGCCGGGAGCCCGGCCGTGGTCGAGGACCTGCGGGTCCCGGACATCGGGCCGCGGGACGTCCTGGTGCGGGTCACCGCGAGCGGCATCTGCCACACCGACCTCAACGTGCTGGACGGCCTGTCGGCGCTTCCGCTCCCCATCGCCCTCGGCCACGAGGCTGCGGGATCGTCGCCGAGGTCGGCGCCGAGGTGCGCCGGGCCCGGCCGGGCGACCGCGTCCTCGCGTCCGTCACCCCCGCCTGCGGCGCCTGCCGGCGCTGCCTCGACGGCATGTCGAACCACTGCGAGCTCAACCCGGCCGTCAAGGCCGCGCCCCGGTTCGAGCTCGGCGACGGCCGGTGGGCGCCCGCGGTCTGCGGCTGCGGGACGTTCGCCGAGGCGATGGTCGTGCACGAGGCGTCGGTCGTCCCCGTCGAGACCGACCTCGCCGACGAGCAGCTCGCCCTCCTCGGCTGCGGCGTCACGACCGGGCTCGGGGCCGCGCTGAACACCGCGGGCGTCGTCCCCGGCAGCAGCGTCGCGGTGATCGGCTGCGGCGGCGTCGGCCAGTCGGTGGTGCAGGGCGCCCGCATCGCCGGGGCCGCGGTCATCATCGCCGTCGACCCGGTGCCGGAACGCCGCGCGGCGGCCGCCCGCGCGGGCGCCACGCACACCGTCGACCCGGGGGAGGGGGACCCCGTCGAGCAGGTCCGGTCGCTGACCCGCGGGGACGGCGCCGACTACAGCTTCGAGGTCGTCGGGCGCCCCGAACTCATGGTCCAGGCGTTCGACATGGCGCGCGTCCAGGGCACCGTGACCCTCGTCGGGATGCCGCCCGTCGGCGAGACGTTCGCGCTGCCGGCCGTCCGGGCCGTCTTCTCGGGCAAGCGCCTCGCCGGATCGGTCGTCGGCGGCGCCCAGATCCTGCGCGACTTCCCCCGGTTCATCCGGCTCGCCGAGGCGGGCCGGCTCGATCTCGGCTCGATGGTCTCCGAACGCGTCGCGCTCGACCGGATCAACGACGGGATCGCCAAGGTGCGGCGCGCCGAAGGCGTCCGCACGGTCGTGGTCTGAGGGCGACGCGCCGTCCGGCGGTGTCGTCTCGCGGTGTCGTCCCGCGGTGGGTCTGGCGCTCGTCCGGCGCGCCGCCTACGATGGTATGTGAGCGTTCGCTTATTTAGCCTCCGTCCGTCCGGGCGGGCGGAGCGGTTGGGAGAGAACCGCAATGTCGTTCACCTGGTTCATCTCGGTAGATGACCACCTCATCGAACCGGCGCGGCTGTGGGAGGAGCGGCTGCCGGCGCGCCTGCGCGAGCGCGGGCCGCGCATCGTCCGGGACGGCGGCTCGGAGTTCTGGGTCTACGAGGACCGGCAGATCGTCACCACCGGCCTGAACGCCGTCGCCGGCAAGAAGCGGGAGGAGTTCTCGCCCGAGCCGATCACCTACGACGAGATGCGGCCCGGCTGCTACGACCCCGCCGCGCGCGTGGCCGACATGAACCAGGGCAACGTCCTCGCGTCCATGCTGTTCCCGTCGTTCCCGCGCTACTGCGGCCAGGTCTTCCACGAGGCGAAGGACAAGGACCTCGCGTTCCTCGGCGTCCGGGCGTGGAACGACTTCATCCTGGAGGAGTTCGCCGAGGCGTACCCGGGGCGCTTCATCCCCATGATGATCATCCCGCTCTGGGACCCGGTGGCGGCCGCCGCGGAGATCGAGCGGACGGCCGCGCGCGGCGCCAAGTCCATCGCGTTCTCGGAGAACCCCACCAAGCTCGGGCTGCCCTCCGTCCACACCGACCACTGGGACCCGGTGCTGCGCGCCTGCGACGAGACCGGCCTGGTCGTGTCGATGCACGTCGGCTCGTCGTCCAACCTCATCCGCACGTCCGAGGACATGCCGACGCTCGCGTTCATGGCGTACTCGGCCGCGGCCAACCAGGCGGGCACCCTGCTGGACTGGCTGTTCAGCGGCAACTTCGAGAAGTTCGGCAACCTCAAGATCGCCCTGTCGGAGGGCTCGATCGGCTGGATCCCGTACTTCCTCGAACGGGCCGAGCAGGTCGTCGACAAGCAGCGGTTCTGGGCGTCGCGCTTCGACATCGACATGAACGCCTCGCACGAGCGCGGCGAGCAGAAGGGCGCGTCGAGCTTCGACCTGGACACCGACATCCGGCGGCTGTTCAAGGACCACGTCTACGGGACGTTCATCGAGGACCAGGCGGGCATCCGGCTGCTCGACATCATCGGCGAGGACAACGTGATGCTGGAGTGCGACTACCCGCACTCCGACTCGACCTGGCCGGACACGATCCGGCTCGCGAACAAGTGGCTCGGCCACCTGCCCGACGAGGTCCAGCACAAGATCACCGTGGGCAACGCGTCCCGGATCTACGACTTCGCCCCGGCCGACCCCGCCACGATCGCCGCGGGCTGACCGGACCGGCACGACGAGGTCGCCGCACCCCGGAAGGGGGCGGCGACCTCGCCGTCCGCGTCCGCGGGACGGCCGTGCGGACGAGCGGCGCCTACGAGCCGTGCGGACGAGCGGCGCGCGTCAGGACACCGTGATGGCGCGCTCGGGACAGTTCGCGGCCGCCTCGGCGGCCTTCTTCTCCAGCCCCGCCGGGACCTCGGGCGTCTCCGCCCGCCCGTGCCCCTGCTCGTCGAGCGAGAACACCTCGGGACAGATCTCCCAGCAGCGGGCGTGCCCCTCGCACCGGTCCGGATCCACGGTGACCTTCATCGGTCGCCCTCCTTCGTCATCGTGCGTCGTGCGGCGTCGTCGTTCGGTCGGTACGTCGGAACGTCAGAACGTGGCCGACAGCGCCCAGGGCCCGTCGGGGAAGGGGCGGCCGAGCAGCTCCATGCTGTAGGCGATGCGGCCGGTCACGGCGCCGGGCGCCGCGCCGCACAGCTCCAGGGCCGCCTCCGCCATGGCGTCGGAGTCCTCGACCGGGGCGTTGTCGGGCGTGTGCGGCGAGACGACCGCGACGCCCGGCGTCATCACCAGGCCGGCGGTCCCGAGGGAGTTCACGCCCACGCCCGTGCCCTCCAGCTCGGCGGCCAGGCCGGTCGTGAGCCGGTCGAGCGCGGCCTTGCACATCCCGTACGGCGTGCAGCCGTCGCTCGCCCAGTCCGGATAAGGCGGGCCCATCGGGTGGCGCGCCTGCTTGGAGGTGATGTTCAGGATCCAGCCCCGCTCGCGCTCCACCATGCCGGGGACGGCGAGCTGGCACAGCCGGAACGGCGCGTGCACCATCATCTGGAACATCAGCGCGTAGCGGCGCGGACGGATGTCGAGCGCGGGCCCGTAGAAGTTCACGCCCGCGTTGTTCACCAGGGTGTCCAGCGGCCCGAGCGCCGCCTCGGCGCGCTCCACCACGGTCTCGACGTCGTCCGGGACGGTGAGGTCGGCGGGGATCGCCTCGACCCGGCCGCCCTTCGCGCGGATGCGCGCGACGACCTCGTCGAGCGACCCGGGGAGGGCCGACGTCCCGGCGCCGACCGTCCGCGCCACCAGGGCGACCGCCGCGCCCTCGGCCGCGAACCGCTCGGCGATGTACTGCCCGATGCCGCGGCTTGCGCCGGTGACGAGCGCCACCCGGCCGTTCATCGATCCCATCAGCACTCCCAGCGTGAGCCGTCGGAGGGGCGCACCGAACCGCGCCCCACTTTAGCAAAGTGAACGCACACTCTCTCTGATTCGAACAGGTGACGTGTCCGTACCGCCCGGACTATGGTAAGTGAATACATGCTCAGTTAGGTTGAACGTACACCACCGAGCCGCCGCCGCACCGCTCCGGGCGAGAGGACGGGATCCATGCATGACATCGTGATTCGGCAGGGCGACGTCGTCGACGGCACGGGCGCCGCCCCCGTGCGCGCCGACGTCGCCATCGACGGCGACCGCGTCACCGCCGTCGGCGTCGTCGAGGACGCGGGACGGCGCGAGATCGACGCCGCCGGGCGGTTCGTGACGCCCGGCTTCATCGACGTGCACACCCACCTCGACGCGCAGCTCTTCTGGGAACCCGCGGCCACCCCCTCGTCCCGGCACGGCGTCACGACCGTCGTGATGGGCAACTGCGGCGTCACGTTCGCGCCCGTCCGTCCCGGCCAGGAGTCCTACCTGGCCGGGATGATGGAGTCGGTCGAGGACATCCCCGCCGACTCGATCATGGACGGCCTCGACTGGGGCTGGGAGACCTACGGCGAGTACCTGCGGGCGCTCGGCCGGCGGGAGATCGGCGTCAACGCGGGCGGCCTCATCGGCCACTCCGCGCTGCGCCACTACGTGATGGGGGAGCGCGGCCTCGACGAGGCCCCCGCCACCGCCGACGACGTCCGCGCCATGGCCGCCGTCGTGGCCGAGGCCATGGACGGCGGCGCGCTCGGCTTCTCGACGTCGCGCACCTTCATGCACCGCGTCCCCGACGGGCGTCCGGTGCCCGGCACCTACGCCACCCCCGACGAACTCGAAGCCATCGCCGCCGTCCTGGCCGAACGCGGCCGCGGCACCTTCCAGGTCGTGCCCCGCATCGGCGAGCGGGACGGCGCCGAGCGGCGCAACTCCATCGCGGAGATGGCCTGGATGGAGCGGGTGAGCCGCGCCTCGCGCCGTCCGCTCACCTTCTCGATCATGCAGAGCGACCGCCGTCCCGGCCTCTGGTCGTGGGTGATGGACGAGGTCGCCGCGGCGCGCGGGCGCGGCGCCGACGTCCGTCCGATGACGGCCGTGCGGGGCAGCGCGATCGTCTACGGCCTGGTGGCCCGGACGCCCTACGACGCGCTGCCCGGGTGGGCCGCGCTCATGGCCGAGCCGTTCGCGTCCCGGCTGAAGACGCTGGCCGACCCGGCGGCGCGGGCCCGCCTCGCCGCGGAGGCCGAGCGCCCCGCGGACCTGTCGGGGCCGCTGGCGCCCAAGGACCCGGCCAAGATGTACCTGCTCCCCCCGGGCCCCGCCGGGTACGACGTGAGCCCGGCCAACAGCCTCGCCGCCGAGGCCGCCCGGCGCGGCACGACCCCCGCCCGCGCGCTGCTCGACTACACGGTCGAGACCGGCGGCCTCGGCCTGCTGTACTACCCGGTGCTCAACCAGGACCTCGACGCGGTCGCCGAGATGATCACCAACCCGGACGTCGTCGTGGGCGTCGCCGACGCCGGAGCCCACGTGGCGCTGACCATGGACGCGGGCAACTCGACCTACTTCCTCAAGCACTGGGTGCGCGACCAGGAGCTCCTCGGCATCGGCCGCGCCGTCCGGAAGCTGACGCTGGAGGGCGCGGACCTGTTCGGCGTCCCCGACCGCGGCGTCCTGCGGCCGGGCGCCTTCGCCGACGTGAACGTCCTCGACCTGGACGCCCTCGACCTCGACGCCCCGGAGATGGCGGCCGACCTCCCGCTCGGCGCGAACCGCTTCGTGCAGCGCGCCCGCGGCTACGACTACACGCTCGTCAACGGCGACGTCATCGTCGACCACGACGAGCCCACCGGCAAGCTCCCCGGCCGGGTGGTGACCCCCGCCTGAAGGACCCCCACGCGGACGGGCGCGCGCACAGGGACGGGGACGCCCGCGCGCCCGTCAGGCGGTGCGGGGGAGGACCTCGTCCGCCCACTCGGACAGGAGCGGGGCGAGCAGGGGCCAGCGCACGAACAGGCCGGGGGCCTCCCCGGACGAGCGCGCCGCCTGCCGCTCGCGCCACTCCGCGTCCCCCCACGGCGGCTCCGCGAGCCGGGCTCGCGGCAGCGCCCGGGCGACCCGCTCCGACGTCTCGCGCCGGTGGTGGATGTCGCTCGCGCCGCTGCGCAGGACGAGCGCCGGGACGTCGAGGCCGCGCGCGTCCGCGTCGGGCAGTCCCGGGACGAGTTCGCCGTCGCGGGGGCAGTACGCCGCCATCCACCGTTCGAGCGTCGCGACGAACTCCGCCGGGTCGGCGTCCAGGATGCGCCGCCGGTTGCCCGGATTGCGCCGGATGACCTCCGCCCACTCGGGCAGCGCGGCGACGGCCTCCATGCCGCCGTCCCACGCCGCCCGGATCGACGCGGCGCAGTAGTGGTTCCCGATGGTCAGCAGGCCGAAGACGCCGCCGCTGATCCACCACAGCGCGACCCCCGCGGCGACCTCGCGGTGGTGCGCGGCGGTCAGCAGCGACACCCGGGAGCCGCCCGAGCCCCCGGCGAGCACCGCGGGCGCCATGTCGAGGCGCTCCAGCAGCCCGGCCAGCGCCCGCGCCTGCATGGCCGACTCGGTGACGCCGCCGAAGCACACGTCCGATTCGCCGGTGTTCGGCCGGTCCCAGACGAGCACCCGGTCGCCGCGCCCGGCCCCGGCCAGCGCGGCCGCCAGCTCGCGGACGCCCGGCGAGTCCTTGCTCTCGCGCCCGCCCGGGGTCACGACCCACGAGCGCCCGTCCCCGTTCGCGCCGTCGCCGATCACGTCGTAGCCGATCGTCAGTCCGTCCACGCTTGCCGTCGCCATGGCGCCGAAGTTACTATGAAACCAAGTTGTTAGGGAATGCTTACTTAGTTATGACCGGCCGTTCCTGAGGGGAAGTGGCAGCATGACGAGCCGTGCAGCGCTGATCGTCGCGGGCGCCCGGACCGCGATCGGGACCGCCCGCAAGGGCTCCCTGGCCGACGTCGACGCGCTCGAACTGGGCGCGAAGGCGGTCGCCGAGGCCGTCCGGCGCTCCGGGATCCCGGCCGGGCGGGTGGACGACGTCGTGCTGGGGGAGTCCCTCTACGGCGGCGGGGCCATCGGCCGGCACGCCGCGATCGAGGCCGGGCTCGTGCACGCGCCGGGCATCGCGCACAACCGGCACTGCGCGTCCGGCCTCGCCGCGCTGCAGACCGCCGCGGCCTCGGTCATGGCGGGCATGGACCGCGTCGTCGTCGCCGGGGGCGTCCAGTCGAGCTCCACCGCGCCCACGACGAACCGGCGCATTCCGGGCACCGACGAGTGGGAGGACGACTGGCTCGCCCCCAGCCATCCCGAGACCCCCGACGCCCCCATCCGGGACATGACGATCACGGTCGGCCAGAACGCGGCGGTGAAGGCCGGAATCGGACGCGCGGAGATGGACGCGTGGGCCCTGCGATCCCACCGGCGCGCCGTCGCCGGGATCGACGCGGGAAGCTTCGCCGACGAGATCTTCCCGCTCGAAGTGCGGCGACGCGACGGGACGGCGTTCACCTTCGAGGTCGACGAGCACCCGC
This sequence comes from Actinomadura sp. CNU-125, assembly GCF_001942465.1. Classification (GTDB taxonomy): domain Bacteria; phylum Actinomycetota; class Actinomycetes; order Streptosporangiales; family Streptosporangiaceae; genus Spirillospora. The sequence continues at coordinate 13,139 of NZ_MKJY01000076.1, forward strand.
GACGCGGTTCGACCATGGAGAAGCTCGCGTCCCTGAAGCCGCTGCACCCCGAGATCGAGGGCTTCGCCATCACCGCCGGGAACTCCGCCGGGGTGAACGACGGCGCGGCCGCGATGGTCGTCACCGACCGGGACGTCGCCGCGGAGCACGGCCTCGAACCGCTGGCGATCGTGCGGGCGTGGGCGTCGGCCGGGGTGCCGCCCGCGGAGACCGGCCTGGCCCCGCCCCCCGCGATCCGCAGGGCGCTCGACCGGGCCGGCATGTCCGTCGGGGACGTCGACCTCTGGGAGATCAACGAGGCGTTCGCCTCGGTGAGCATCGCCGCGACCCGCGAACTGGGACTGGACGAGGACACCGTGAACGTCCTCGGCAGCGGCTGCAGCCTGGGGCATCCCGTCGCGATGACCGGCGCGCGGATGGTGCTCACGCTCGCCTGGGAGCTGCGCCGCCGGGGCGGCGGCGTCGGCGTTGCGGCGATGTGCGCGGGCGGCGGAATGGGCAGCGCGGTCGTGCTCGAAGTCCCGCCCGCGCCCTGACCCCCGTCCGGACACAGGCCCGGGGACGGACGTCCGGACGGACGCCCGTCCCGGGTCAGCGCCGCCGGCGCGCCGGCTCGATGGCCGGGAAGAACCCCTTGACGGTGCCCTCGCTGATCAGCGAGATCGCGCGATGGCGGTCGAACCCGCGGCTGTGGTGGCTCTCCAGCGCGAGGACGAACGCGATGCCCATCACGGCCCGCGCCGAGATGTCCGGCGACTCGAACGGGAAGCCGTACCGGTCCTCCACCTCGCGCCAGGCTTCGGCGAGCCGGTCCATGGCCACGGAGAAGTTCTCCCGGTAGAACCGGCGCGCGACCTGCGGGTCGCCGAAGAGCACCAGCCCGAGCAGCGGCAGGACCTCCTCCAGCGTGGAGATGAGCTGCCGGTACAGGCCGGTCATCGTCTTGAGCTGCAGCTCGGGCGTGAGCGGCTGGTCGCGGTCCACGGTCGCCGTCGCGGCGACCAGATCGTCCACCGCCTCCTTGAGCGGCTCGACGACCGCCTCGAAGAAGAGCTGCTCCTTGCTCTCGAAATGGCGGTAGATCACGCCCTCGCTGATGCCGCTGTGCTCGGCGATCACCTTGATGGTCGTGCCGCTCATGTCGCCGGACTCGGTGAACGCCCGCCGCGCGGCGGCGAGGATCGAGCTCCGGCGGGCCTCCGCGGTGAGCCGGCGGCGCGGCCGCGGGGCGTCCCCGGCGGGCTGCGACGACTGTGCGGGCGTACTCGTCACGGGCGCGCCCCGCTCCCGGGACGCGTTCCCCCTGTAGTGAGTGTGCACATACTTTCTATAGTAGATGCTGCGGCGCCGCGCGGAGGGCGACGCGGGCGAACCGGCCGCCCCAATGAAGAAAGCCCCGGCCCCCTGCGGGGGACGAGGCTTCTGTGGTGTGGTGGGCGATACTGGGATTGAACCAGTGACCTCTACCGTGTCAAGGTAGCGCTCTCCCACTGAGCTAATCGCCCGGCTCCGACGCCTCCGGGGGAGGCTCGGCATCGAGGTGGAGACGGGATTTGAACCCGTGTACACGGCTTTGCAGGCCGTTGCCTCGCCTCTCGGCCACTCCACCAGAAGAGACCCTCTGGTTTCACAGCCGAAAGGCCCCTCAGAGCGGAAGACGGGATTTGAACCCGCGACCCTCACCTTGGCAAGGTGATGCTCTACCCCTGAGCCACTTCCGCTTGTCTGCTTCCCGGCCCTTCCGGCCCGTTCGGCGACGTGGAAAACATTAGCGCGTCTCGGCGCGATGCGCGAACCGATTGCCCCGGCGAGCCGTCCGGGGACGCTTCGGCGCAGGTCGAAGCGTCCGTCGCCTAGGGTTGCCGGCATGGCCACCGAGGATGTCGTCGCCGCGGATTTCGCCCCGGTCGCGGCGCTGCTGGCGGACCGGGCGCGCGCCGCGATGCTCACGGCGCTGCTGGACGAGCAGCCCGCTCGCCGCCGGCGAACTGGCCCGGGCGGCGGGCGTCGGGCCGTCCACCGCGAGCGCGCACCTGGCACGGCTGCTCGACGGCGGCCTCGTCACGGTGCTCAGCCAGGGACGGCACCGGTACTACGAACTGCGGGACGCCGAGGCGGCGCAGCTCGTCGAGACGCTGTCGCGGATGAGCCCGCCCGTCCGCGTGCGGAGCCTGCGGCAGTCGGGCGAGGCGCGCCGCCTCCACCGGGCGCGCACCTGCTACGACCACCTCGCCGGGCAGGCGGGCGTCGCGCTGTTCGCCGCGCTCCTGGACGGCGGCCTGCTGGAGCCCGACGCCGACGGCTACACCACGACGGACAAGGGCGACGGGCAACTGGCAGCCCTCGGCCTGGACGTCGCGGCCGTGCGGCGCTCGCGCCGCCGGTTCGCCTGGCGCTGCCTCGACTGGACCGAGCGGCGCCCGCACCTCAACGGCGCCCTCGCCGCCGCGCTGACCGGCCGGATGATCGACCTCGGCTGGTTCGAGCGCGCGCCGCGCCCCGCGCCCTGACGGTGACCGACGCGGGCCTCGCCGGGCTCGCCGGATCGTTCGGCTGCGTCCTGCCGTGACCACCGGGCAGGCCCCGCCGTTCGCGTACGCCGGGGGAATGCTCGCCACCGGGCTCGCCGACGTCACCACCGACCCCGCCGCCCTCGACTCGCGCGGCTGGTGGGCCGTCGTCGTCACCTACGAGGGAAAAGTCACGTGCGCCCGGTTCGCCGACGTCCGGCGGGCGCCCCACCCGGACGGCGCCTGGCGCGCGCCCGGCGCCTGGACGACCTCGCTCGACGAAGCCGCCTACGTCGCGGGCGTCGCGACGATCCGCGCCGCGATCGCCGATGGCATCGTCTACCAGGCGAACCTGTGCCGCGTCCTGTCCGCGCCGATCGCGCCGGACGCCGACATCGCCGGGCTCGGCGCGCGGCTGGCCGCGGGCAACCCGGCGCCGCACGCGATGACCGTCCGGCTCCCCGGCCTCGCGGTCGCCTGCGCGTCCCCCGAGCTGTACCTCGCGCGCGACGGCGCCGCGGTGACGTCCCGTCCGATCAAGGGCACCGGCCGGACGGCCCGCGACCTGCTGCCCAAGGACCGGGCGGAGAACGTGATGATCGTCGACCTGGTCCGCAACGACCTGGGCCGCGTCGCCGCGCCCGGGACGGTCCGCGTCCCCGCGCTGTGCGAGGTCGAGGAGCACCCGGGACTGGTGCACCTCGTGTCGACCGTCGACGCCCGGATCGTCCCCGGCACCGGCTGGCCGGAACTCCTCGCCGCGACGTTTCCTCCCGGTTCGGTCACCGGCGCCCCGAAGTCGAGCGCGCTGACCCTGCTCGAAGAACTCGAACCCGTCCCCCGGGGGCCGTACTGTGGAGGCATCGGCTGGGTGGACGCGGACGCCCGGCGCGGCGCCCTCGCGGTGGGCATCCGGACCTTCTGGGAAGAGGACGGCCTGCTCCGCTTCGGCACCGGCGCCGGGATCACGTGGGGGTCCGATCCACACCGGGAATGGCGCGAGACAGAGCTGAAGGCGGCTCGCCTTCTGGAGGTGGCGTCCGGGTGACGGAACAGGTCTGGATCAACGGGGAACTGATCGACGCCGCACGTGCGTCGGTGTCGGTGTTCGACCACGGCGTCCTCGTCGGGGACGGGGTCTTCGAGACCGTCAAGGCCCAGCACGGGGAGCCGTTCGCGCTCACCCGGCACCTGAAGCGCCTCGCCCGCTCCGCCGCCGCGCTCGGCCTCCCCGAACCCGACCACGACACCCTCGCCCAGGGCACCCTCGAAGTGCTGGCCGCCGCGCCCCGCTGGCCGCTCGGCCGCGTCCGCATCACCTTCACCAGCGGCCCCGGCCCCCTCGGCTCCGCGCGCGGCGACGCCGGGCCGACCATCACGATCATCGCCGCCGAGCAGAAGCCGTTCCCGGCCACCGGCGACGTCACGGTCGTCCCGTGGACCCGCAACGAGCACGGCGCGCTGACCGGCGTCAAGAGCACCTCCTACGCCGAGAACGCGCTCGCGCTCGGCTACGCCGCCGAGCGGGGGAGCGGCGAGGCGATCTTCGCCAACACCGCCGGGAACTCTGCGAGGGCACCGGCAGCAACGTCTTCGTCGTCCGCGGCGGGCGCCTGCTCACGCCGCCGCTGTCGTCCGGCTGCCTGGCGGGAATCACCCGCGAGCTGACGCTCGAATGGTGCGGCGGCGAGGAGGAGGACCTCCCCCTCGACGACCTCCACCGCGCCGACGAGGCGTTCCTGACGTCCACGACGCGCGACGTCCAGCCGATCCGCGCCGTGGACGGCACCGCCCTGCCGTCCGCGCCGGGACCCATCACCCTCAAGGCCATGGAGGCGTTCGCCGCCCGCGCCGCCGAGCTGATGGACCCCTGACGCGATCTCACCCCTCGACGGCCTTGAGGCCGATCACGCCGGCCAGGATCAGCGCCAGGCACGTCACCCGCAGCGGGGAGACGCTCTCGCCGAGCGCCGCCATCCCGGTGACCGCCACGCCCAGCGACCCGAGCCCGACCCAGACGGCGTAGGCCGTCCCGACCGGCAGGTCCCGGAGCGCCAGCGTGAGCACCACCACGCTCAGCAGGCACACCGGGACGCCGATCACCGTCGGCCACAGCCGCGTGAACCCGTCCGACTGCTTCAGCGCCGTCGCCCACACCAGCTCCATCGCGGCGGCGACGACGAGCAGAATCCACGGCATCCGGATCACGCCGCGTAGCCGCCGTCGACCGCGATCGCGGCCCCGGTCACGTAGTCGCCGCCGGGCCCGGACAGGTGCGCGACCATCGCCGCGACGTCGTCCGGGCTCCCGTACCGGCCGAGCGCGGCGTGCGCCCGCTCGTGCTCCGCGTCGGGCCCGTCCGCCGGGTTCATCTCGGTGTCGGTCGATCCGGGGTGGACCACCACGGCGTTGACGCCGCGCGGCCCCAGGTCCCTCGCCAGCCCCTTCGTCAGCCCGAGCAGCGCCGACTTGCTCATCGCGTAGAGCGTCCAGCCCGGGTCGGGCACCCGCTCGGCCATCGAACTGCCCACGCTGATGATCCGGCCGCCCGGCCCGAGGTGCCGCGCCGCCGCCTGCGCCGCCAGGTACGCCGCCCGGACGTGGACGGCCAGCACCCGGTCGACCTCGTCGCGGCGCACGTCCTCCAGCGGCCCGTAGGGCGAGATCCCGGCGTTGTTCACCAGGACGTCGAGCCGGCCAGGTCCGCCGCCGCCCGGTCGACCGCCCGGACGACCGCGTCCGGATCGCCCGCGTCCGCCCGGATCGCGAAGCCGCGCCGCCCGTGCCCCTCGATGTCCGCGTCCACCGACGCGCGCGATCGTCCGCCCGCAGGTAGGTGATCGCGACGTCCGCGCCCTCCGCCGCCAGCCGCCGG
>NZ_MKJY01000077.1 GCF_001942465.1 Actinomadura sp. CNU-125
CGAGCGGGCGGCAGTTGCGGACGCGGCGGGACCGGCCGCGGCCGATCGCGCCGTGCCGCCGCCAGATCCAGTGGGCGCAGCTCGTCGCCGTCGGCGGGGGCGCCGGGCCCGGCGAGGATCTCCGCGCGGGCCCGCCGCGCGGTGCTCACGTCCCGGTGGAAGTCGCGGAACACCTGGATCTCGCCCGAGAACCCGTGGTCCCATTTGCCCAGGTAGGTGTAGTCCATCCCGTACCGGCCGGACGTGTCGAGGCCCGCGGCGGACAGCGCCCAGAGACGCGCCTCGCGGGGCGTGGACGGCACGAGCGCGATCAGCCCGTGCGTCCGTTCGACCCGGCCCGCCTCCGGCCACCGCCAGGACTCCTCGACCCAGTCCGGTTCGTCGCGCAGCGCGGCGTCCAGGCCGGGCGTGCGCCACCGGACCGTCCCGTCCGGGGCGGCCCGCGACGGCCGCCGCCGCGCGAGGTCGCGGGCGGCCCGCCGTCCGAACGAGGTGCACCAGCCGGGGACGATCACGATCGGGTCGGGCGGGTCGGCGTCGAACGGCGTCGGGACGAGGAACTCCCCGTCGACGACCAGCAGCGTCCCCGGACGCGCCTGGTACGACAGGCCCCACAGCAACCGGCCGAGGACGCGCGCGCCGTGCTGGTCCGACAGCACGTGCCAGGTCTCGTGGAACCGGTTCGTGCCGAACCGCACGGCCGTCCCCGGCCGGAGCCCCACGACCGTGTGCCCGCGGCCGTCCAGCCGGACGCGCGGCGGTGCAGCTTCATGCCGTCGCCCGCGTGCCGCGCGTTGCCCGGCCGCTGCACCGCCCCGCCCGTCATCGCGTCAGCCCTTCACGCACACGAGCTGGCGCAGGTGGGCGACGACCTCCACCAGGTCGGACTGCGCCTCGATGACCTCTTCGATGTCCTTGTAGGCGCCGGGGATCTCGTCGACGACACCGCCGTCCTTGCGGCACTCGACGCCCTTGGTCTGCTCGACGAGGTCCTCGACGGTGAAGTTCTTGCGGGCCTTGTTGCGGCTCATCTTCCGGCCCGCGCCGTGCGACGCGGAGTTGAACGCCGTCTCGTTGCCGAGGCCGCGCACGATGTACGTCCCGGTCGCCATGGAGCCCGGGATGATGCCGAGGTCGCCGGCGCCCGCGCGGATCGCGCCCTTGCGGGTGACCAGCAGCTCGACGCCGCCGTACTCCTCCTCCGCCACGTAGTTGTGGTGGCAGGAGATTGCCTGCTCCCACCGGCAGCGCTTCTCGCCGAACCGGCGGGTCACGACGTTCTGCGCGAGCGCCATCATGACCGCCCGGTTGCGGCGCGCGTACTCCTGCGCCCAGAACAGGTCGTGCCGGTAGGCGTCCATCTTCACCGTGCCCGCGAGGAACACCGCGAGGTCGGGGTCGGGCAGGTCCTGGTTGTGGGGCAGCTTCTGCGCCGCCTCGATGTGCCGCGCCGCCAGCTCGTTGCCGATGTTGCGCGACCCCGAGTGCAGGACGAGCCAGATCGCGCCGTCGTCGTCCGCGCACAGCTCGATGAAGTGGTTGCCGCCGCCGAGCGTCCCCATCTGCTGGCGGGCGCGCCCGAACTTGGCCTGCGCCGCCGGGTGCAGGTCCTCGAACTGCTTCCAGAAGTCGAACCAGCCGCGCATCTTCAGGCCGGGCAGCGCGGACGGGTCGACGGCCTCGCCGTGCGAGCCGCGCCCGACCGGGATCGCGCGCTCCAGCCGCGACCGGACGCCCGCGAGGTCGTCCGGCATGTCTTCCACGGTCAGCGTCGACTTCGCGGCGCTCATCCCGCAGCCGATGTCGACGCCGACGGCGGCCGGGGACACCGCGTCGCGCATCGCGATGACCGAGCCGACCGTCGCGCCCTTGCCGTAGTGGACGTCCGGCATCACCGCGAGGCCCTCGATCCACGGCAGCGCGGAAACGTTGCGGAGCTGGTCGAGCGCCTGGTCCTCGACCGTCGCGGGGTCGGTCCACATCCGGATCGGAACGCGGCCGCCCTTGAGAGTCTGGTACGGCATTCCTTCTCCTTCTGCGGGGGGATCCGAACCGTGATCTATGACGCCAGATCCGCCGGTTCGGTTTCAACGGGTTTTCCCCGCGACCGCGTCAGGATCTGCGGCGTTCGGTCAGCCCCAGCCCGTCCAGGTGGCGCAGCAGCGCGACGGCGACCCGCCGGGACGCCGGCAGCGCCGCACCCGCCTGATCGGGCGTGAACGGCTGCGGCAGCGCCGACAGGATCCGCAGCGCCTCCCGGTCGGCGCCGGGCAGCAGGACGACCTCGTCGCCCAGCCGCAGCACCGCGCCCGCGCGGGCCGCACCGGCCAGCGCGTCCCCGGTCAGGCCCAGCTCGGCGAGCCGTCCGGCGGCCGGCGCACCGAACGGGTCCCGCGGCGAGGTCGACGCCGCAACCGCGCGACCGCCCCCGCCCACGCGGGCTCCCCCACCCGCTCGTCCGCCCCCCGATCCGGACGCGTCCCGGCACATCAGCGCAGGCAACACCCCGAAAGCAGCCGACTCCCCCGGGACCGACGATTCTCCCGCCACAGGCAGTTCGCTCCACGCGAGCGCCTCACCCAACGTGGGCGCCTCACCCGAGGCAGGCAGTTCGCTCGCCGCAGGCGCATCACTCGACGCGGGCGGCTCGCTCCAGGTGGGCGACTCGGGCGGGCGGGGCGAGCCACTCGGCGTGGGCGGCTTGGTCGGGGGGTTCGGGGCGGGGGCCGGTAGACGCGGCCGGAGTCCAGGCGCAGGGGCGGGGCGGCCAGGGCGGTCACCAGTTCGCGGGCGGGCAGGCCGAGGCGGAGCCGGACGGTCTCCAGCGGCAGGCCGGGGCCCGGGCGGTCGGCGGCGTGCCGGGCGGTCGCGGCGGCCGAGGCGGTCGCGCAGCGTGTCCCAGTGGGCGGGGTCGGCGATCCAGTCGCCGCCCGCGGCGACGGCGTCGGCGGGGATCGCGCAGCCCATCCCGGCGAGTTCGGCGCGGCGCAGGACGCCGTGGCGGCGCAGCACCACGGCGCCGTCCGGGCGGTCGGGCCAGGACGCCAGCTCGCGGGCGCGGGCGGCGCCGGCGCCGCGCCGCACCAGGGTCGGCGGGCGGACGTCGAGGACGCTGACGCCGCGATGGCGCGGCGCTCGGGGTCGCGCAGGACGCCGGTGTCGCCGACGTGCAGCGCCAGGCGGGCGTGAGGGTGAGGCGCGCGGTGTCGGGGCCGAGGGGCGCAGCGCGACGCGGACGGCGGCGGAGCCGATGTGCAGGGTCATCCGGCGGGCGAGCCGGCCGGACGCCTCGCCGAAGCGGGTGCGCACGTCCACGCAGGTGGTCGGCGACCATCCGGCCCGGGGGCGACCAGGGCCATGCCGGGCGCGACCCGGCCCGCGTCGCGCAGGGTGAGGACCACGCGGGAGACGCCGCCGATCTCGTCGCGGGGTTCGCCGGCGCAGCCGATCGTCCGGACGCGGACGCGTTCGCCCGCGGGCATCAGGAGCAGTTCGTCGTCGACGCGGACCGTCCCGGCGGCGAGGGTGCCGGTGACGACGCTCTGCCGTCCGGCGGTGAACGCGTGGTCGACCCACAGCCGGACGGGCGCGTCCGGGGCGGGGACGGGCAGGCGGCCGGCGAGCCGGTCGAGGGCGGCGGCCAGCTCGGCGGTCCCGGCGCCGGTGACGGTGCTGACGGCGACCGCCTCGGCGGCGGCGAGGGCGGTGCCGGCGAGGCGGTCGCGGGCCTGCCGCAGCGCGATCTTGGGGTCGGCGACGTCCGCCCGGGTGATCGCCAGGACGCCGTTGCGGACGCCGAGCGCGGCGGCGGCCTCCAGGTGCTCCTGCGACTGCGGCCGCCAGCCCTCGTCGGCCGCGACCGCCAGGAGTACGGCGGGGGCGGGCGCGAGCCCGGCGAGGACGGCCGGGACCGAGCGCGGGTCCCCCGGGACGTCCACGAACGCGACGCGGCGTCCGGACGGCAGCCGCGTCCACGCGGTGCCGGTCAGCGCCGGGCCGGGCTCCTTGGGCTCCATGCCGGTCAGGGCGCGCACGAGCGAGGACTTGCCGTGCGCGGCATGGCCGGCGGTGGCGAGGACCTGCATCACGCGGTCCGGAGGGGGTCGTGCAGACGAACATCCACGAAAGCGGGGTCCACGGAAGGCAACCCTAAGGACGTTCGTGCCAGTCGCGAAACCGGAATGGCCGGGCCCGTGGCGTCGCGTAGATCACCGCACCGACTTTTCCGGATGTGGGAGTCGAAACCGGACGCCGCCCGATCGTCACTTCGAGGCCAGTGCTAATACTTAGTTTTGATAATTACAGTGCCGGGTGCCCGCTTTGCCCGGAGCGTCTGGAGGACCCCCATGACCGGCGCGCCCACCGACGTCCCCAGCAAAGCCGCCGCGCGGACGGGACGGCCCGCCGCGCCCGCGCACACGATGCTGACGCTGGTCGCGCTCGCGGCGGCCGGGATGGTCGTGTCGGTGCAGCAGACCCTGGTGATCCCGCTGCTGCCGCGCCTCATGGTCACTTTCGACACGTCGGTCACCGCGGTGACGTGGGTGTTCACGGCGTCGCTGCTGGCGGGCGCGGTCGCGACCCCGCTGCTGACGCGGTTCGGCGACATGTACGGCAAGAAGCGGATGGTGCTGCTGGCGCTGGTGCTGCTGATCGCCGGGTCGGTGCTGTGCGCGGCGTCCGGTTCGCTGGGCACGCTCATCGCGGGACGGGCGCTGCAGGGCGTGTCGTCGGCGCTGGTCCCGCTCGCCATCGGCATGATCCGCGACACGTTCCCGCGCGAGCGGATCACCACGGCGATCGGGGTGGTCAGCGCCACGATGGGCGTCGGCGGCAGCATCGGCATGATCGTGACCGGGCTGATCGCCGACCGCACCGCCAGCCACCGTCCGGTGTTCTGGATCTCCGCGGCGCTCGGCGTCGCCGGTCTCGTGCTGGTCTCGGTGGCCGCGCGCGACGTCGGGGCCCGCGCGGGCGGCCGTCCGGACGTGCCGGGCGCGATGCTGCTCGCGGGGTGGCTGGGGTGCCTGCTGCTGGGCATCAGCCAGGGCAACGCGTGGGGCTGGACGTCGGGCGGGGTGCTCGGCCTGTTCGGCGGGGCGGTCGTGCTGTGCGCGGTGTGGACGGCCGTGGAGCTGCGGGTCCGCGAGCCGCTGGTGCGGCTGTCGCTGCTGGTGGGGGCGCGGTCGCTGTCGGCGAACGTCGCGTCCGCGCTGCTCGGGTTCTCGATGTTCGCGGCGTTCACGCTGATCGCGTCGTTCGTCCAGGCCGATCCGGAGCTGGTCGGGTACGGGCTGGGCGGCACGGTGCTGGACGTCGGCCTGTACATGCTGCCGAGCACGGCGACGATGCTGCTGTCGTCGACGCAGTCGGGGCGGATCACCGCGTGGATCGGTCCCGCGTACACGCTCGCGGCGGGGTCGCGATCGCCGGGCTGAGCTACTTCTGGCTGGCGCTGTTCAACACTCGCGGGATCGACATGCTGATCTTCAGCGGCGTCCAGGGCCTGGGGTTCGGGGTGGCGTACGCGGCGCTCGGGACGCTCGCGGTGCAGCACGTCCCGATGGACCGCAGCGGGATCGCCAGCGGCATCAACTCGCTGGTCCGCACCGGCGGCGGCAGCATCGCGGGGGCGGTGACCGCCGCGATCCTGGCCGGGATGGTGATCGGCGGCTCCGACGTCCCGCGGCTGGGCGCGTACGAGCTGTCGTTCTGGATCGTCGGGGCGGGTTCGGTGCTGGCCGCGCTCGTCGCGCTCGGGAACGCGCTGCGCTACCCCCGGGACGGCGCGGGGTTCTGACCGGCCGTCCGGTCCGGCGGACGGAGGGCCGGTTCTGGCGGCGCGGGGCCTTGACGAACGGCTCCGGTTCCATGCCCTATAGGGGTGCGGCCCTGCCGACGGAGCGCCCCGACACGCGGTTCGGGGCCGGGGGACCCGCGACGGGAGGACCACATGGGCGCTTACGCCGCCGCGTACGAACGGAGCATCGCCGATCCGACCCGGTTCTGGGGGCTGGCGGCGCGGGACGTGCGGTGGCTCGTCCCGCCGGACCGGGTCCTGGACGACGGGGCGCCGCCGTTCTACCGGTGGTTCACCGGCGGCGAGCTGAACACCTGCGACAACGCCCTCGACCGGCACGTCGAGGAGGGCCGCGGCGACCAGGCCGCGCTGATCTACGACAGCCCGGTCACCGGGACGGAACGGACCTACACCTACCGGGAGCTGACCGAGCTGACGGCGCGGTTCGCGGGGGCGCTGCGCGCGCAGGGCGTCGACCGCGGCGACCGGGTGATCGTCTACATGCCGATGGTGCCCGAGGCCGTGATCGCGATGCTGGCGTGCGCCCGGCTGGGCGCGGTGCACTCGGTGGTGTTCGGCGGGTTCGCGGCGCGGGAGCTGGCCGTCCGGATCGACGACGCCCGCCCGAAGGCGGTGGTGTCGGCGTCGTGCGGCGTGGAGGGCGCGCGGGTGGTGCCGTACAAGCCGCTGCTCGACGAGGCCCTCGACCTGGCCCGGCACAAGGTGGAGCGGTGCGTGATCCTGCAGCGCGAGCAGTTGCACGGCGACCTGCAGCGGCCGCGGGACGTGGCGTGGGACGAGGCCGTCGCGCGCGCCGAGCCCGCCGAGTGCGTCCCCGTCGCCGCCACCGATCCGCTGTACATCCTGTACACGTCGGGGACGACCGGACGGCCGAAGGGCGTGGTCCGCGACAACGGCGGGCACGCGGTGGCGCTGCGCTGGTCGATGGAGAACGTGTTCGGCGTCGGCCCCGGCGACGTGTTCTGGGCGGCGTCGGACGTCGGGTGGGTCGTCGGGCACTCCTACATCGTGTACGCGCCGCTGCTGACCGGCTGCACGACCGTCCTGTACGAGGGCAAGCCGGTGGGGACGCCCGACGCGGGCGCGTTCTGGCGGGTGGCGGAGCGGCACCGGGTGAAGGTGCTGTTCACGGCGCCGACGGCGATCCGGGCGATCAAGAAGGAGGACCCGGACGGGAAGCTGCTCGCCGGGCGCGACCTGGCGGCGTTCGACGCGCTGTTCCTGGCCGGGGAACGTCTCGACCCCGACACCTGCCACTGGGCGGAGCGGATGCTGGACCGTCCCGTGGTGGACCACTGGTGGCAGACCGAGACCGGGTGGCCGATCGTGGCGAACCTGCGCGGGCTGGAGCCGATGCCGGTGAAGGCGGGGTCGCCGTCGGTGCCGGTGCCGGGCTACGACGTGCGGATCCTCGGCCCGGACGGCGCGCCGCTGCCGCCCGGCGAGGACGGCGACATCGCGCTGCGGCTGCCGCTGCCGCCGGGGACGCTCCCGACGCTGTGGCAGGACGACGAGCGGTTCGTCGAGGCCTACCTCGACGAGCGTCCGGGCTACTACCTGACCGGGGACGGCGGCCGTATCGACGACGACGGCTACGTGTGGGTGATGGGCCGCACCGACGACGTGATCAACGTGGCGGGGCACCGGCTGTCCACCGGGACGATGGAGGAGGTCATCGCGGCGCACCCGGCGATCGCCGAGTGCGCGGTCATCGGGGTGCGCGACGACCTCAAGGGGCAGGTGCCGCGCGCGCTGGTGGTGCTCAAGAGCGGTGTCCTGGCCGAGGAGTCGGAGCTGGCCGCGGAGCTGGTGCGGCTGGTGCGCGACCAGGTGGGGCCGGTCGCGGCGCTCAAGCAGGTCACGGTCGTCCCGGCGCTGCCGAAGACCCGCTCGGGGAAGATCCTGCGGGCCGCGATGCGCGGGATCGCCGACGGACGGGACGTGACGGTGCCGTCCACGATCGAGGACCCCGAGGTGCTGGACGGCCTGCGCCCGGTGCTGAACCCGGCGGGTTCCTAGCCTTCGCCGGGGTTCAGCGTCCGCCGCCGGCGGGCCAGCAGGCGACGACCAGGATCACGGCGGTGACCGCGGTGCCGACCTGCACCGCCGCCTGCCCGACGCTCCAGGCCGCGTCGTCGGGACCGAACAGGCCGAACAGGCTCGTCCCGGCGAAGGCGGCGACGACGCCGACCGCGATCGTCGCCCACGCCGGCATGCTCGGCCGGCCGGGCGTGATCAGCCGGCCGAGGGCGCCGACGGCGGCGCCCAGCACGATGGCGGCGATGCTCCCCGCGACGGTCACGGCCCTCCCGTCGCGGGCGGGGCGTGCTCCTCGCCCATCAGGCGGCGCAGGGACCGGACGAACGCGAACAGCGCCGCGCCCGCGACGATGGTGAACAGGCCGAGGGTGAGGAAGTACGCCACGTCGCCCCAGGCGTCCTCGAGGCGGGCGACCTGCCCGCCGACGGCGTCGCCCGCCGCGGTGGCCAGGAACCACACGCCCATCATCTGGCTGGCGAAGGCGTGCGGCGCCAGCCGGGTGGTGACCGACAGGCCGACCGGCGACAGCGACAGCTCCCCGAACACCTGCAGCAGGTAGACGGCGACCAGCCACGCGATCGTGACCCGGCCTCCGTCGGCGGCGGCCGCCGCCATCGACATCACGACGAACGACAGGCCCACCATGACGAGCGCGAACGCGAACTTCTGCGGGGTGCTGACGCGGCGCCCGAACCGGGTCGTCCAGAGCCAGGCGAACACCCCGGCGAAGCAGATGATCAGGATGGGGTTGATGTTCTGCGTCCAGCTCGTCGGCATCCGCCAGCCGAAGAAGTTCAGGTCGACGTGCTCGTCGGCGAAGACGTTCAGCGGCCCGGGCGCCTGGTCGTAGATCATCCAGAAGACGGCGGCGCCGACGAACAGCCACACGTAGGCGCGCAGCCGCGCCCGCTCGTCCTCGGTGACCTCGTGGCTGCGCAGCAGGTAGCCGAGGTAGACGGCGGGGACGACGAGCGCGAGCACGGTCAGCGCGACGGTGACGGCGTCGACGGTCAGCTCCCCGATCCCGGCGAGGATCGCGACGACGACCGCGGCGACGGCGAGGCCGGCGGCGACGTACCGGACGAACGTGCGGCGCTCGTCCGGGGTGAGCCGGTGGCCGGGGACGTCGCCGACGCCGCGCAGGTGCCGCGAGCCGAGCACGTACTGCGCGAGCCCGATCGCCATGCCGACGGCGGCCGCGCCGAACCCGGCGTGCCAGTTCACCTTCTCGCCGAGCCAGCCGACGAGGAACGGGGCGAGGGAGCCGATGTTGATGCCCATGTAGAAGATGGAGAACCCGGCGTCGCGGCGGGCGTCGTCCTGCCCCTCGTACAGCTTGCCGACCATGGTGGAGATGTTGGGCTTGAGCAGCCCGGTGCCGATGATGATCAGCAGGAGGCCGAGGTAGACGGTCGCGGCGCCGCCGGGATCGCCATCGAGACGTGCCCGAGCATGATGACGACGCAGCCCCACAGGACGGCGCGGCGGGCGCCCAGGATCCGGTCGGCGATCCAGCCGCCCGGCAGGGCGACGAAGTAGACCATCGACATGTAGACGCCGAGGAGGGCCTTCGCCGTCCCCTCTTCCATGTCGAGGCCGGATTCGGCGGGCGGTGCGATGAGGAACAGGACGAGGATGCCGCGCAGCCCGTAGAAGCTGAACCGCTCCCACATCTCGGTGAAGAACAGGGTGGCCAGTCCCCACGGATGGCCGAAGAACGTGCGCTCCCCGCGGACGGACATACCCGCCATGCGACCCTCCCCCCCGATCATCGCGACGGGGGTCCTACCCAAAGATCGGCTACCGCACCACGAGCGCGCGGCGGCCGCGCGGCACCAGTTCGCCGATCACCGGGGCGCCGGGGATCTCGCCCGCGACCAGCAGTCCGCCGGACGTCTGCGCGTCGGCCAGCAGGAGCCGTTCCTCCTCGCCGATCCGGCGGAAACCGGTGTGCGGCGACACCCACGCGAGGTTGCGGCGGGTGCCGCCGGGGACGAACCCGTCCCGGACGGCCGCGCGGGCGCCGTCCAGGTACGGGACGGCGGCGGCGTCGACGACGGCGGTGACGCCGCTCGCCCGCGCCAGCTTGAACAGGTGGCCGAGCAGCCCGAACCCGGTGACGTCGGTGCCGCACCGGACGCCGGCGTCCAGTGCGGCCCGTGCGGCGGCGTCGTTCAGCTCGGTCATCGTCTCGACGGCCTGCGGGAACGTCTCGCCGGTCGCCTTGTGCCGGGCGTTGAGGACGCCGAGGCCGAGCGGTTTGGTGAGGGTCAGCGGGGTCCCGGCGCGGCCGGCGTTCAGGCGCAGCAGCCGGTCCGGGTCGGCGACGCCGGTGACGGCGAGGCCGTACTTGGGTTCGGGGTCGTCGACGCTGTGCCCGCCGGCGATGGCGCAGCCCGCCGCGGCGGCGACGTCGCGGCCGCCGCGCAGGACCTCGCGGGCGAGGTCGCCGGGCAGCAGGTCGCCCGGCCAGGCCAGCAGGTTCAGCGCCAGCAGCGGCTCGCCGCCCATCGCGTACACGTCCGACAGCGCGTTGGCGGCGGCGATCCGGCCCCAGTCGTAGGGGTCGTCGACGACCGGGGGGAAGAAGTCGACGGTGGACAGGACGGCCCGCCCGTCCGCGATCCGCACCGCCGCGGCGTCGTCGCCGTCCTCGCCGCCGGCCAGCAGCGGCGCACCGCCGCCGGTGAGCCCGGCCACGACGCGTTCCAGCTCGCCCGGCGGGATCTTGCTGGTACAGCCGCCGCCGTGGGCGTACTGGGTGAGGCGTGCGGTGCGGGCGAGGGGGGTCACCGGGAAATTTAATGCACAACCACCGCAAATGATCAACAACCGGACGGTACGGGATCGATCACCCAGCGATCACCGGACGATCACGAACGGCCTCCACCTGCGGGAAGAACCCGCGAACCCCTTGCCCGAACAGTGTTCGGCATGGTGCGATTCAGGTCTGCAAGTCATCACTTACTTCGGCATCGACACCGACACGAGGGGCGACATGGGCATCCAGGAGCAGCGCGCGGAACTCGACCGGTCCTTGCAGGGCCGGACCGTCTGCGGCGAACTCGCCGAGACCGTCGAACGGGACGGCGACCGGCCCGCCTACTCCGAGCGCGACGGAGCCGGCTGGCGCACCCTCACCTGGGCCGACACCCGCGGCCGCGCGCTGGAGACGGCGGCGGGCTTCGCCGCCCTCGGACTGCGGCCGGGCGAGGTCGTCGCGCTGATGATGCCGAACCGGTCCGAGCACGTGCTCGCCGACCTCGGCGCCGTCCACGCCGGGGGGATCCCCACCACGGTGTACGCGACGCTCGCCGCCGACCAGATCGCGTTCGTCGCCGGCGACTGCGCCGCGAAGTACGCCGTCCTCGACGGCCGCGACCAGCTCGCCCGCTGGCTGCCCGCCCTCGACCGGCTGCCCGAGCTGCGCAAGATCGTCGTGGTGGACGCCGCCGCCTGCCCCGCGGACGACGACCGCTTCATCACCTGGGACGACTTCACCGAACTCGGACGCTCGACCCTCGCCGCCGACCCCGCGGAGATCGACCGCCGCTGGCGCGCGGTGAAGCCCGAGGACACCGTCACCCTGCTGTACACCTCCGGCACCACCGGCAACCCCAAGGGCGTGCTGATCACCCACTCGATGGTGCTGCACGAGGCCGCGATGGTGCAGAACAGCTCGGTGCTGCCCGAGAACCCCTGCGGCGTCTCCTACCTGCCGTTCGCGCACATCGCCGACCGCGTCCTCAGCTACTACCTGCCGATCCGGCTGGCCTCGCACGTCCACTTCTGCGCCGACCCGACGCAGCTCACCGCCATCCTCGGCCACGTGCGCCCGCACTCGTTCTTCGGCGTCCCGCGCATCTGGGAGAAGATCATGGCGGGCATCCAGGCCGTGCTGGCCGCCGAGCAGGACGAGGCGAAGAAGGCCGCCGTCGCCGCCGCCCTCGACGCGGGCCGCGCCTACGTCACCGCGCAGGAGTTCGGCAACACCCTCACCCCGGAGATCACCGCCGCGTTCGAGCAGGCCGACAAGGCCGTCCTGACGCCGATGAAGGCGATGCTCGGCCTCGACCGCGTCGGCCAGGCGTCCAGCGCCGCCGCGCCCCTGCCCGAGGACGTCGCCCGGTTCTTCGCCGGGCTCGGCCTGAAGATCTTCGACGCGTACGGGATGACCGAGACGACCGGCGCGATCACCGCGAACCTCGCCGACTCGTTCAAGCTCGGGACGGTCGGGCGCGCGTTCGCCGGCGTGGAGCTGAAGCTCGCCGACGACGGCGAGATCCTCGTGCGCGGCGCGACCTGCACCCCCGGCTACCTCAACCGCCCGGAGGCCACCGCCGACCTCATCGACGCCGACGGCTGGGTCCGCACGGGCGACGTCGGCAAGCTCGACGAGGACGGGTTCCTGCGCGTCGTCGACCGCAAGAAGGAACTGATCATCACCGCGGGCGGCGAGAACATCGCCCCCTCGATGATCGAGAACATGCTGAAGGAGCACCCGCTCGTCGGGCAGGCCCTCGCCTACGGCGACCGGCGCCCCTACGTCGTCGCCCTGGTCACCCTGGACGGCGAGGTCGCCCCCGTCTGGGCCGCCGCGCACGGCATCGAGCAGACCGACCTGGCCGCGCTCGCCGAGCACCCGGTCGTCCTGGAGGAGATCGGCCGCGCCGTCGCCGACGCCAACGAGCGCCTCGCCCGCGTCCAGCAGGTCAAGAAGTGGCGCCTGCTGCCCGCCGAGTGGACCGCCGAGAGCGAGGAGCTCACCCCGACCCTGAAGCTCAAGCGCCGCGTCGTCCACGCCAAGTACGACTCGGCCATCGACGGGCTGTACGCGTCCTGACGCACCCGGCCCCCTATGATCGGAAGCGGAGGCGTGTGAGCGCCTGGTGGCCTCCCCGACCTTCAAAGTCGACGGTCCCGAGCATCTCGGGACGGCGGGTTCGATTCCCGTACGCCTCCGCCATCTCCCCCGTCCGCCCCGGCGACGCAAGACGTAACGTGAAGGCATGAGACGGCGGCGGATCGCGTACGCGATCATGATGGGGACGTGCCTCACGCTGTTCGTCCTCGCGTGGGCGGTCGTCCGGCACTTCTCCGTCCCCGCCGCGATCGCGATGTCGGTCGTCGCGATGATCATCCCGCCCTTCGCCGCGGTCGTCGCGAACCGGAACGTCGAAAGCCGCGACGAGGACGTCCACGGCGGGGACGACCGGCGCGGCGGGACGGCGTGACCGAACGGCTCACCGACGTCGCCTGGCTGCTGGACCTGGCGGGCGTGTTCGTGTTCGCGGTCTCGGGCGCCCTCACGGCCGTCCGGCAGCGGCTCGACATCGTCGGCCTGGTGGTGCTCGCCGAGATCACCGGGCTCGGCGGCGGGATCGTCCGCGACCTGATGATCGGCGCGGTGCCGCCCGCCGCGTTCACCAGCCTCGGCTACGTGCTGGTCCCGCTGGCCGCGGCGGCGCTGGTGTTCTTCTGGCATCCGCAGGTACGGCGGCTGATGCCGGGGATCATGCTGTTCGACGCCGCCGGTCTCGCGCTGTTCTGCACGACCGGCACCGTGAAGGCGCTGGCGTACGGGCTGTCGCCGGTGCACGCGGTGCTGCTCGGCATCGTCACGGCGGTGGGCGGCGGCGCCCTGCGCGACCTGCTGAGCGGGCAGATCCCGGCCGTGCTGTACGACCGGCAACTGTACGCGCTGCCCGCGCTGCTCGGCGCGAGCGGTGGCGGCGGGCGACGCGGCGGGCCTGCACGGCGGCGCGCTCACCGCGGGCGCGGCCGTCCTGGCGTTCGCGCTGCGCGTGCTGGCGATGCGGTACGGCTGGCGGGCTCCCCGCCCGCGCGGAATCTCGGACGATCCGGGGTAGAACCGGTGACGGAGCGAGTGCTCATGGAGGGCCGGGAATATCCATATGCCAGAGGGTTTCGCATGCCGTCATGTGGCGGTGGCCCCTGCATCCGGGCTCTCGAAGTGAACGGAAAAAACCTTCACGCACGACGATAGGCACTCCACAGAAGATTGATTGCATGTTCGAGATCAGTCACTTAAAGTACTGATTATGTCGCGTTCTGTTGTTCATTGTGGCGTGGTCACCGACGCGGCAACCTGCCACGGCGGGCCCGGATCCGGCGAGCGGGGCCGTCCCGGCGGGCCGGACGGGGGCGGAGTGCGAACGCTTGCGCCACCGTTCGTGGCGGCAGGCCCGTCCGGGGTAGCGATCCGTACCCGTTTCAAGGGCCTCACCCCGGAGGACGAGACAGTACTGCGGGCGGTCGGCGCGCATCTGGGTTCCCTGACGTCCCGGGACCTGAAAACCCGGTGCGCCGATGGCGCGGAACATGATGCGGAGCGGTGGGCCGCCCGCAAGCGGGGGTTGACGGCCGAGTCGTCGGCGCGGTGGGCCCGGAGCCTCACCCAGGCGTCGCATGATCAGTGGGCCCTGGCCCGCCGGTGCCAGCAGGCACATGTGGAGAGTTTCGAGGCGGGTGTGCGGACGCTTGAGCGGCGGCTGGCACTGCCGCTCGGCGAGAAAGGCACCGGGCGCACGCCGGGCGGATACCGGTCCCGCACGGAGTGGTTTCACAAGTCCCGCAGGCTGGGGATGTTGAAAGATCGGCTCGCGGCCGTGCGGGCCGACCGGGACACCGGAACGGTGCACGTGGTTCGGGGCGGACGCCGCCTGCTGAATGGACGTCATTACCTGGACAAGGCCGGGCTCCCCGTCGAAGGGTGGCAGGAGCGATGGGAGGCTGGACGGTCGTTCCTGCAGGCCGACGGGGAATCGGGCAAGAAGCTGGGGAACGAGACCATCCGCGTCACCCCCGAGGGGGAAGTGTCGATCCGGCTGCCCACCCCGCTGGCCGCTCTGACCAACGCGGCGCACGGCCGCTACGTCCTGTCCGCCCAGGCCGCCTTCGCCCACCGGGGCGCCGACGTGGCCGTCGACCCCGCATACACCAGCAAGTGGGGTGCGCAGCATTGGCGGCAGCCGATGACCGCCCCCCACCGTGAGGTTTCCCGGCACGATGCGGCGAGCATCGCGGTCGGGCGACGCGCCCTGGGGCATCCGATCCGGCGACGGACGGCACCGCCCCCGCACGACCGGAGCGATCGTGCGGGGCATCGGACCGTCCAGACCGAACCGGAAACCCCCGGACGCGAGGAACCCCGCCACCCCGGCCCGGAGCATGCACACGATGCACGCCCCCGGACGGGACCAAGAACGCGGGCGACCAGTGCATCCAACACCGTTCGGGACGCGCACAGAACCAGACGATGGGTGCAAAACCCACTCCTGGACACTGTTCAGGAACGGTAACGTCTTCGGTCATGGGGCGGATCACCGTGCGCAGGCCGGTACTGAGGCTGAGCACCGGCGGGGCGCGCGGGCGAAGGCCCGACACGCTCGCGGTGGAGGAGCCGCTGGAGATCCGCGTCGCCGGGCGGCCGCTGACGATCACCATGCGCACCCCCGGCAACGACTTCGACCTGGTCACCGGGTTCCTGGCGGCCGAGGGGATCATCTCGGCGGCGGCCGACCTCGCGGCGATGCGGTACTGCGCCGACACCGCGGAGCAGAACGTCCTGGAGGTGTCGCTGGCGCCCGGCGTGCCGGAGCCGGACGCGTCGATGGTGCGGGCGTTCGCCACCACCAGCGCGTGCGGGGTGTGCGGGAAGGCGAGCATCGAGGCGCTGCGCGCCGCCCGCCCGCACGACGTCGCGGGCGATCCGGTGCGGCTCACCGCCGCGACGACTGGCCGCGCTGCCCGAGCGGCTCCGCGCGGCGCAGCGGGTGTTCGACCGGACGGGCGGGCTGCACGCCGCGGGCCTGTTCGACGCCGACGGCGGGCTGCTGGCCGTCCGGGAGGACGTCGGGCGGCACAACGCCGTCGACAAGGTGATCGGCTGGGCGCTGCGCCGCGGGGAGCCGCCGCTGAGCGGGCGGGTGCTGATGGTGAGCGGACGCGCGTCGTTCGAGCTGACGCAGAAGGCGATGACCGCGGGGATCCCGGTGCTGGCGGCGGTGTCGGCGCCGTCCTCGCTGGCGGCCGACCTCGCCGAGGACGCCGGGATGACGCTCGTCGGGTTCCTGCGCGGCGAGACGATGAACGTCTATACCGGCGCCGAACGCGTCACCGTCTGACGACACGCCGGAGCGGGCGTCCGGAACCGGTCCCGGTGACCGGCCGGTTGTCACCCGCCGCGCAAAACCAAGCGGTAACTTGTTGGTCCGCTCCCAAGAAAGCGCGGGCCGGAACGAGTTGACTCGTCCTCTCGCGCTGCGACGCGCGCACGCCCCGCGACGAAAGAGAGGAGAGGGAATGACGAGGCCCTTGACGGACCGCGACCCCGCGTCCGGGATCGACGAGCGTCACCCCCCGATCAAACCTCGCCGCGTCACGTTCGACTGGTCGGGGACGCCGCTGCACTGGGTGCCGGGCGACCCCGTCGCGACCCACATCATCAACTCCTTCCACATCGTCTTGCCCGAAGGCGAGAAATGGTTCATCCAGGCGGTGAAGGACGCTCGGCCGCACATCGAGGACGAGCGGCTGCTGGAGGAGATCAAGGGGTTCATCGGGCAGGAGATGGTGCACGCCCGTTCCCACCAGGGCGTGCTCGACGAGATCCTGGAGCGCAACGGCATCGACGTCTCCAAGATCACCGGCCCGGCGGCGAAGGGGAACGCCGACCGGCCCGCGCAGATGGCGGCGCTGAAGGAGAAGAACCCGCGGGCGTGGCGGCGCCGGCTGCGCTTCGAGCTCGCCGCGGTCGCCGCGATCGAGCACTACACCGCCGTCCTCGGCCAGTGGATCATGGACAACGAGCGGTTCGAGAAGTCCGGGGTCGACCCCGTGATGCTGGACCTGCTGCGCTGGCACGGCGCCGAGGAGGTCGAGCACCGGTCGGTGGTGTTCGACGTCTACAAGGCCATGGGCGGCCGGTACCCGACGCGCGTCGCGGCGTGGGTGGTGTCGCTGTTCTTCCTGTACTGGGCGCTGATCGGCGGGTCGCTCTACCTCCTCAAGCAGGACCCGACGGTCAAGAAGCGGATCACCCCGCTGCGCGTCGTGCGGGCCTACCGGCGGTCGGTGCGGCTCGGGCACGTCCCGGGGATCTTCCGGCTGCTGCTCGGTGAGGCCCCCGTCTACCTGCGGCCGGGCCACCACCCGTCCAAGGTCTGCTCGACGCCGCAGGCGCTCGACTACCTGATGCGCTCCCCCGCCGCCCGGGCCGCGGGCTACGACCCGTACTGAGCGGGTCCGCCGCCGGACGCGCGTGGCGAGCGTCACGCGGGTCCCTCTTGACCGGGGAGGCCCGCGGGCGCTTAATTAACATCGTGTCCAATAATGTGGCGCTCGCCCGCGTCGACGATCCCGCGGAGCTGGAGCGATTCCGGGCCGTCCAGCGGCTCTCCTACGCGTGCGCCGACGAGGTGGCCGCCACCCTCGAACCCGGGGTGACCGAGCGCGACGCGTGCCGCCGCATGCGCCGGTGGCTGCGCGCCCACGGCGTGGACGACTGGCTGCACACGCCGTTCGCCTGGTTCGGCGACCGGTCCGCATTCACCGGTTTCCGCGTCCCCACCCAGTTCCTCCCGAGCGGGACCCGCCTGGAGGAGGGCATGCCGTACGTCCTCGACATGGCGCCGGTGAAGGACGGCTACTGCGCCGACATCGGGTACGGCGGCGTCCTCGGCGAGAACCCGATCTGGGACCGCGTCGACGCCGACCTCGCCGAATACCGGACGCTGATCCTGCGCCTCGTCCGCGAGCGGCGGACGTTCGCCGACGTCTACGCCGAGGTGGACGCGCTCATCGAGCGGCAGGGGCACCGCAACCGGCACCGCAAGTACCCCGGCCGGGTCATCGGCCACCAGGTCGGCGTCATCGGCGGCGTCCTGCCCAAGCGCGTCGGGTTCCCCTTCGGCGTCCGCTTCCTGCAGACGATCGGCCGCGAGCTCGTCACCGAGCGGGTCAAGGGCCGGTCGCCGCTGTGGAACGGGGGCGCCCAGTCGCGGCACGCGCCGACGCCCGGGCTGTGGGCCGTCGAACCGCACATCGGGTTCCGCGGCGTCGGCGTGAAGTTCGAGGAGATACTCGTCGTCACCGACGACGACGCCTACTGGCTCGACGACGATCTCCCCCATGTGCGCCGGTGGGCGCGGCGAAAGGCGGCCCGATGAGCGAACCGACCCGGCGGCGGGTGCGCGGCGACGGCGTCGACCTCGCCGTCTACGAGCAGGGCGACCGGTCGAACCCGACCGTCCTGCTCGTGCACGGCTACCCCGACACGCACGCGGTATGGGACGAGGTCGCCGAACGGCTCGCCGGGCGCTTCCACGTCGTCCGCTACGACGTGCGCGGCGCGGGCGCGTCGTCGCGTCCGTTCGGCGCGAAGCACTACGCCTTCGAGCACCTCATGGCCGACCTGCGGGCGGTGCTGGACGCCGCCGCGCCCGGCCGGACCGTCCACCTCGTCGGGCACGACTGGGGATCGATCCAGAGCTGGGAGGCGGCTTGCACGATGCCGGACCGGTTCGCCTCGTTCACCTCGATCTCCGGGCCCTGCCTGGACCACGTCGGCCAATGGACGCGCCGCGCGTTCGGCCGCCCGACCCCCCGCGCCCTGCGGCGCGCGGCCGCGCAGGGCATGCGGTCCTGGTACATCTACTTCTTCCAGACCCCGCTGTTGCCCGAGGCGCTGTGGCGCGCCGGGATCTCCCGGGCGTTCACCCGCGCCCTGGAGGTCGGCGAGGGCGTCCCCGCCCGTCCCGGCCACCCCGCCCGGACGCTGCCGCGCGACGGCGCGGCCGGGGTCGGGCTCTACCGGGCGAACATGGCGGCGCGGCTGCGCCGCCCCCTCGACCGCCGCACCGACGAGCCGACGCAGGTGATCGTCCCGACCCGCGACCTGTTCGTGTCGCCGCACCTGGTGGGCGGGCTGGCCGAACGGGTCCCGAACCTGTCGCTGCGGACCGTCCGGGCCGGGCACTGGGTGCCGCGCAGCCATCCGGACGCCGTCGGCGCGGTGGATCGCCGAACACGCCGCGGGCGCGGCGGGCGGGCCGCTCACCGCGGCCGAGTCCCGCGGGCTGCGCCGGGCCCGCGTCGCCGGGGACCGCCGCCCCTTCGAGGGCTCGCTCGTCGTCGTCACCGGGGCGGGCGGCGGCATCGGCCGCGCCACCGCGCTGGCGTTCGCCGCGCGCGGCGCGGAGATCGTCGCCGCCGACCTGAACGTCGAGGAGGCGCGGCGCACCGCCGAACTCGCCGGACGGTCCGGCCCCGCGGCCCACGCCGTCCGCGTCGACGTCGCGGACGCGAAGGGGATGGAGGACTTCGCCGCGTCCGTCCTGCGCGACCACGGGGTGCCCGACGTCGTCGTCAACAACGCCGGGATCGGCATGGCGGGGCCGTTCCTCGACCACACCGCCGACGACTGGCAGCAGGTCCTGGACGTCAACCTGTGGGGCGTCATCCACGGATCGCGGCTGTTCGCGGCGCAGATGATCGAGCGCGGGCAGGGCGGCCACATCGTCAACACCGCGTCGGCCGCCGCGTTCGCGCCGTCGCGCGCCCTGCCCGCGTACGCGACGAGCAAGGCGGCCGTGCTGATGCTGTCGGAGTGCCTGCGCGCGGAACTGAAGGGCGCCGGCATCGGGGTCAGCGCGATCTGCCCCGGCATCGTCGACTCCGGGATCACCGGACGGGCGCGCTTCGTCGGCCGCGACGACGCCGCCCAGGCCGCGGGCCGCGACCGCGCGACGCGCGCCTACGCGCTGCGCGGTTTCGAGCCCGCAGGGGTCGCCGAACGGATCGTCGCCGCCGTCCGCGACGACCGCGCCGTGGTACCGGTCGCGGCCGAGGCGCACGCCGCCCGCCTCCTCGCCCGCGTCTCCCCCGGCACCATGCGCCTCCTCGCCCGCCTGAACATCGACTGACCGCCCGGCCCCGGCGGCCCGGCGGGCGCGGCTTTAGGGTGATCTCCGGGAGGGGATTCGCATGGCGGACGCCGTTGTCGTCGGGGCGGGGCAGAACGGGCTCGTCGCGGCGAACGTGCTGGCCGACGCGGGCTGGGACGTGCTGGTGCTGGAGGCGCAGCCCGAACCCGGCGGGGCGGTCCGCAGCGACCGGGGCGTCCGTCCGGACTACGTCAGCGACCTGTGCAGCGCCTTCTACCCGCTCGGCGTGGCGTCCCCGGCGATGCGTGCGCTCGAACTGGAGCGGCACGGGCTGCGGTGGCGGCACGCCCCGGCGGTGCTGGCCCATCCGCTGCCGGACGGGCGCTGCGCCGTCCTGGAACGGGACCGTGAGCCGGGTGTAACGTGGGCGGGGTGGCGTCGCGACCCAGAGGTGCACGGGGCGGGCCCAGAGGCCTCGGGGGATGGGCCCGAGTGCGGGTGTGGGCCCACGCCCCGGGGTGGGGCAGGGAGGGGCGGGCGCGAGCCTGGGGGTGGGCTGGGGCCGGGTTTAGGCGTGGAGGCCGGGTGGTCAGGTGATTTCTAGGAGTTTTTCGCGGACGGCGTAGACGACGGCCTCCATCCGGGAGTGCAGTTGGAGTTTCTCCAGGATGTTGCGGACGTGGTTCTTGACCGTGTTCTCGGAGATGAACAGCTCGCGGGCGATCTCACGGTTGCCGAGGCCGCGGGCCACCAGGCGCAGGACTTCCATCTCGCGGTCGGTGAGCTTGGGTGCCGGGACCTGCTGGGTGCGCTCCTCGCTGCGCTTGGCCAGGGAGGCGAACTCGGTGATGAGCTTGGAGGCCATGGACGGGCTGATCAGCGACTGGCCGCCGTGTACGGCGCGGACGGCCTGCGGGACCTCGTCGATGGAGATCTCCTTGAGGAGGTAGCCGGTCGCACCGGCCTTGATGGCCTCGAAGAGGTCCTCCTCCTCGTCGCTGATCGTCAGCATGACGATCTTCGCGCTCGGGGCGGCGTCCTTGATGGCGGTGCACGCCTCGATGCCGCTGCGGCGGGGCATCCGGATGTCCATCAGGACGACGTCGGGCAGCAGGTCGCCGGCCATTTCGACGGCCTCGTGCCCGTCCCCGCCCTCGCCGATGACCTCGATGTCGTCCTCCTCCTGGAGGACCATTTCCAGACCGCGACGGAACAGCGCGTGGTCGTCGACGATGAGCACGCGGATCGGGTCGGCCGACTGCCCGGCCTCCCGGTCGGCAGAGGTCGCGCCGGCGCCGGCCCGACGGGGTGCCGCCGCGGAGCTGCGAGCCTCGGGATTCTCGCTCACCTGAGTCGCGGCGTGGAGGAGACGCCGCTTCCCCCTTTCACTTTGGGTGATCTGGGATTACCGGAGGGTCTGTTCCGGGGTGGTCCGGAACGGTGCGGGGTCCGGGGTCGCCCCCGGTGAAAGTGCGGTGTCGCTCGGTGTCCGGGCCCACGGTGGCGCCCGGGCGAAGCCGGGCCTGGTCCCGGGATCGAGCCGTCGCGGTCGCCTCCGATCGAATCTGCGGTTCGGGTCGTCCTCGGGAACCTAAAGGGTCCGAGGGCGGATCAGGGGGATTTCGTTCGGGTGTCTTCCGGAGAACTGCCGCGGGCCACGAAGAGGTTCCCGGTGCGTCTCCGGGCGCCGACACGGGGCGGTGGCCCGGACGGGTCGGGCGGCGGCACTCGGCCGCGCCCCGTCCCGCCCCGGGCCACCGGCCCGCGGATCGGCTGTACGCCTTTCTAGATCATGACATGGTTCGGGCGGTCACGTGACGCGAGTAACGCATCACTCTTCGACGAGCCTGATCACTCCGTAGTCCCAGCCTCTTCTCCGGTAGACGACCGAGGGGCGGCCGTCGGTCTTGTCCCGGTACAGGTAGAAGTCGTGCCCGACGAGTTCCATCTCGAACAGCGCCTGTTCGATGCCCATCGGTTCGGCCCGGTGGAACTTCTCGCGGACGACGACGGGCCCGTCGCCTTCCATCGGGATCGGGACGATGTTCTCGTCCGTCGAGACCGCGGTCTCCGGATCGGGCCGCTCCTGGACGGCCGTGGGTTCCGTGCGCGGCGCCGGTTCCGGCGCGGGGAGCGGCGGTTCCGGGATCGGTTCCATCGTCGCGAGCTTGGCGCGCGCCTTGCCGCCGTGGCTCTTGCGGCGCTCACCGTCGCGGCGGAGCCGCGACTCGAGCTTGTCCAGCGCCAGATCGAGCGCGCCGTAACGGTCGTCGGCCGCCGCCTCGGCCCGGATCACCGGGCCCCGGGAGCGGATCGTCAGCTCCACTCGCTCGCGCTGGTCGGCGAGACGCGGGTTGTGCTCCTCCGACACCTCCACATCCACGCGGATGACCTTCTGGTTGAGCCGCTCGATCTTGGCCAGCTTGCCGTCGACGTGCCGGCGGAACCGGTCGCCCACATCGGTGTGCCGGCCCCTCACGGTGATGTCCACGCGGGACTCCCCCCTTCGCCCGGTTGCGTTTTTCGCCCGGACCGGGGGCCCTGACGTCCCCGGTCCGGGCGCCACAGCACGGTGGGTCGCACCCGCCCGGCCGACCTGGTCTTCGTCCCCACATCCGCCTGCTGAGGGGCTCGCGGCGCTCTCGCCACTACTGCCCTTCTCCCGGTTCGGGGGATGTCGGATCCCCCGACGGGGCAGGACTTACCTCTAAGGCGCACCGTGATCGGTCGACGAGAAGTCGCCTTACGTGGGCCGTTTCGCCTGCGCCTGGCATCGGCTAGCCGGATCGTCTGCCGCGTTCCCAAGGAACGCTGCGATCCGACGCAACCACGGACCCGGGCGGGTGCCATGTCAAGAACGCTAACCCCTTACGCCTCGAATGTCAGGGGGGTGGAGCGAGGAAAAACTCACGGTCCGTCATCGGTGATCGCCGCAGCAACGTCCCGCGAGCCCTCCGGAGCGCTGTCACGAGCCGTGATCCCCCCTGGGCACGGGGTTCGCGCGCCTGTCTCCGCCGCAGGTCAGATCACCCTGGCCCGTCGGTGAGTTTGCGTAATTTCTACTCCTCTCGGCGAGCTTCACTTCCGTGGCTCCCGGGGACGGCGTCCGTCCATGCCGGAGACCGAACACGCTAGGTAACTACCTACCGATTTTTCGGTCATACGTGAAGAAAGTCACCATTCACCCACGACGTCGCGGGGTCATCGCCACCGTGGCCGCCCCCACCACCTCCGCTCCCGCCGCGCGCAGGGCCCGGGACGCTTCGGAGAGCGACGCCCCGGTGGTCACCAGGTCGTCCACGAGGATGATCCGCCGCCCGGCCACCGGTACCCGCACCACGATGGCGTCCCGCAGGTTGGCCGCCCGCTGCGCCGCCGTGAGGCCCGCCTGGTCGGCCACCCCACGACGTTGGCGGAGTGCGTGCACCGCCGTGAGCGCCGCACCTTCCGCTCGCAGGCGCCGCACCGCCTTCCGCACCACGTCCTCCGTCGCGTCCCGCCCCCGCCGCCGCAGCGCCCGCCGCCCCGAAGGCACCCACACCACCCACACGGTTGTCGGGGCCCCGTTTACGAGGCTCGGGGCCCGCCCCAGAGGTGGTTGTGGGTCGTGGTTTGGGGAGGGCGGCTTGGATCGCGGTGGCCAGGGCTTCGCCCAGCGGAGTGGCCAGGCGGGCGCGGCCTTGCTCCTTGTAGGCGGACAGGACGGCTTTCACGGGCCCCTCGTAGACGGCCACCGTGAAGGGGCGTGGGACGCCTTGGGGCGCGGGGCCTCGGCGGGCGGGGGCTTGGAGGGGTAGGAGGCAGGTGGAGCAGAGGAGGACGGACGGACGGCCGCAGCCCGCGCAGCTCTCGGGGAGGACCATGTCGAGGATCGTCGTCAGCAGGTTCATGTCATCGACGATGCCCGGCCGGTCGCGGGGAGGGCAGGAATTCTTCTGCCTGTGGATAACTCGCCCCGACCTCGTTCATGGCGTGGGCATTTCCGCAGGTCAGCCACCAAGTGGGCGCAATACTGGAAGCCGTCATCCGCCCGCTCCCGCAGGTATCACCACCCCTCGGCAACACCTGCTCGCAGGTAGGACGAGTCTGTAACACTGATCCGGCGCATGGCAGATGCAACCAGATGACGCCGACTGGAAGGGCGTGCGGGATGGATTCCATGACCGTGTCCCGTGCCGCATGGCGCAAGAGTTCGCGGAGCGGGCAGAACGGCAACTGCGTGGAAGTCGCCGACCTCTCAGCGAAGATCGGTCTCCGCGACAGCAAAGCCCCGGAGAGGGGACATCTGTCCCTGACCTCGGACATGTGGGCAGCGCTCGTCGCCGAAGTGCGAGACGGCCGGTTCGACCTTTCGTGAGCTAGGGCGCCCACCCGCCGAGTGCTTCCTCTGACCGTCTCGTCGGCGGAGGCTCTTCTTGCTTCCCGACCAGTTTGGGCTCGCTGCGGGGGCGGCGCCGTTGCGATCACCCTCACCGACCGGGTTCCTGCTGGTCGGGTCAGCGAGTACCAGGGGTTTTGGCGCATGAACGCGCCCCGCGCTTGCACCCGTCCAGGCGTGGACCGTTCGCGGCCGGGATCCGCTCGCGGCTTCCGCCGCCCTACAGCGCCGCCGTCACCGCGCGCCCCGGCCAGCGCCAACGCCGCCCGCCGCGTCATCTCGGCGTCCGCGCCGGCCGGGTATCGCACCGACCCGCCCCAGGCGTAGGCCCACGAGCCCCGCCCGTCCTGCACCGCCGCCACTGTCACGATGCGACGGCCGATGACCGCCGACAACGCCACGCCGCCGTTCACTTCCAGGACCGGCCGCGATGCCCACCCCAGTTCCACCGGCGCCGCCGCCAGATCGGCCGGCAGGCGCACCCGGCGGACGATTACCTCCGGCGCTGCGCGCCACCGGCCGCCACGCCTCGAAGGAGGTGGGGGATTCATACGTTGTTCAGGGTTCGACTCCTCCGCAGCCGAGCCAAGGCCCTGGGACGCGGTGTGCCATCACCGGCCCGGGGCCGCTTGTTTCCGAACTACGACGAATACGGACCGACCTGCAGATGTCGATCACAGAGGTTGTGGGACGGCTCGGTTGGCCCGGGTCGAAGCTGTCACGCATCGAGAACCGGCAGATCGGGATCAGCGCGGCAGACGTCCGGAAGCTTCTGGACCTCTACGGGGTAGATGACCCTCAGCAGGTTCGCGAACTCGTGGAGATGGCGCGCCGCTCGAAGGAGCGAGGGTGGTGGGAGTCGTACACGACGACCCTGCCGACCGAAACCCGCACCATGATCGGCATCGAAACCGAAGCCTCCTTGATCCGCGCCTACTCACAGGCGCTCATCCCTGGTCTCCTTCAGACACCGGACTATGCACATGCCGTGATCCGCGCGGCGTGCCCCACGGACTCACAGGAGATCGTCAACGAGCGCGTAGAAATCCGGCTCGCGCGCCAAGCACTCCTGGAAGAAAAGGAGGCACCCCGGCTCTGGGTCGTCCTCAGCGAGTCGGCGATCCGCCATGTTGTCGGAAGCAACGCGATCATGGCGACTCAGTTGCGGAGCCTCACCAAAGAGCGCAGCAGGGGCAACGTCGAACTTCAGGTTCTCCCGTTCTCAGCCGGAGAGCATCCGGCGATGGTCGGGTCATTCTGGCTCTATGGATTTCCCGCACCGAACGAGTTGGGGCCGTCTACATCGAGACCATGACCAGTGCGTTGATCATGAAGGAACCGGAGGACCTCAACACCTACAGCGACGCATTCGACCGCCTCCGAGCAGCGGCGCTCTCCCCCAAGGACACCCGAGCACTAATCCGCTCCCTCGCGGCAGATACGATTTAGTTCACCCGAAGGGAGCCGCCCCTCATGGACGCAAGGCCAACCAAGGTGCGGTGGCGGAAGAGCAGCTATAGCGGCGGCACCGGGGAGTGTGTTGAGGTGGCCGGACTGGTAGCGACCATCGGAG
Organism: Actinomadura sp. CNU-125; assembly: GCF_001942465.1. GTDB lineage: Bacteria > Actinomycetota > Actinomycetes > Streptosporangiales > Streptosporangiaceae > Spirillospora. The sequence goes on from NZ_MKJY01000077.1 coordinate 25,719, forward strand.
TACGCGACAGCAAAGCCCCAGACACAAACCATCTCTCGTGCAGACCAGAAGCTTGGGTTCAATTCGTATCCGATGTGCGTGGCGGTCGGTTCGATCTATCGTGAGTTAGACGTCTACTCGCCGCCTCTCCGCCGGCCGGGGCATCGCGATTTGCGAAGAAATTGCTTATACGCGTCTTTTCGACCTGACGGTCGTTGGCACGGCGGTTCGGGTCAGCGGGGGTAGGAGGGGTCTCGGCCCGCGGTGGAGCAGATCCAGGGGCTGTAGGTGTTCGCGGGTGAGCGTTGGCGGCAGATCTTCTGCTCGCCCGCGGCGCGGGTGCCGATGAGGACGGGCGCGCCGGGGGCGGCGGTGATCGTCTCGGGTTCGCCGAGGGAGCCGACGCCGAGGGACGTGATGGCGCTGCCGCTCACGGGCATCAGGAACGGGAGCGTCTGGGAGTCGCGTTTGGCGCGGCCGAGGACGGCGAGGGTGCCGTAGTCGCGCCAGGCGATGTCGACGGCGTCCTGGAGTTCGGAGCTGACGGGGAGGAACGCGCCGACGTCCAGGGTGCCGTCGGGGGCGTGGGCGATGCGGCCGATCTGCACCTGGGGACGGCCGTCGATGCGGACGATCACGGCGGCGCGGACCCCGTCGCGGGCGACGTGGAAGGCGAGGACCTCGCGTCCGCTGAGGCCCCAGTGGGCGGCGCGGACGGCCCCCTGGCCCGGGCGGCGCACCCACAGGTCGGACCCCTCGGACGTGCTCTCCACCGTCCACAGCGTGCCGTCGGGGCTCCAGGACGGTGCGGTGAAGCGGGCGCCGTCGCGGGCGTCAGCAGGACGCGGGGGACGGCCGCGTTCGTGACGGGTGCGGCGACGACGAGCCGGTCGCGGGCCTGGCTGAGCCCGGCTACCTCCCCGTAGTCGGGCGACACGGCCGGGCGGGACAGGTGCCCGACGGTCGCGGCGACGGGGTGGGGGCGGTCGCCGCGCAGCGTGCCGAGGGCGCCGGACTCGCCGACGAGGTAGGCGTTCTGGTGGCCCTTGTCCTTCGCGTCGGGGCCGTCCGGCGAGTTCTCCGGCCAGGCGTAGACGGACTGGGTGGAGCCCATGCCGTCGGCGGTGACGGTCTCGCCGTCGATGCGCAGCCGCCAGCGCTGGATCTCCGACAGTTGCCGGAGCGTCCAGCCGAGCTGGGCGGACATGCGTTCGATGTCGCCGCCGTGGGCGGCCTCGGTGAGGTCGACGGTGGCGACGTCGTTGTCGATGGCGACGGGGCCGCGCAGTTCGGTCCCGGCGGGGAAGGCGCTGCGGACGGCGCCGTTCAGCCAGGACGTGGGGCCGCTGAGGAGCGCCCGGACGAGCTGGGTGGGGAGCGTCTGGCGGTTCACGACCGGCAGGAAGATCCCGTTGGGGACGAGGGTGTGCCGATCGGGGGCGAAGAAGTACAGGTTGACGGTGCGCATGGCGCGTTCGACGTCGTCCTTGCTGAGGATCAGGCCGGCCTTGTCGCCGCCGGGCAGGCCGGTGATCCGCCAGGGGCCCTGCGCGGTCCTGGCGAGCTGGAAGGTGACGTCGAGGTCCTTGGGGGCGGCGGTGTACTGGCCGTCGGAGGTGATGGTGCCCAGCTGCTCGCCGGTGATCCGGACGGTCGCCTGCCCGCCCTCGGCCTGGACGACCTGGGGCGCGATGATCCGGTCCGCCAGGACCGTGACGAACGGGCGGGGCCCGGGGTCCCAGCGGGTCTTGGCGCCGAGGTACTCCTTGGCGACCCGGTGGTCGTCGTCGAAACCGGCGGACGCGGCGAGGAAACCGGAGACGATCTCGGCCGGGCCCCATTCGGGGTCGGGTTCGACGGGGACGAGCCGGACGTACGGGTCGTCGACGCGTTCGGCGCGTTCGGCGGGCATGCCGGTGACGACCTGGCCGCCGCTGGGGACGCCGGCGCAGCCGGTGCCGGAGACCAGGACGGCGGCGCACAGCATGGTGAGGCCGAGCAGGCGGTTCATTCGCCGGCCTCCAGTTCCGCGAAGACGGGACGGGCGTCGCCCGCACCGGGCGGGACGAGCGGGAGCGGGGAGCCGCGGAGTTCCTCGCCCGCGACGCGGGGCAGCGACAGCCGGAACTGGGAGCCGTGCCCCGGTTCGCCCCACGCCTGGAGCCAGCCGCCGTGGAGCTGGGCGTCCTCGCGGGAGATGGACAGCCCGAGGCCGGTGCCGCCGGTGGTGCGTGCGCGCGCGGGGTCGCGCGCCAGAAGCGGTCGAAGACCATTTGTCCCTCCCCCGGTTTCAGTCCGACGCCGTGGTCGCGGACGGCGACGGCGACGGCGTCGCGGTCGGCCGCGGCGGACACGACGATGTCCTCGCCCTCGCCGTGTTCGACGGCGTTGACCAGCAGGTTCCGCAGGATCCGCTCGACGCGGCGGCGGTCGACCTCGGCCATGCAGGGTTCGCCGGGCAACTGGAGGACGACCTTGCTGCCCTTGCGTTCGGCGAGGCCCTGGATGTCGCCGACGGTGCGGAGCACGAGGTCGCGCATGTCGAGCGACTCGGCGTCCAGGGTGGCGGCGCCGGCGTCGTGCCGGCTGATCTCCAGCAGGTCGCCGAGCAGGGCCTCGAACCGTTCGAGCTGGCTCTGCAGCAGTTCGGCGGAGCGGCCGACGGCGGCGTCGCCGAAGGTGTCGCGGTTCTCGTAGAGCATGTCGGCGGCGATGCGGATGGTGGTGAGCGGGGTGCGCAGCTCGTGCGAGACGTCGGAGACGAACTGGCGCTGCACCTGCGACAGGTCCTCCAGTTCGCGGATCTTCTCCTGGAGGTTCTCGGCCATCTCGTTGAACGAGCGGGCGAGGCGGGCGAGGTCGTCCTCGCCCCGGACCCGCATGCGCTCTTCGAGCCGTCCGGCGGCGAGGCGCTGGGCGCCCTGCGCGGCGAGCCGGACGGGGATGACGACCTGGCGCGTCACCAGGGAGGCGATCGCGGCCAGGAGGAGGACGAGGACGATCCCCACACCGACCAGGGAGCGTTCGACGGTGGTGAGGGTTTCCTGTTCCTGCTCCAGGGAGAACAGGTAGTACAGCTCGAACTGGCCGGTGCGTCCGCCCACGATGAGGCCGCGTTCGGACGGACGGTCGCCGATGTACGAGAGTTCGCCGTACGTGTAGGCGCGGGTGCCCGCGGGGGCGTTCGCGAGTTCCTCGCGGAGGCGTTTCGGGACGCTCGCCTCGCGCAGTTCGTTGGTGGCGTACCCGTCGAAGTACTGCTCGTTGGTGTCGCGGATGTACACCTCGTACAGGCCGGACGGTCCGCTGCTCGACCGCAGCCGGTCGATCGTGGAGTTCAGCCTGCTGCCGTTCCCCGAGGAGTTCCCCAGGTCGCGTTGGACCTGGCCCAGGCCCTCGTCCAACTGGAGCCGGGCGGCCTTGACCTTGCTTTCCATCAGCGCGGACGACACCTGCTGCATCAGGAACGCGCCCAGGATCACCACGACGATCCCGGAGATGAACAGGGTCGAGGTGACGACCCGTACCTGGATCGAGCGGCGCCAGCGGGTGAACGCCTGGCGGACGGCTCCGCGCAGGAGCCGTCGGAGGGTGCCCAGGATCCGCCGCGCGAACCGCCCCGCGCTCCTCAAGGAGACGTTCATGAGGAGCCCGCGGGGCGACGCGCGGTACCGGGCGGGGGGCCGGTCGGACGGCCGGACGAACGGAGGATCATCGTCGTGTCACCGGAGGGATCGGGCCGGTGGGGAGTCGAACCGGCGGTGGGTCAGGCGGGCACCTCAGGCGGGTCCGGCCTTGTAGCCGACACCGCGCACGGTCACGACGATCTCCGGGCGCTCGGGATCCTTCTCGATCTTCGCGCGGAGCCGCTGGACGTGCACGTTGACCAGGCGGGTGTCGGCGGCGTGCCGGTAGCCCCACACCTGCTCGAGAAGGACCTCGCGGGTGAAGACCTGGCGCGGCTTGCGGGCCAGGGCGACCAGGAGGTCGAACTCCAGCGGGGTGAGGGGGATGTGCTGGTCGCCGCGCTTGACCGAGTGCCCGGCGACGTCGATGGTGATGTCGCCGATCTGCAGGGTCTCGGGCGCGGGTTCGTCGGTGCGTCGCAGGCGCGCGCGCACGCGCGCGACCAGCTCCTTGGGCTTGAACGGCTTGACGATGTAGTCGTCGGCGCCCGATTCGAGCCCGAGGACGACGTCGACGGTGTCGCTCTTGGCGGTCAGCATGACGATCGGGATGCCCGACTCGGCGCGGATCTGCCGGCAGACGTCGATGCCGTCGGCGCCCGGCAGCATCAGGTCCAGCAGCACGAGGTCGGGGCGGGTCTCCCGGAACGCCTCGAGCGCCTTGTCGCCGTCGTGCACGAAGGAGGGCTCGAAGCCCTCGCCTCTCAGCACGATGCCGAGCATCTCGGCGAGCGCGAGGTCGTCGTCGACGACCAGTACACGTCCTCTCATGGCCCTCATCGCAAAGTCGGGGTTCGGTGGAGTAAGGCGACGCGCCGGTTCCCACCTAGCCGCGGAGAGATATGCCTTGGCGTGCCAGGTTACCTGCGTTTGCCTCGTACATGACTCCCCGGAGCCGGGTGGCCGCGCGTCCGGCGCCCGGCGCCGCCCTCGCCTCGCGGCGGGGCACCGCCTTATGCGCTCCTTATACAGTGCCGGGTTTGTCAAGGGGGCTGTGGAAAACGGCGCGGGAACGGCCCGGAATCGGCGGATTTCAACACCGGGTTCGGCGTGTCGCGGGGCGGATCGCCGTCCGGGCCCTGCGATGACGGTGAACCCGGCATTGCGGCCATGACAGGATGACCTGACCGGACGCACGCGGTGGACGCACCCGGTGGAGGCACCGGGCCCTCGCCCCGCACGTGCCCGCCGGGCCCGCCGCAGAGATCGCAGAACAGATCGCCGCAGATCGTCGCCGAGATCGCAGGGAGCCGCCATGCCGGGACCGGACGGCCGGGACGCCGCCGTGGAGGAGGCCGTCCCGTTCCGCCCCATGTCGATCTCGGAGCTGCTGGACGGCGTGATCGCCGGGATCCGGCGCCGCCCCCGGGTGATCCTGGGGATGTCGGCGACGGTCGCGGCGGTGATCCAGGTGGCCGGGTCCATCGTCGCGTTCTTCTTCATCGGCGACGACGCCCGGGAGGAGACGACGCCGGACGTCCTGCTGAGCTCGCTCGGGGCGCAGGCGACGCTGAACGTGCTGCTGCTGGTGCTGTCGGGGTTCGGGATCCTGCTGCTGGCGGGGCTGCTGGCGCCGCTGCTGGGGCGGGAGCTGCTGGGCATGCCGGTCCCGCCGCGGCCGCCGCGCGACGACCGGTCTCCGCACCGCGGCGCCGGTTCCCCGCTCCGCGACGCCCGTCCGGTGCTGGGACGGCTGGTGGGCACCGCGGCGACCGTGATGGGCGTGTCGCTGCTCGCGGTCGCGGTGCCGGTCGTCCCGTTCGTCCTGCTGGCCGCGGCCGGGGCGCACCCGGCGCTGGTGGTGGCGGCCGCGATCCTGGGGTTCTCCGTCGGGTTCGCTCTGATGGTGTGGCTTTACGTGCTGCTGGTGCAGGCGGTTCCCGCGGTCGTCTTGGAGCGACGCACCGTGGGGGGTGCGCTCAAGCGCGCGCGGGCCCTCACGAAGGGCCGCTGGTGGCGGTTGTGCGGCGCGCTCCTCCTGGCCCTGCTGGTGACCGTCTTCATGGGGCTCTTCGCCCTGCGGATCCCCTTCATCGTGGCGCAGCTCGTGTTCTTCGGGGACGGCGGCGACACGCTGGGCGCGCTGGCCGTCGACACGGCCGGACGGATCGTGGCGTGGTCGGTCGTGCTGCCGTTCGACGCGGGCGTCATCGCGATGCTCTACATGGACCAGCGGATGCGCCGGGAGGGATTCGACCTGGAAGTGCGCATGCAGCGGACGGCCTCCTCCGCTTCCTCCTCCAAGGACACCCGCCAGAGCCTTGATGCGCAGGAAAGCGAAGAAGACCCCTTCATCGCACTGTGGCGTCCCGCCAACGAAACGGGGGCGACTCTCTGATGCTCGGCTCCTCGCTCCTCGATCCGGCCGACCGCGAGCAGGCCCGGGAGATGGCCCGCCGCGAGCTGGAGAAGCAGATCTACCAGCGGGAGGAACCCTCCTGGCTGGAACGGACGTGGCACGACTTCCAGGACTGGCTGCGCGAGCTGCTCAACCAGGCGCCGGGCGGCGAGCCGCAGGGCAGCGGCAGCGGCATGCTCTCGATCCTGGTGATCGTGCTGGTGCTGGCGGCCGCGATCGCGCTGGCCGCCTGGCTGATGTGGGGGCGCCGCAACCCGCGCTCGCGGCGCGGGGCGCTGCTGGACGAGACGCGGCCCGCGACGGCGCTCGACCACCGGACGGCCGCCGAGCGGCTCGCGGCGGCCGGGCGGTGGGCCGAGGCGATCCGCGCGCGGATCCGCGCGGTGGCGCGCGACCTGGAGGAACGCGCCGTCCTCGGGCCGCGGCCGGGCCGCACCGCCGACGAGCTGGCGGGCGAGGCGGGCGCGGCGGTGCCGTGCTCGCGGACGCGCTGCGCGCCGCGGTGCGGACCTTCGACGACGTCTGGTACGGCGACCGTCCCGGCACCGCCGACGGGTACGCGCAGGTCAAGGACCTGGACGACCGGTTGCGCGCGGCCCGTCCGGCGCCGCTGGAGTCCGACGGGCCCGTCCCGGCCGGGCAGGCCGACGAGGATGGGGGGCCGCGATGGTGATGCAGGCACCGCCCGCCGGACCGGGCGCCGGAACCGGCGCGGCGGCGGGCGAGCCGTCCGCCCGGCAGGTCGCGGGACGCCGCTGGCGCGCGTCGCGCGGGATCCTGGCGGCGCTCCTCGCCATGGGGGTGATCGCGGTGATCCTGGCCGCGCTGCGCCCGTCGACGTCGGCGACGACGCTCGATCCGGAGTCGCCGAAGCCGGAGGGCAGCCGGGCGCTCGCCGCGATCCTGGCGCAGAACGGCACCAGGGTGGAGATCGCACGGAACGTGGACCCGTCCATGGTCGGGTACAACCCGGGCACCACGCTGGTGGTGACGCACACGGAGCGGCTCACCGACGAGGACCTCACGATCCTGCGCGCGTCCCAGGCGAACCTACTTCTCGTCCAGCCCACGTCCTACGTGCTGAACGACCTGGCCCCCGGTGTCGGTCTGGTGGCGAACACGTTCTCCGACGTGGACACCCCCGACTGCGACCTCCTGGCCACGCGCCTGGCGGGTCCGGTCTCGTTCAACGAGTCCTTCCTCTACGAAATCGAACCCGGCGCCCCGTCTGGCGGCACGGACGCCTGCTACCCGGAAGCGGGCGGCGCGCGCTTGGTACAGGTCCGGCAGCCCGACAAGACCGTCACCGTCCTGGGGTCGACTGCTCCGCTCATCAACGAGACCCTCGACGAGGAGGGCAACGCCGCGCTCGGCATCAACCTGGCCGGGTTCGGCCGCCACACCGTGTGGCTGATGCCGGAGCTTCCCGAGCCCGGCACCGCTGCGGGCGGGAAGTCGCTGACCGATCTGCTCCCGTTCGGGGTGAAGCTGTTCTTCCTGGAGCTGCTGGTCGCGGTGCTGCTGGTCGCGCTGTGGCGGGCCAGGCGGCTCGGCCCGGTCGTCGCGGAGGCGCTGCCGGTCGTGGTCCGCTCCGCCGAGACGGTCGAGGGCCGCGCCCGCCTGTACCGCGCGAGCCGCACCCGCGCGACCGGGCGGCGGACGCACTGCGCGCGGCGCTCGCGAACGGCTCGTCCCGCTGCTGGGGCTGCCGCGCTCGGCCGCACAGGACCCGGCCGCCGCGCAGCAGATCGTCCCGGCCGTCGCGGGCCGCACCTCCCATCCGGAGGCGGTCGTGGGCGGTGCCCTGTACGGTCCTGAACCCGTGGACGACGCCGGGCTGCTCGCCCTCGCCGACGTCCTCGACGACCTGGAAAGGCAGGTACGCGAGTCGTGAACCACCCTGTTGACCTCGGAAAGGGCGGCTGGCCCGGCGACGAGCCGGGCACCGGGCCCGCGGCGGTGCAGGACACGCCGCCCGACGCCGCGCGGCCCTCCGCGGAGGCGCTGCGGCAGTCCGAGACGGCCCGGGCCGCGCTCGCGGCGCTGCGCGGCGAGGTCGCCAAGACCGTCGTCGGGCAGGACTCCGTGGTGACGGGCCTGGTGATCGCGCTGCTGTGCCGTGGGCACGTGCTGCTGGAGGGCGTCCCCGGCACCGCGAAGACGCTGCTGATCAAGACGCTGTCGCGGGCGCTCGACCTGGACTTCAAGCGCGTGCAGTTCACTCCCGACCTGATGCCGGGGGATGTGACGGGCTCGCTCGTCTACGACAACCGCACCGCAGAGTTCGAGTACCGCGAGGGGCCGGTCTTCACGAACCTCCTGCTCGCCGACGAGATCAACCGGACCCCGCCCAAGACCCAGGCGTCCCTCCTGGAGGCCATGGAGGAACGGCAGGTTTCGGTGGAGGGCTCCGCGCGCCCCCTGCCCGACCCGTTCGTCGTGTGCGCGACGCAGAACCCCATCGAGTACGAGGGCACGTACCCCCTGCCCGAGGCCCAGCTCGACCGGTTCCTGGTCAAGCTGACCGTGCCCGTCCCCACGCGGGACGAAGAGATCTCGATGCTGCAGCGGCACGCGTCCGGGTTCGACCCGCGCGACCTGTCGGAGGTCAAGCCGGTCGCGGGCGCGGCCGAACTCGCCGCCGGACGGGCCGCGACGCGCGCCGTCCACCTCGACCCCAAGGTCGCCGCGTACGTGGTGGACCTGTGCCGCGCCACCCGCCAGTCCCCGTCCCTGCAGCTCGGGGTGTCGCCGCGCGGCGCGACGGCGCTGCTGGCGACGTCCCGCGCGTGGGCGTGGCTGTCGGGCCGCGACTACGTGACGCCGGACGACGTGAAGGCGCTCGCCCGGCCGACGCTGCGGCACCGCGTGGCGCTGCGTCCGGAGGCGGAGCTGGAGGGCGCGACCACGGACGGCGTGCTGGAGGGCATCCTCGCCCACGTCCCCGCGCCGCGCTGATGGCGCTGACCGGACGGCTGGGGCTGCTGGCGCTGCTCGGCGCGCTCGTCCCGATCCTGCTGCCGAGCTGGTGGACGCTGTTCGCGCTGTGGGGCGTCCTGCTGCTCGGCGTGGCCGCCGACCTGGCGCTCGCGGGCAACGTGCGGGTGCTGCGGTTCCACCGGTCGGGCGACGCGCGGGTGCGGCTGGGCGAGTCGGCGCGGGTGACGCTGACGGTGGAGAACCTCGGCAGGCGGCGGCTGAAGGCCCGGCTGCGGGACGTGTGGCCGCCGAGCGCGGGGGCGGCGCCCCGGACGGCGGACGTGGACGTCCCGGCCGGGGAGCGGCGCCGCGTGGAGCTGACGCTCACCCCGACCCGGCGCGGCGACCGGGAGGCCGTGACGGTCGTGGTGCGCTCGGTCGGCCCGCTGGGGCTGGCCGCGCGGCAGCTGTCGCGGCGGGCGCCGTGGACGGTGCGGGCGCTGCCGGCGTTCCCGTCGCGCCGCCACCTGCCCGCGAAGCTGGCGCGGCTGCGGGAGCTGACCGGCGCGCACGTCGCGCAGATCCGCGGGCAGGGCACCGAGTTCGACTCGCTGCGCGAGTACGTGGACGGCGACGACGTCCGCTCGATCGACTGGCGGGCCACCGCGCGCCGCGCCGACGTGGTCGTCCGGACGTGGCGGCCGGAGCGGGACCGGCGGATCTACCTCGTGCTGGACACCGGGCGGACGGCGGCGGGCCGGGTCGGCGACGTCCCGCGGCTGGACTGCTCGATGGACGCGGCGCTGCTGCTGGGCGCGCTGGCGTCCCGGGCGGGCGACCGCGTCGACATGCTGGCCTACGACCGGCGGGTCCGCGCCCGGGTGGAGGGCTCGTCCCGGACGGACCTGCTGCCCGCGATGGTGCACGCGATGGCGCCGCTGGAGCCGGAACTGCTCGAATGCGACGCCGCCGGGATGGTGTCGACGCTGCTGGCGCGGGTGCGGCAGCGGTGCCTGGTCGTGCTGCTCACCGAGCTGAACACGGCGGCGATCGAGGAGGGGCTGCTGCCGCTGCTGCCTCAGCTGACCGCCCGCCACCTGGTCGTGATCGCGGCGGTGTCGGATCCGCGGGTCGGGGAGATGGCCGCCGGTCGCGGCGACCTGGCGTCGGTGTACGACGCGGCCGCCGCCGAGCGCGCGCGGGGGGAACGCCGTCGGCTCACCGCGGAACTGCGCGGGCACGGCGTGGAGGTCGTGGACGCGCTCGACCCGAGGAGATCGCGCCGGCCCTCGCCGACGCCTACCTGGCCCTCAAGGCCGCCGGACGGCTCTGAAGACGGCCGCGCGGTGGACGAGCGGCGCCGTGCGGCACTCGGGCACGGGCCGGGGGCCGTCCCCGGCCCTGCGAGCGGCTGCGGACCCCGGCGGGGCCGATCGGCCGCTCAGCCCGCGACGGGCGCGAGGTCGGGCCGCAGTTCGGCGTCGCCGGTCTCGCCCCGCCGGGTCGCCCGCCTGCCGAGGACGATCACGTACGCGAGGAACGCCAGCTCGGCGACCACACCGATCGACACGCGCAGCCAGGTCACGTGCACCCAGCCCGTGACGAACCCCTCGATCAGCCCCGAGACGAACAGGACCGCGACGAGCCCGATGGCGATGCTCACGGCCGCCCGGCCCTCCTCGGCGAGGGCCTGGCCACGGGTGCGGCGCCCCGGGTCCACGATCGTCCAGCCCAGTTTCAGGCCGCCCGCGACCGCCAGGTACACGGCGGTCAGTTCGAGCAGGCCGTGCGGGAGGATCAGTCCGAAGAAGATGTCGCCCTTGCCGTGGGCGAACATCAGCCCGCCGGTGAGCCCCAGGTTCACCTGGTTCATCAGCAGGACGTACACGGTGGGTATGCCGAGCAGGATCCCGAAGATGATCGCTACTGCGGACACCCACGCGTTGTTGATCCACACCTGGAACGCGAAGGAGGACGCGGAGTGCTCGGTGTAGTAGTTCGCGAAGTCTTCTTCGACGAGCTGACGGATCTCGTCGGGAGCCCCCACGGACGCCTGTACCTCGGGGTTCTGCACCACCCAGATCGCCAGGGCGAGAGCCAGCAGGTTGCCCAGGACCGCGTTGCCCAGCCACCACCACCGCAACCGGTAGGCGACCGCCGGGAACGTCACGGTGGCGAACCTCGACACGTCCCGCCACAGCGCGCTGGGGGCCCGCCACGGCCGCCCTGCCCCGCGCCACGAGCGACGACAGCCGCCCGACCAGCTCCGGGTCGGGCGAACTGGACCGGACGACCGACAGGTGCGTCGCGGTGCGCTGGTAGAGCTCGACGAGCTCGTCCACTTCGGCACCGGTCAGCTTCCGCCCGCGGTTGATGAGGTGTTCGAGGCGGTTCCAGTCGGGGTTGTGCGCGGCCACATAGGCGTCGACGTCCACCCGGGGAGACTAACGCGTCTCCCCGCCGAACCGGCAAAATAGACAAGCCCCTGCATTGGAGGATCGGCACATGGGCCAACTCGTCACCGGCGAGGCCGTCGCGCTCGACATCCGGGTCGCGCGGCTGGCCAGCCGCGGCTGCGCCCTGCTGATCGACCTGGTGCTGCAGGTCGCGATCCTCAACATCGCCGTCTACGTCGCGAGCGCGACCGCGCTCGTCGCGGACGAGGCGTGGGCGATCGGGCTGTCGCTGCTGGCCACCGTCGCCGTGCTGGTCGGCTACCCGTGCGCGTCCGAGACGTTCACGCGCGGGCGCACGCTCGGCAAGATGGCGCTGGGCCTGCGGGTCGTCGGCGACGACGGCGGCCCGATCCGGTTCCGGCAGGCGCTCGTCCGCGCCCTGGCGGGCTTCATCGAGTTCTGGACGCTCTACGGCTCGCCCGCGCTCATCGCCTCGTTCTGCAACCGGCGGGGCAAGCGGCTCGGCGACATGTTCGCGGGCACGGTCGTCATCCAGGAGCGGTCGGGGTCCGGCCTGCTCCGGCCGGTCGCGATCATGCCCGCGCATCTGATCCCCTGGGCGCGCACGCTGGAGCTGTCGATGCTCTCCGACGAGCTGGCGATGACCGCGCGGCAGTACCTGTCGCGGTTCTGGGAGCTGCGGACGGACGTCCGCGACTCGCTCGGGCAGCGGATCGCGGGCGACGTCGCCGCGGTCGTGAGCCCACCGCCGCCGCCGGGCCGGCCGGAGATCATGCTGTCGGCCGTCCTGGCGGAACGGCGGCACCGCGAGCAGTGGCGGCTGGCCGAGCGCCGCGCCCGCCGGATGCGCCGGCTGGGCCTGCCCGTCCAGTGGCCGGGCGCGCAGCCCGCGCCCGTGATGGCGATGGCGGGACCGCCGCCGGGGCCGGGCGCGGGACCGCAGGGGCCGCCCGCGCCGCCGCCGTTCAGCGCGCCGGAGGCGGGCCGCCCGGCGTTCCTGCCGCCGCAGAACTACGGCTCGGGGCCGTACGAGGGCTACCTGAACGCCCCGCCCGGCCGGCCGCTGCCGGGGCCGGGGCCGCAGTACCCGGCGGGGCCGCAGCAGCCGTACCCGCCGTACCCGCAGGGCTGACGGCCGGGGCGGACGGCCGCCGAGCAGGGACGTCGCGCGCCGTTTGGCAGTTCGCGCCCGTTTCGCGCGCCGTCCTTGTGCACTTCTCCCACTTCCGTCGCTCCCGCGCACCTCCTAATATCCGAACAGATTTCATGTTCTGGAGGTCGCATGCGCGCCCGGATCACCCTCACGACCGTCCTGACGAGCGCGCTCGCCGCCGGAGCCGCCACCGGAGCCGTCCCCGCCCTCCCCGCGGCGCCCGCGCACGCGGAACAGGCGCCGCCGCGAACGATCGTCGACGACCGCGGCCGGACGCTGATCCTGCACGGCCTCAACACCGCGAGCAGCGCGAAGGGCCCCAGCGGCCTTCCCTGGATCGACCGTACGGACGTCGTGCGCGAGGCCCGCGAACTGGGCAGCAACTCCGTCCGGTACCTGATCCAGTGGAAGAACATCGAGCCCGAGCCAGGCCGGTACGACGACGAGTACCTGGACGACGTCGCCGAGCGCGTCTCCTGGTACCGCGAACAAGGCATGCACGTGATCCTGGACATGCACCAGGACATCTACGGCCCGGCCGCATGCGAGGGGTCGGGCAACGGCGCCCCCGCCTGGGCCACGTACACCGACGACCTGCCCTGCACCCCGCAGACGCCCTGGGTGCTGACCTACGTACAGCCCGCCGTCATCCGCGCCTACGACCACTTCTGGAACAACACGGGTGAGCACCCGGAACTCAAGCAGCGGTATACCGCCATGTGGAGGCACGTCGCAGAGCGCTTTGCCGACGACCCCGCCGTACTGGGCTACGACCTCTACAACGAGCCGTTCGGCGGCACCCGCCAGTTCGGCTTCTTCGAGGGGCCGATCCTCACGCCGTTCTACCAGGGCATCGTGGACGCGATCCGGGAGGTCGACCGGGACAACTGGATCTTCGTCGAGCCGCAGGCCCTCGGCCCGAACGAGGGCGCCGAGACGTCCCTCGGGACGCTGCGCGACCCGCGTCCCGGCGAGCCCCGCCTCGTCTTCGCGCCGCACTTCTACCCCGGCGGCGTCGACATCGGCGGCTCCTACGACGGGTTCACCGAACTGCTGGTCAAGGCCCAGTTCCTGCTGTGGAAGCGCAACATGCCGGCCGCCGCGCGGCGGCTGGGCATGCCGATGTGGCTCGGCGAGGTCGGCGGCATGCCCGCCGACGCGCCGGGCGCCGCGAAGTTCACCGGGGAATGGCTGGAGATGGCCGACGACCTGGGCATCGGCTGGGCGTACTGGTCCAGCGACCCGGGCGGCGCCGGGCCGACGGACGGCGACGGGAACCCGACGCTGTTCGCCGAACTCCTCGCGCGCCCCTACCCGCGCGCCGTCGCCGGTACCCCCACCGAGATCTCCTACGACGGGACGTCGCTCACAGTCGGCTGGCGCGCGCGCAGCGGGGCCTCCGGACCGACCGAGATCTGGTTCCCGGCCGACTCCCCCGTCGTGACGTCCACCGACCCCGAGGGCACCTGGAAGTACCGGTGGGACGCGCAACGCCACGTCCTGTCGGTGTGGGCGGACCCGGGCAGCACCACCCACACCGTGACCGTCAAGCCGTGACGGCGGGCCTGATGTTCTGGTTGTAGTGGAAGACGTTGTCGGGGTCGTACCGCCGTTTCACTTCCGCGAGCATCCGGAGGTTCTCCTCCCCCAGGCCCTCCCGGACGCGGTCGGTCCCTTCGTCGCCGATGAAGTTCAGGTAGACGGCGCCGGTCGACCACGGCCGCACGGCCTCGCGCAGGCCGTGCGCCCACGCGACGGCGCGCGCGTCGTCCGCCGCGTTCTCCCACAACCCGAACGGGTGCACGACCCAGGGGTCTTTCCGCCAGGGGATCGGGTATTCGGGTCCCCTGGCGACGGCCCCGCCCATCGGGAAGAGGACCTGCTGGGAGGGCGACGGGATCACCATGTCGGCGGACGTCTCGCAGAAGCGCGCCACGGCGTCGTCCGGGAACGAGTGCAGGTGCTCCGCCGACCAGTAGTTCCGGTAGCCCGGCGGGTCGTCGAGCATGCACTGGAGGTCCGAGTACGGCATCTCCGCCTGCATGCCTCCCGCGTGCCCGAGCCGCGCCATCGGCCCGATCACCGCGTTGGCCTTCGAGCCCGTCCCCGTGTAGGTCACGAGGAAGGCGAACACGCGGCGTCCCACGAGTTCGTCCGGAACGAACTCTTCCGGTGGCGCGGTCAAGTACAGGGCTCCGCCGCCCACTTCGTCTGGTGCGGATTTCATGAAGTCCCGGTAGGCGGCCAGGACCTCTGGGCCGGCCTCCACCGGCCACAGCAGGAGCGCCACGGAGACTGCCGGGAGCGGGTGCAGCCGCATCGTGAACGAGGTCGCGACGCCGAAGTTCCCGCCGCCGCCGTGCAGCGCCCAGAACAGCCGCGGGTTCTCCTCCTCGCTCGCCCGCAGGTGCGTCCCGTCGGCCGTCACCAACTCGACCGAGATCAGGTTGTCGCAGGCCAGCCCGAACTTGCGCTCCAGCCAGCCCGATCCGCCGCCGAGGACGAACCCGCCCACACCGGTCGTGGAGACGCGTCCCCCCGTCGTGGCGAGGCTGTACTCCGCGGCGGCCCGGTCGAGGTCGCCCATCGTCGCGCCGCCGCCGACGCGGGCCGTCCGGGCGTCCGGGTCGACGGTCACCGAGTTCAGCATCCGCAGGTCGACGACCAGACCGCCGTCCACCAGCGCCTTCCCCGCGACACCGTGCCCGCCGCCGCGGACCGACACCTCCAGCCCGCGCTCCCGCGCGAACCCGACCGCCCGCGCCACGTCATCGGTGTTCGCGCACTGCGCGATCACCGCCGGACGCCGGTCGATCATCCCGTTGAACAGCGTCCGCGCCTCGTCGTAGCCGGGATCGTCCGGCAGTATCACCGCACCCGCGAAACCCGTGCGCAGGTCGGCTTCCGTATGGGTGGTCATGCGCATCCCCCTTGCGCCGTCGCGGATTCAGGCCGCCGGTTCGATGTTCTGGTTGTGGCGGAACACGTTGTCGGGGTCGTAGCGCTTCTTCACGTCCGCGAGGCGCCGCATGTTCTCGTCGCCCCAGCCCTCCCGGACGCGTTCGCCCCCTCGTCCCCGATGAAGTTGAGGTAGAGGGAACCCGTCGACCACTGCTCCATCGACGTACGGACGTCCCGTACCCACGTCTTGGCGCGGACGTCGTCGGCGGGGTCCTCCCACAAGGCCAGCGGGTGCACGACCCACGGGTCTTCCCGCCACGGGATCGGGTACTCGGACGGCCCGCTCGCGACCGCGCCGCCCAGCGGAAACAGCGTGTGCCTGGACCCGGACGGCACGATCATGCCGTCGGCGAGCGCGCAGTAGCGCGCCACCGCCTCGTCCGGGAGTTTGCGCACGTGCTGCGCGCTCCAGTAGTTCCGGAGCCCCGGCCGGTCGTCGTCCATGCACTGGACGGCCGTGTACGGCATCTCCGCGAGCATCCCGCCCGCGTGTCCGTGCCCCATCATCGGCTCGATCATGGCGCGCATCTCCGGCTCCGTGCCGACGCAGGTGACGATGACGCCGAGCGCGAGCCGTCCGGCCAGGTCGTCCGGGACGAAGTCGGCGGGCGGGGCGAGCATGTACTCGGCGCCGCCGCCGATCTCGTCCGGCGCCGCCTCCATGAAGTCGCGCAACGCCGTGACGACGTCCGGGCCGGCCTCGGGCGGCCACAGCAGCATCGCGAGGCCCAGCGTGGCCACCGGGTGGAGCCGGAACGTGAAGGACGTGGAGACGCCGAAGTTCCCGCCGCCGCCGTGCAGCGCCCAGAACAGTTCCGGGTTCTCCTCCCCGCTCGCCCGGACGTGCCGTCCGTCCGCCGTCACCAGCTCGGCCGAGATCAGGTTGTCGCAGGTCAGCCCGTACTTGCGCTCCAGCCAGCCGGATCCGCCGCCGAGGACGAGCCCGGCCACACCGGTCGTGGAGACCCGGCCGCCGGTCGTGGCCAGCCCGTACTCCCCGGTCGCGCGGTCGAGGTCGGCCATGACGGCGCCGCCGCCGACGCGGGCCGTCCGGGCGTCCGGGTCGACGGTCACCGAGTTCAGCATCCGCAGGTCGACGACCAGACCGCCGTCCACCAGCGCCTTCCCCGCGACACCGTGCCCGCCGCCGCGGACCGACACCTCCAGCCCGCGCTCCCGCGCGAACCCGACCGCCCGCGCCACGTCATCGGTGTTCGCGCACTGCGCGATCACCGCCGGACGCCGGTCGATCATCCCGTTGAACAGCGTCCGCGCCTCGTCGTAGCCGGGGTCGCGGGGCAGTATGACCTCGCCCGCGAAGTCCGTCCGCAGGCCGGGATCGATGTGAGTGGTCATGTTCGTCCCTCTCGTCCAGGATCCGCTGTAGGAAGCGAGGGGTTCGGGACGTTCGCGCGAGCGGACATCTCCGCCGCCCTGCCGGGCCGTCACGCACTCCTCATTCTGCGCTTCCGGCCCGGGGATGAGAAAGACCTGCGGCTCCTCGGAAACCGAGAAGCCGCAGGTGAAAGGACATGCGAGGGGACGCCTTCGGGCGTGCGGGTCAGCTGCCGAGCGCGTTGATCCGCTCGTCGAAGGTCGGCCGCAGCTTCTTCACGCACATGATCGGCAGCAGCGCCTTCTCCTTGTCCTCGGCTTCGAGGTTGTGGGTCGTGCCCTTCGGGCACTCCCCCTCGGTCCGGGTACGGGCGAGCACCTTGGCGACGGCCTGCTCGGAGTCGCAGGACGCCGTCTTCAGCCCGCCGATCGCGAACTTCGGGTCCTGGATGCACTCGCCGGACGTGACGATCAGCCCCTGGCCGCCGAGGCACAGGACGGGCCGGGCGACGTCGCCGCCGAACGACTTGAGCTCCATCGTCTCCAGCGCGGTCGACGGGCACTCCTTCGCCGTGTCGACCCGCGCGACGACCTTCGCGTACGACTCCTTGTCCGTGCAGGGCGTCTCGCTGCCGAACGCGATCGACGACGTCACGCAGTCGCCGACGCCGATCATCGCCCCGCCCACGCCGGGATCGCCCGGGTGCGGGCCGTCGAGGTTGCGCGCGCAGACCGCCGTCGGCGTCCGTCCCTGCGTCTCCTCGCCGGTACGGACGCGCGCGACGCCGTCCGCCCCGGCGGGGCAGTCGGGCGACGAGGACATCCCGGCGCTCCCGGACTCGGCCACGACCTGGACGACCTTCGCCTTGGCCTTCGGGTCGTCGCAGAACACCCGCTCGGCCACCGGCACCTGCTGGTAGGAGCTCTGCTTCCCCTGCATGTCGAACCGGACGCCGATGCACTGATCGGCCTTCACGGTGCCTTCCGGCGCCGAGGGCTGCGAGGCCAGCACGACGGACCCGATGACGGCGCCGAGGACGAACACGCCGCCCACCGCCGCGACCACGAACACCCACGGCGACGTCTTGGCCCGCACCGGCGGGGGCGTCGGCCCTGGATACGGCCCCGGCGGACCGGGCGGCCCCGGCGGCTGAGGCGGCGTCCCCGACCCGTACATGGCGTCCTCCACTGGACCAATGATCACGAAGGCAAGGAACTTATCGCACCCGTCCGACACGTTCCGGACGAGCCCGGAGTTCGGCCGCACCGCCAGAACACCATCACAGAACCACCGGATTCGGACGCCCCATTTCCCTTTTACGGCAACACAAATACGGGGCATTTGCCCGTTTCGGGAACGAACTCGTCCGCGCGCGACGATCATCACCGAGCCGCCCTCTACTATTCGATTCTGCGAAACAGTGGGAGGCACGGGTGGAATCCAGGATTTACGAGGCACTGGCCCACGACGATCCGCACGAAATCGGCGGATACCGTGTCATCGCACGGCTCGGCGCGGGCGGCATGGGGCGGGTCTTCCTCGGCGCCACGCAGAGCGGCCGGCGCCTCGCCATCAAGGTCGTCCGGCCCGAATTCGCCGACGACCCGGAGTTCCGCCGGAGATTCACGCAGGAGGTCGCCGCGGCCCAGCGCGTCAAGAGCCTCTACACGGCCCCCGTCATCGACGCGGACACGGCCGGCCCGATGCCCTGGCTGGCGACCGAGCACATCCCGGGACCGTCGCTGGCCGCGGCCGTCCAGGAGTCCGGGCCGCTGCCCGTGGGGACGCTCTGCACGCTCGGCGCGGGGGTCATCGAGGCGCTGCAGGTCATCCACCGCGTCGGGATCGTGCACCGGGACCTGAAGCCGTCGAACGTCCTGCTGGCGGCCGACGGCCCCCGGGTCATCGACTTCGGCGTGGCCCGCGCCGCAGACGCCACCCCGCTCACCCGGACGGGCGGCGTCGTCGGGTCGCCGCACTACATGGCGCCCGAGCAGGTCCACGGCAGCTCCGCCACCCCGGCCCTGGACGTCTTCGCCTTCGGCTGCCTGCTCTTCTTCGCCGCGACGGCCCGCAGCCCCTTCGGCGACGGCCCGCCCCAGGCCGTGATGTTCCGGATCGCGAACAACGAGCCCGACCTCGACGGCTGCCCGGACGAACTCAGGTCGCTCGTCGAACGGTGCCTGCGGCGGGAACCCGCCGACCGTCCGACGCCCGAGGCGATCCTGAACGAGCTCACCGCGGACCGTCCGGCGGCGCCCCCGGAGCAGTGGCTGCCCGAGCCGGTCACAACGGTTCTGCAGGCTTACGAGGCGGTTCCCGCCGACCCGTCCAGGCGGCAGGCGAACACGGGCGGCCACCCGGTGGCCCCGCCGCCACCGCCCGTCGGGACGACGCCCGTCCCCGGGCAGACGGTCGCTCCCGGGCAGACGGTCGCCGGTGCGCCCACGGGCGTCCCGCCGGGCACCCCGCCGCCGGGGACGTACGGGTACCCGCAGCCGGGGCCGCCCGCCCCGCCGCCGGGCGGCAACCAGAAGACGCTGCTGCTGGCCGGTGGAGCCGTCGTCGCCGTCCTGCTCGTGGTGTTCGTCGCGGCCGCGCTCTTCGTGACGAGGGAGGACGATCCGCCGTCCGCCTCCGAGCGCGGCAACACCGTAGAACCGACGCAGACCGAGGCTCCGGTGAATCCGGCTCCCTCGACCTCGGCCCCTGCCCCCCCAGCCCGGCGCCGTCGGCCCCGGTCGACGGCGACCCCACCGAATCCGCGGGGACGAGCCCGTCACCGGGCGGCGGCGGTGCGGGCGCGCAACCGCCCGGCACCTTCATCGCGGAGTACGAGGGCATCGACATCACGTCCGGCTACGGGATCTTCTTCACCGACGAACCGACGCGCCCCGAGGAGAACCTGGACGGCGATCTCCACTACGACGGGTATTACCTGGCGGGCGACAACAAATTCGGTCCGATCGAAAGCGGACAGTCGCCCACCTATGAAACCTGCCACGCCAATACGAAGTACATGAACAACGTGGGCGAACCCCCCAATGGGTCGAAATGGTGCGTTTACACCAATACGAGCCTGCTCGGCGTCGTCACCGTCAAAGAGGTCGGCGACGGCTACGTGACCATCGATCTGAAGGTGTGGCAGGGCCCCGCGGACGCGTAGGACCCGCACGGCGCGCGACCGCTCTCACCCGACCAGGCGGCGCTCGGACGGGTCGATGGGGACGTCGTTGATGCTGGCCTCGCGGCGGCGCATCAGGCCGTCGTCGGCGAACTCCCACTGCTCGTTGCCGTGGCTGCGCCACCAGCGGCCGTCCGCGTCGTGCCACTCGTACTCGAACCGGACGGAGATGCGGTTTCCGGTGTAGGCCCACAGCTCCTTGCGCAGGCGGTAGTCGAGTTCGCGGTCCCACTTGCGGCGCAGGAAGCCCTTGATGGCGTCGCGGCCGGTGAAGAACTCGTCGCGGTTCCGCCAGACGGAGTCCTCGGTGTAGGCGAGGGCGACGCGTTCAGGGTCGCGGGTGTTCCAGGCGTCCTCGGCGGCCTGGACCTTGGCCCGGGCGGTCTCCTCGGTGAACGGCGGAAGCGGCGGTCGCATCACGGATGTCCTTTCCAGAGAACGAGCGTTCTCCAGTTACCCTAGAGAACGCACGTTCTCTACGCAAGGAGGGGCATGGACCGGCAGGAGGCCGAGACGCGGCTGCTGGACGCCGCCGAGTCGCTGTTCTACCGAAGGGGCGTCCAGGCGGTCGGCATGGACGAGCTGCGGACGGCGTCGGGCGTCTCGCTGAAGCGGCTGTACGGCACGTTCCCCTCCAAGGAAGCGCTGGTGACGGCGTATCTGGAGCGGCGCGACCTGCGCTGGACCGCCTCCCTGGAGGGCTACGTCGCCACGCGGGACGACCCGGTCGCCGCCGTCTTCGACTGGCTGGGCGAGTGGTTCGCGAGCGACGACTTCCACGGGTGCGCGTTCATCAACGCGTACGGCGAACTGGGCGAGGGCACGGCACCGGTGGCGGCCGCTGCGCGCGCGCACAAGGAACGGCTGCGGCGGTTCCTGCACGGACTGGTCGAGGACGACGTGCTGGCCGCGCAACTGGTGATGCTGGTGGACGGCGCCATCGTGTCGGCCGCGATGACCCGGGACCCCGGCGCGGCGGCGACGGCCGGGGCGGCCGCCGAAGCCCTGGTCCGGAGCAGGGTCACACGCACGTGACCTCGGGCTGCGGCTGGTACTCGGTGTGGTACTTCTCGCGGCGCACCTTGCGGCCGTCCTCCAGCAGGACGCGCCAGACGTCGATCTCGAACCCCTCGCGGCCGGTCGTGGGCACGCACCTGCTGCCGTGCCCGACGGCCGTGCCGTACGGGGTGCGGTCGTAGCGTCCGGACGTCCGCGACCGGACGTCGTAGCGGCGTTCGCCCCACAGGCTGACGGTGAGGGACGAGTCGGTGTACGCGACCTCGATGCGGACGGAGTCACCGGTGTCGTTGCGCCAGCTGAAATCGAGGTCGGGGTAGGCGACGGCCGCCTCGCGCCCGTCCGGGTACTCGGGCATCCACATGGTGTGCGCGCGCGCCTTCCGGATGTCGAGCCCGGCGCGGAAGACCGCGTTGTAGAGGGTCGAACTGACCTGGCAGATGCCGCCGCCGATGTCCTTCACGAGGCGCGACCCCATGATGACGGGCGCCGGGACGTAGCCGCGGTCGCGGGTGCGCGGGCCCACGACCTCGTTGAACGAGAACGTCGCGCCGGGCCGCACGACCGCGCCGTCCAGCCGGTGGGCCGCGATCTCGATGTTGCGGACGCGCGGCTCGCCCCGCTCGAAACGGGTCGTGAAGGTGCTCATCGGGCGTTCCACCGGGACCGCCCGCCGCACGGCGGCGCGATCGGGGACCGGAACCGCTCTCGCGGCGGGCTCGCCGGGCGCCCACAGGTACGTCGCCACCATCATGCCGTTGGCGACGAGCGCGCCGACGACGAACGGCCACCAGCGCCGGACATGGTCGCGCAGCGCCCGCTGGTCCGCGCGGTACCGGCGGTAATGACGGCGCCGGGTCCGTCCCACAGCTCACACCCCCCGCGGATCCCCGGTCGGGACCCCGGGACGGGAGCCTGCCGGACGCGATGGGGACGAACCGGCCGCCTTTACCTTCTATTCGAGAACTCCGTGCGGAAAACGCACGCACCCTACGCGCACGTTGATCTCCAGGTGGGACGCCTGGACGGACGGGACGGACGCGTCAGCGCGCGCGGGCGCCCTCGCGGAGACGGTTGGGGTCGACCTCCCGGGCCGGACGGCGGCGAAGGTACTCGCCCTCCAGCTCGTTCGTCCGCCGGGTGTGCTCCTCGAACGCCTGATCGGACGCGTGCCGGAGCGTCTCGAAGCGGGTCTCGTACAGATGGCCGAGCTCGCGGAACAGGTCGTCGTCGGGGAGTTCCCGCGGGTCGATTCCCATCGTCATCGCCTGTACCTCCTAGTAGCGGCGTTCCCGTCCCCTACCCGGACGTACACCCGCCATTCGGACCCCCCGCGGCTCACTCGGCGGGGCGGAAGACGGCGAGGGCCCGGCGGTGTTTGGCGAAGCGGATGGTGCCCGCCATCGTCGACACCTCGCCGTCGCGGGCGAGGCGCAGCCGCCCGCGGGCGACCACAGCTCCAATCCCCCGGCGTGCCACGCGCGGTAGCCGGGCATGAGGGGCAGGTGCCCGGCCAGGACGGCGGCGACGGCGCGGACGCGCGGCACCCGGCGGCCCGTCGCGACCACGCGGATGTCGAGGCGGCCGTCGTCGAGCCGGCTCCGCCAGGACGGGGCGGCGCCGGGCGTGCCGTAGACGCAGTTCCCCACGAACGCGAGCCAGACGCGCCGCCGGTGCCCGTCCACGTCCAGCTCGACCGGCTGGGAGCGGCGCAGGGTGCGGACGGCGGCGATCGCGAGCGCGGGCCACTTGCCGAGCCGCCGTTCGAGGCGCTCGCGCCGGTCGACGATCTCGGTGTAGGCGCCGAAGCTCGCGGTGTTGAGGAACAGCTGCTCCTCGTCCGTGCTCTGCACGGAGCCGACGTCCACACGGCCCAGACGTCCGTTGCGGTAGGCCGCGATCGCGTCCGCCGGGCTCTCGATCCCGTACGCGCGGGAGAAGTGGTCGAACGTGCCGCCGGGCACCACGAGGAGGGGCACGTCGTGCGTGAGCGCCGCGCGCGCGCCGGCGTTCACGGTGCCGTCTCCGCCCACGACGGCGAGGACATCGGCGCGGGCCGCGGCCTCCGCGAGCACCTTGTCGATGTCGTCTTCCGAGGCCGGCCGGACGATCTCGGCCGCGGGCAGCTCGCGTTCCAGGAGCCCGACCGTCATGTCGGTGGACGTCGGCAGGATCCCGGACGGTCCGTCGCCCGACCCCGCGTTGACGACCGCGACGATCCCGCGGCCCTCGGCGTCGACGCCGCTCGTCCGCGGCGCCGGCCGGGGCCGAGGCGGGCCGCGGGCGGGCGCGGGGCCGACACCGCGCGCGCCGCAGCGCGGCGAGCGCGCCGATGCCGACGCCCACGAGCACGTCGCCCGGATAGTGGGCGCCGGTGTAGACGCGGGCGAACGCGACGGCGGCGGCGGTCGCCGCGACGGGCGCGGCCACGGCGGCGGGGGCCTCCAGCGCCACGCGGTCGCGAACGCGGCGGCGGAGGCGGAATGGCCGGACGGGAACGCGTGCGAGGTCGGCAGCTTCCAGCGGATCCGCATCGGCGGGACCAGGTCCACGACGGGCCGCTTCCGGCGGAACGCGTGCTTGCCGATGATGTTCACCGCGGGGCTCGCCACGGCGATCCCGATGGCCCCGCGCAGCGCGGCGCGCCGCAGCGCGGGCCGTCCGGCGAGGCCGAGGACGCCGGCGGTGGTGAACCAGAGCACGCCGTGGTCGGCGAACCGGGACAGCCGGGGCAGGACGTACTCCAGGCCGGGCAGGTGCGCGGCGGCGACGCGGTCGAACGCCCACCGGTCGGCGCGGCCCAGCCGCCGCAGTACCCACGGCCGGCGGCGGCGCCGGGGTCTATGCTCGACCGCGGACACGGGCCGGGGCGTCGGCCGGGACGCGTTCTGCGCGGCTCCGGACGGGCCGGAGGGAGCCCTCGAGTGGTTGACGCGCATCCCTCGGGTATCCCCCAAGGCGCGACATGATTCCGGGAAGATCTCAAATCGGGGGTCACATGCGGGCGAACGTCACTCGGGCATCTTCGACTGCAATAAGCTTCCCGGCATGAGTCACCCGGAACGGCTCGGTTCCCCGGGTGGCGAGTCGGTCGGCACGATCGCGGAGCCTCCTCACGTGAACGAGAAGCTGTCCGACTACGCCGCACGGCATGGGCTGAGGCAGAGCGCGGCACGTCCGCCGCTGCGCAAGTACATCCGAGACGTGTGGGCCAGACGCAACTTCATCTGGGCCTTCGCCTCGGCGAAGAACATCTCGATGTACAGCGACTCGCGCCTCGGCCAGGTGTGGCAGGTGCTGACGCCGCTGCTGAACGCGGCCGTCTACTACCTGATCTTCGGGTTGCTGCTGCAGCTCGACCGCGGCATCCCGGACTTCATCCCGTTCCTGGTGACGGGCGTCTTCCTGTTCGGGTTCACGCAGCGGTCGGTCACCGCGGGGTCCAAGTCGGTCGGCGACAACCTGTCGCTGATCAGGGCGCTGCACTTCCCGCGGGCGACGCTGCCGCTCGCGATCGCGGTCGTCGAACTGCAGCAGCTGCTGCTGTCGCTGATCGTCCTGTTCGGGATCATCATCGCGTTCGGCGAGCCGCTGACGCTCTACATGTTCCTGTTCGTCCCGATCCTGATGCTCCAGCTGATGTTCAACGTGGGCATCAGCATGGTGATGGCGCGGCTCGGGGCGTTCAACCGGGACATCACGCAGCTGCTCCCGTTCGTCATGCGTACCTGGCTGTACGCGTCGGGCGTCATTTTCAGCCTGCCGCAACTGATGGAACGCGCCGATCTGCTGAACAACCACCCGTGGCTCGGCGAGATCCTCCAGGCCAACCCCGCGTACGTGTTCCTGGAGCTGAGCAGGCACGCACTGCTGGGCGAGTACCGGAACTACGTCGAGACCGGCCTGGGCATGACGTCCATGGGCCAGCTGTGGCTGTACGCGGTCGGCTGGGCCGTCGCCATGCTGATCGGCGGTTTCTACTTCTTCTACCGTGCCGAGGAGCGTTACGGCCGTGGCTGACACCAAGGTCCGCAACGAGGTCGAGATCGACCCCGCCCGGGAGCCGATCGTCGTCGTGGACGACCTGCACATCGTCTACCGGGTGTTCGGCGCGGGCGGCAAGGGCAACGCGGCGAGCGCGTTCTCCCGCGTGCTGCGGCGGCAGAACCGTCCGACGATGACCGAGATCCACGCGATCAAGGGGCTGTCGTTCGTCGCCTACCGCGGCGAGGCCGTCGGGATCATCGGCACGAACGGCTCCGGCAAGTCGACGCTGCTGAAGGCCATCGCGGGCCTGCTGCCGCCGCACAGCGGCGGCGTCTACACCGACGGGCAGCCGTCCCTGCTCGGCGTCAACGCCGCGCTGATGAAGGACCTCACGGGCGAGCGCAACATCGTCCTCGGCTGCCTGGCGATGGGAATGTCCCCGACCGAGACGAAGGCGAAGTATCACGAGGTCGTGAACTTCGCCGGGCTCAAGGAGGGGTTCATCCAGTACCCGATGCGGACGTACTCGTCCGGTATGGGCGCTCGCCTCCGGTTCGCGATCGCGGCCGCCAAGACGCACGACGTGCTGCTGATCGACGAGGCCCTCGCCACCGGCGACGCCAAGTTCAAGAAGAAGAGCAAGCGCCGCATCGACGAGCTGCGCAAGGAGGCCGGGGCGGTCTTCCTGGTCGCGCACCAGCTCGACACGGTGAAGGAGATGTGCGACCGCGTCCTGTGGATCGACGACGGCAAGATGCGCATGGACGGCCCGCCGGAAGAGGTCATCTCCGCAT
This sequence comes from Actinomadura sp. CNU-125, assembly GCF_001942465.1. Lineage (GTDB taxonomy): Bacteria > Actinomycetota > Actinomycetes > Streptosporangiales > Streptosporangiaceae > Spirillospora. Next base: position 51,511 of record NZ_MKJY01000077.1, read on the forward strand.
ACACCGAAGCGACCGGGAAGTAACGGGCGACCGGGAAGCGACGGCGCGCCGCGCTCGGGCCGCCCGCGGCTGGTAGAGATGGACCGACACGAAGATCCGTCTCACGAGGAGGTCGCGATGGCCGCCAAGCCGCCGCTTCCGCACGAGTTCCTGCCGCAGGTCCCGTCGTTCACCGTCACCAGCGACGACGTCGCCGAGGGCGAGCCGCTCGGCGACGCGCACGTGTTCGACGACTGGGGCTTCTCCGGCGGGAACAAGTCCCCGCACCTGCGCTGGTCGGGCTTTCCCGCCGAGACCAAGAGCTTCGCGGTGACCTGCTTCGACCCGGACGCGCCCACCGGCAGCGGGTTCTGGCACTGGTCGCTGTTCGACGTGCCCGCCGAGGTCATCGAGTTGCAGACCGGCGCCGGGACCGAGGACGCCAAGGTCGGCGTGCACGCCCGCAACGACTACGGGGTGAAGGCGTTCGGCGGCGCGGCCCCGCCCCCCGGCGACCCGCACCGCTACGTCTTCACCGTGCACGCGCTGGACGTCGAGTCCCTCGGCCTCGACGCCGACACGGCTCCCGCCGTCGTGGGGTTCAACATCACCGCGCACACCATCGCCCGCGCCGTGCTCGTCCCCGAATACGGAAGCTGACGCCCCCGCCCGGGTCCGGGGCGCCCCCGGACCCGGTGGCGGGAACGGACATCCACCCTGCGGAAGAATTCGCTGATTCCCTCGCCGCGGCCGCGAGATGCTGGTGCTTCGCCACGCCAGCGAGAGGACGGGGCCGTGTCGACCTGGAGTCGGGAACAGGACCGCGAGGAGTACGGGTACGGGCTCGGCGACCCGGGCGGCGTGCTCGTGCTGAAGTACCGCTCGTCGGGCGGGATCGGTTTCGGTGAGAGCCGGCAGGACTTCCTGCACCAGCTGTACTGGTCGCCGGACGGGCCGCTCGCGACGTCCCAGGGGTTCATCACCGCGCCCCGGGAGGCGTACTGGGTGCGGCGCGCGGTGAGCCACGAGGTGCGGGCGGGCGACCGGCAGACCGTCTACCGGATCTGCCTGCGGGAGGTCCCGGCGAAGCTGACGGCGCTGCGCGCCGGTCCGGTGCCGATCGACGGCGAGGCGGCGCGGCTGATCGTGCGGATCGCCCACCGGGACTGCGACGAGGCGACCGCGTTCGCCGCGCGCCGCCGCATCCTGGCCGGGCTGGGCACCCCGCCGGTGTGGGCGCCGTCCGGGACGGGCGTGGCGCTGACCGTGGCGCGGGCCCTGTGGCGCGATCCGGCCGACAGACGCACCTGGACGAGTGGGCGGAGCGGCTGCGCGTCAGCGTGAAGACGCTGCAGCGCGACTTCGTCCGCGAGTTCGGTATGCCGTACACGCAGTGGCGCACCAAGCAGCGGCTGCTCGCCGCCCGGGTGCTGCTGTGCTTCACCCCGGTGACGCAGGTGGCGCCGCTCGTCGGGTACGCCAGCCCGTCGGCGTTCATCACGGCGTACACGAAGGAGTACGGGCACACGCCGGGGCGCACCGTCCCGCGCGCGAGCCGCATCTGAGAGCGGCCAGGCCGGAAACGGACCGTCCCCGTCCACACATGGCCGTTTTCTCCCGTTTACGGCGGTTCACCCGTCGTTGATCATTAGGGCGGGAGCGGACGGACGGGGGACGGGCCATGGCCTGGTTCACACGGCGGCGCGGGCCGGACCGGCACGATCCGGCGAGCATGCTGGAGGGCGCCGAGCGCGCACTGGGGCTGGGGCGGGCGGACGCGGCGCTCGGGCTTCTGGAGACGGCCGAGGAGGCCTGCCGGGCGGCGCCCGCCGCGCGGCTGGGGCTGCTCCTGGACGTCCTGCGCTGCAAGGGCGAGGCCCAGGCGGCGGCGGGCCGCGGCGCGTCGGCCGTCCTCACCCTCGACGAGGCGCTGACGGGCTACGACGCCGCGGCGGCGACCGGGCCGCTCTCGCCGCTCTTCCTGGACTACGGGCGGGCGCTCGTCGTGAACGCGGACGTCCTGCGCCGGTTCGGCGATCCGGACCTGGCGGTCGCCTCGGCGGACGGCGCCGTCCGGCAGTACTTGAACAAGTCATCCGAAATCAATTCATCGGTGAACGGATCGACGCACATCGACCGTTTCCGCCGCGCCACCGCGATCGCCTCGGAGCTGCACGCGGCGGGCGGGCGGCTGCATCTGGCCCTCCAGGTGGACGACATGGCGGTGCAGGCCGCGGGACCGGCCGGGCCCGCGCGGGGCCCGGCGACGGCGCGCAGGGCCGTGCACCTGCGGGCGGACGGGCGGGCGCGGGAAGCCGACGAGCTGATCCGCGAGCTGCGGCGGTCCTGGCCGGAGGCGCTCGCGGAAGCGGAGGCGACGTTCGCGGCGCCGCCGCGGATCACGCTGCGGCAGGCGATCGAGAAGGCGCGCGCGGGGCTCGGGAAGGGGGCGCTGACGTACTCGCTGGAGGCGGTGCTCACCGACCCCGGCGACAAGACGGCCGCGGGCTGGATGACGTCCGTGCGCGCCCCGGCGAAGGCGCTGCCGCCCGCCGCCCCCTCCTCGCCCGCGCGGCGGCGGCCCTGGCCGCCGATCGCGGGGACGTGCCGGAGGACGTCGCGCCCGTCCTCGCGCTGGAGGCGCACTACATGTTCGCCGCGGCCTCGGCCGAGCAGGTGCAGGAGATGCGGCACGGCCTCGGCGGTTCGGCCCGGACTGGGCCCGCGCGCTGCTGTGGCTGGCGCGCGACGTCCACGGCGGGACGGACGCGGCCCTCGCCGCCGATCTGGCGGACTGGCTGCGCGGGGTGGTGCTGCGGCTCCGCCCCGTCGCCTCGTCGACCCCGGCGTCGCGGCGGTCATCGAGGAGTGCCACCCGTTCGCCTCGGGCGGCTGAGCCGACCCGCGCACGGCATCGGACGGCTCGGACGGCTCGCCCGCCGCGGTGCGGCGTGTCCGCCCGGGGGCGGACACGCCACGGCGGGGTCACCCCTGGAAAGGGAAACGGTCCGCGAAGGCGGGCTTGAGGTCGTCCAGCCAGACCGCCTCGGGGTCGTACTTGGCGAAGAACGGCTTGCGACGAGCGAGGAGTCGCGCGCCTGGATGAAGTGCAGCGCGAACACCTTCTCCCCGAACATGTCGAGGACGCCGTCCACGCAGACCTTGCCGGGCGTGGCGGACATCGACGGCCCCCGGACGGTGCGGGCGAGCCCGGAGACGTTGCTGTAGGCGTCCCGGAAGATCTCGTACGCGTCGGCCAGGGGAACCGCGAAGTAGTCCTGGGGGCCGTGTCGCGCTCCACGAACATGTAGTACGGGACGAGCCCCATGCGCGTCTGCACGCGCCACATCGTCTCCCAGGTCCGCGCGTCGTCGTTGATCGTGCGGATCAGCGGGGCCTGCGTGCGGATGACCGCGCCGGTGTCGCGGATGCGGCGGCACGCCTCGGTGACCATGAGCGGTTCGAGCTCGCGCGGGTGCGTGAAGTGCGCCATGAACGCGAGGTTCTTGCCCGACTCCACGACCTGCTCGAACAGGCGGAGCATGTCGTCGGCGTCCGGGTCGGTGACGAACTTCTGCGGCCAGTACGCGAGCGACTTGGTGCCGATGCGGATCGACTCCAGCTGCTCCAGGTCCAGCAGCGGCTCGACGTAGCGGCGCAGGACCGGCTCGCCCATGATCATCGCGTCGCCGCCGGTGAACAGGACGCTGGTGACCTCGGGGTGCGCGATCAGGTACTCGCGCAGCGCGGCGGGCTCGTCACCGGCCATCTTCAGGTCGGCTTCGCCGACGAACTGCGCCCAGCGGAAGCAGTACGTGCAGTACGCGTGACACGTCTGTCCCTGCTTGGGGAAGTACAGGACGGTCTCGTCGTACTTGTGCTGCATCCCGGGGATCTTGCCGTCGCCGAAGCTCGGGATGTTGAGCTCCATCTGCCCGGCCGGATGCGGGTTCAGCTTCATCCGCACCGCGTGCGCGGCGGCCTCCACCTCCGCCTTGGGCGCCTCCCGGGCGAGCAGGTCCGACAGGTGCGCGACGTCCCCGGCCGGGAGCATGTCCTCCTGCGGGAAGACGAGCCGGTAGATGGGGTCGTCGGGCGCCGCCGTCCAGTCGATCAGCTCGTCGATGACGTAGGCGTTCGTCCGGAACGGCAGGACGGTCGCGACGGCCCGGGTGGCGAGCCGCTGTGCCGGCGAAAGCCCGGCACGAGCGGTCAGCTCGTCGAGGTGCTTCGCCGTGAAGGCGCGGAACTTGCGACCGGTGGATCGCATGGCGGGGGCCGCGTCGTTCACCAGTGTCACGTGTTGGTACTCCTTGCTGTCGGCGGGCACGACGCGCCGGATGGACGCGTCGTCACGGACTGTGAGCAGAGGACCGGCAAGTCACCCCCATTGAACAGTCCTTGGGCGGTTCCTGCCGAATTGATACCCCATACACGGTACGGGGCAAGCCCGGTCAGTCAGGATCCCGACAAATCACCCGGACATGATCGTGGACGCGGGACTCCTTGTAAACGACTACGCGACGTCAGCGCGCACCGGATCGGCGGACGGTGCGGGCCCGCCGCGGGACCGCCGCGGGACCGCCGCAGGGCCGCCGCGGAACCGTCCGGAAACGCGGCGCAGGTCACACCATCGACGATGTTCGGAAATACTGGCGTGACCCGTGCGGTGCTAGGGGGTGTGCGGTGGACTCGGCGAACGCCCGGGGGACGGTCGGCACGACCGTCCCCGCGGACGGTCCGGACGAGCGCGGGAAGCGGCGTGCGGACGGGCGCGACGGGCGCGACGGGCGCGACGGGCCCGGAACGGCGCCCCGGTTCATGGTCGTCCTGGCCTGCGCGGCGGCGGTCTGCTACGCGTCCTTCCTGCTGGAACACCTGTTCAGCCCCCAGCTCGACGCCGTCAACGGGTACGTCAGCGAACTGTCCGCGGCCGACCAGCCGTTCCGGTTCGTCTACGGCGGCGGCGACGCGCTGACCGGCGTGCTGACGCTCGCGCTCGTCGCGGGCGCGCTGCGCCGGCTGCGGCGGCGCCCGCTGGCGACGGCCGGGTGGTCGTTCCTCGGCGTGTTCGGGGTCTGCGCCATCGGGGACGCCGTCTTCCCGCTCGACTGCGCGCCGAGCCTGCAGACGTGGTGCGCGCTGCGGGAACGGTCGTCGCACGTGTCGTTCTCGCACGCGTTCCACTCGTTCACCAGCAGCGCCGTGATCGTCTGCGGGGTCGCCGCGCTGCTGCTGCTGTCGCTGGCCGCCCGCCGGTACGGGTGGTGGCCCGCGCTGGCCCGCTGGGGCTGGCTCCTCGCGCTCACCGAGTCGGTGTTCGCCCTCGGCACGCTCGCGGCCATGTACCACGGGCAGTGGCTCGGGATCGTCCAGCGCTTCCAGATCGGGATCCTGTGCCTCGGCCTGCTGACGATCGCGTGGGCCCTGCATTCCGACCGCCTGCGCGCCGCGCGGGACGCGCGCGCGGCCCGGGAGGGCGCCGGGTGAGCGAGGTCGCGGGCGAGGTCGTGAACGTGGGGCGCGAGCAGGTCCACGTGGTCCGCTCCGGGCCGCTGGACGGGCCGCCGGTGCTGCTCGACTCCGGGCTCGGCGGCGCGTGGTTCGACTGGGAGCCGCTGACGGCCCTGCTCCGGGACGCCTGCCGGGTGACGGTGTTCGACCGTCCCGGCCTCGGGGCGAGCCCGGCCGGGGCCGCGCCGCCGTCGCTGCGCCGGGACGTCGCGCTGGCCGCCGCCCTCGCCGAACGCCCGGCGGGGCGGCCCGCACGGCCGGTCACGGTGGTCGCGCACTCGATGGCGGCGTTCCACGCGGAGGCGCTGGCGCGCGTCCGTCCCGAACTGGTCCGGGCGCTCGTCCTGGTCGACCCGAGTCACGAACACGACGCGCGCGCGAGGGTGCGGCTCTCGTCCGTCCTGTCCCCGGCCTGCACGGCGGTCGGCGCGCTGCTGGAGGCGACCGGCGCGGCCGGTGTCGTGGGGCCGTGGGGACGCCGCGCGGTGCTGCGGCACACGAGCCGCGCGGGCGACCCGGCCACGGACGCGGCCGTCCGTGCGGTGTACGGGCGCGGGACGGTCCTGGGCACCACCTTCGCGGAGAACTTCGCCTACCGGGAGATGGCCGCGGACCTCGTCGCTCTGCGCGCGCGCCGCCCGTTCCCGCCCGTCCCCCTGGTGGTGTTGACGGCCCTGGACGACGTCCGGCGCGAAGCGTGCAGGCGCGCGTGGGCGGACGGGCACGCTCGTCTGGCGGCGATGTCCCCGCACGGTCGGCAGGTAAAGCTTCCGGAGGCGCGCCACATGATCCACCTGGACCGTCCGGACGCGATCGCCGACGCGGTCGCCGAAGCGCATCGGAAGATCCCGGCGTGAGGCGGGCCGGGCGCCTGCTCGCGGCGGTGCTCCTGATCGCCGCCCTGTCGGGCTGCGACGCGATGCAGCGGATCTCCGAAGGCGCGTACCGCAACGCCGTCAGCGACGGGACGACCGACGAGCTGCGGGCACGCGGCGTCGAACTCGAACACCGTCCCGACTGCGCCTTGGCGGAGACGGGGTCGGACGCGCTCGTCCGGGTGCACTGCAAGGCCCGCACCCGGACGGGCGAACCCGTCACCGTGCGGGGCGTCGCGCACGACGCCGACACGCCGCGTCCGCGCGAGCAGTACGTCGTGACCGTCGGCGAACGTGAGATCTTCCGCACGGATTGTCTCGGCCCCGACTGCGATTAGCCGCGGCCCAAAGATCCGCATACGGCGAGGAAAAACCGGCCACTCACCGCATACGTCACCACACACAGGGCGATATCGGGTTCGTGGAGATGACTCGGAAGAAAGCCGCGATCCTCGGGTCGGCCGTGGCCGCGCCCTGGTCCTGGGCGGGGTCGCCGCCGCCGCGATCGTGCTGCTGACCGGCGGCAAGGAACTGCCCTACAAGACGCAGTCGGAGATGCGCGGAGCGATGCCGTCGATGGCGGCGGCCGAGCTGAAGGCACGCGGCGTGACCCTGGCGGGCCCGCTCGACTGCGAAGGCGTGCCGGGCTGGACGAACCAGCGGTTGCGCGTGTCCTGCACCGGGACCACGACGGACAAGAAGCCGGTCGAAGTCCTCGGCAGCGGGCAGATGCAGACGCAGGACGCCTACTACACGATCCTCGTGGACGGGCAGCCGCTCGTGGAGAACCTCGCGTGCATGGGCGACGGCTGCCAGAAGGACGAGTGACCCGGACCCGGACGCGACCGTCCTCACGTTGATCTGCGGCGTGTTGCCCTTATGGACGCCCGAGTTAGGGCAACACGCCGCAGATCAACGAAACCCGGGGGGGATTTGGGGTGGCCGGAAACCTCGCAGTGAAGATCGCCACTCCGGGCGGTGGTCGTCAAGACGGGTGAAAGAACGTCCTACCATGCGATGAGCTGCATCATCGCAGAGCACCGCATTCCGCGCCGGTGTTCTTTCACCGTCTGGAGCCGCCATGTCCGGCAGCACGTCGGCGAGGGGCGAGCCGTCGCGTCCGTCGCGCCACGGGACGGCGCCGGCCCGCCGCGCGGGGACGGCCCGGCGGGTCCGCCCGCTGCCGATCGCCGTCGACACGATGGGCGGCGACCACGCCCCCGCGGAGATCATCGCGGGCGCGGTGGAGGCGGTGCGCGAGCACGACGTCCGGCTCGTCCTGGTCGGCCAGGCGCCCCGGATCCGCCGCGAGCTGGACCGGTACGGGATCACCGGCCAGATCCCGATCGTGCACGCCGACGAGGCCCTCGACATGGGCGAGGGCGCGCTGGCGAGCTGGCGCAAGCCCCGCTCGTCCATCGCGATCGCCTGCCACCTGATCAAGCAGGGCCGGGCGTCGGCGCTGGTGTCGGCGGGCGGCACCGCCGGGGTGGTGGCGACGTCCCGGCTGCGGCTGAAGGGGCAGCAGGGCGTGATGCGGCCCGCGATCGCGGTGACGCTGCCGTCCCGGCCCGGACCCACGATCCTGCTGGACGCCGGCGCGACCGCCGACGTGAAAGCCGAGGGCCTCGTGCAGTACGCGGCGCTCGGCACCGCCTACGCGCAGGTGTTGCTCGGCACCGAACGTCCCCGGGTCGGGCTCCTGACCATCGGGGAGGAGCCGGGGAAAGGCAACAAGCTCGCCAAGCGCGCGCACGAACTGCTCGCGAGCGGCAACCACGGCATCGAGTTCGCGGGGAACGTGGAGGGGCACGACCTGCTGCGCGGCAGCGTCGACGTGATCGTCACCGACGGGTTCACCGGGAACGTGGCGCTGAAGACGATGGAGGGCACGATCCGGACGGCGTTCGCGGAGATCCGCGACGCGATGACGTCCACCGCGACCGCCCGGATGGGCGCGCTGCTGCAGCGCCGCCGGATGGCCGGGCTGCGCGACCGGCTCGACCCCGACACCTACGGCGGCGGCGTCCTGCTCGGCCTGAACGGGACGGTCGTGATCGCGCACGGCGCGGCCCGGGCCCGCGCGATCACGTCGGCGTGCGAGCTGGCGGACCGGCTCGCCGCGGGACGCATCGTGGAGCGGATCCGCGAGCAGGTGGCGCTGACGCGCACCCACCGGTTCGGGCGCTGGACGCACGGGACGGGCGACGAGAAGAACGCCGACCGGCCGAACGAGACGGCGTCCGAAGCGGGCGACCTTCCGGCCGCCTCGGCGAACGGCGGTCCGGGCGGGGGCGTCCTCGACGCGCCGCCACCGCCGCGTTCCGCCGAGGACGCCGCCCCGGACGACGTCGAGCTGCCCGGCGGCAAACCGTGATCGCGACCTGCGGGCGATCCGCGCGGCCCGCATGGGAAAACCAGGACGAGGTAGCGCGCGCGGGCCGATAGCCTTTGTGCATGTCCGACCCGCAACTCGTACTCGCCGCCCGGGTCCAGGCCGCGCTCGCAGCCGCCTTCGGACCGTCTTACGCGGACGCCGACCCGGTCATCCGGCCGTCGCAGTTCGCCGACCTTCAGGCCAACGTGGCGCTGCCGCTGGCCAAGAAGCTGGGCCGCAAGCCGCGAGACGTGGCGAACGAGATCACCGAGCATCTCGACGTCGCCGGCCTCGTGTCGAAGGTCGAGGTCAGCGGGCCCGGCTTCATCAACCTGACGCTCGCCGACGAGTGGATCGCCGGGGAGGCCCAGCGGGCCCTGGAGGACGCGCGGCTCGCCGTTCCGGCGGCCGCGGAACCGCAGAAGATCGTGGTCGAGTACTCCTCGCCGAACGTGGCGAAGGAGATGCACGTCGGCCATCTGCGGACCACGATCGTCGGTGACGCGATCGCCCGCATCCTGGAGTTCCTCGGGCACGACGTCGTCCGCGACAACCACGTCGGCGACTGGGGCACCCCGTTCGGGATGCTGATCGAGCACCTGCTCGACCTCGGCGAGGACGCCGCCGCGCGCGACGACTCGTCCGTCCGCGACCTCACCGCCTTCTACCAGGCGGCGCGGAAGAAGTTCGACGGCGACCCCGTGTTCGCCGACCGGGCCCGCAACCGGGTGGTCGCCCTCCAGGCGGGCGACCCGGAGACGCTGCGGCTCTGGCAGATCCTCGTGGACGTGTCGAAGCGGTACTTCGAGTCCGTCTACACGCGGCTCGGCGTCAGCCTCACCGACGACGACATCAAGGGCGAGAGCTTCTACAACGACCTCCTCGCCCCGACGGTGCGGGAACTCGAAGACAAGGGCATCGCCGTCGTCAGCGACGGCGCGCTGTGCGCGTTCCCGCCCGGGTTCACCGGCCGCGAGGGCGAGCCCCTCCCGGTGATCATCCGCAAGAGCGACGGCGGCTACAACTACTCGACGACCGACCTCGCGACCGTCCGGTACCGGGTCGACACCGAGCACGTCGACCGGATGATCTATGTGGTGGGCACCCCGCAGTCGCTGCACTTCCAGATGATGTTCGCCGTCGCCCGGATGGCGGGCTGGCTCGGCGACGACGTCCCGGCCGAGCACGCGCAGATCGGCAACGTCCTCGGCACCGACGGCAAGATCCTGAAGACCCGCGCGGGCGGCACCGTGAAGCTCGCCGAACTGCTGGACGAGGCCGTCGAGCGGGCCGGGGCCGCGTTCGACCAGATCGAGCACGTCGAGGAGTTCGACGACGCGACCCGGTCGCAGATCGTCGAGGCGGTCGGGATGGGCGCGGTCAAGTACGCCGACCTGTCGGTGGCGCGCGACAGCGAGTACGTCTTCGACTTCGACCGGATGATCTCGTTCAACGGCAAGACGGGCCCGTACCTGCAGTACGCGGCCGCGCGGATCCGGTCGATCTTCCGCAAGGGCGGCATCGCGCCGGAGGACGCGACCGGCCCGATCGTCCTGCGCGACCCCGCCGAGCGGGCGCTCGCGCTGACGCTCCTCGGATTCGGCGCCGCGCTGGAGCAGGCCGGTGCGACCGCCGAGCCGCACAAGCTCGCGGGCTACGTGTACTCCGTCGCCGACGCCTACACGACGTTCTACGAGAACTGCCCGGTGCTCAAGGCCCCCGACGAGGACACGAAGGCGTCCCGGCTGGCGCTGTGCGCCGCGACGCTCCGCACCCTCGAAACCGGCCTGCACCTCCTCGGCGTCCCGACCCCGGAACGCATGTAGGGCCTCAGCGGGCGGCGGGCGCCCCCGTCTCCGGGGTTCCCGGCGCAGGTGCGCCCGTCCCGGGTGCCCCCGCCCGTTCCCGCGCGGCCTGCTCCCGGACGGACGGGACGATCTCGAGCGCGAACTCCGCGAGGTGTTCGGGCGCGCCCGCGAACAGGAACGTGTCGACGCCGTGCCCGACGGCCAGTTCGGTGAGTTCGTGGATCCACTGGCGCGGCGGGCCGTGCAGGAATCCGCGCGACTCGCGGGCGATCGTCCCGTCCAGCACGTACCCGCGCCGGATGTCGGCGGGGTCGCGGCCGACGCGGGCGGCGGCGGCGTCGATGCGGCGCCGCGCCTCGGGCAGCCGCTTCGGCGGGACGCGCGCGGACCGGGCGCGCAGCCGTCGGCGACGGCCGGTCAGGTCGAGCCGCGCGGCCCGTCCGTGCCGAGCCAGATCGGGATCCGCCGCCGCGGCGCCGGCCCGGCCTGCGGCGCCGCGAACCGGTAGTGCGCGCCGCCGAACACGAGACCGCCCTGGTCGCTCCACTGCAACCGGACGACCTGGACCGCCTCCTCCAGCGCGGCCACGGCGGACGCACCGGGCGCGGGCCGTCCGCCGAACGCCTCGACACCGGCCGGGGACGCACCGGCGCCGAGCCCGAGTTCGGCGCGCCCGCCGCTGAACCCGTCCATGGTCGCGATCGCCTTGGCGAGGGCGGCGGGCGGGCGCAGCGGCAGGCACGCCACGGCGGGCAGCATCCGGATCCGCGACGTGACGGCCAGCGCGGCCGCCAGCACCGCCAACGCGTCGGCGCTGCCGCGCCGGTACGGCTCGTCGCGGACGCCGAGCAGGTCGAGCCCGAACCTGTCGGCGTCCTGCGCGGTGCGGATCAGCGGCTCGGCGCCGTCCGGTCCGAGCGACAGCCCGAACCGCAGCGGTCGCCGCGTCACTGCAGGTAGCCTTCGACCTCGTCCGGCGGACGCACCCCGGCGTCGTCCGGGTTCTCGCCCGCGTCGAGCCGGGCGCGGCGGCGGCGCAGCAGGTCCCAGCACTGGTCGAGCGCGACTTCGAGGTCCTGCAGCCGCCGGCGCTCCTCGGCCCGGCTCAGGTCGCCGCGCTGGAGACGTGCCCGCAGGTCCTGCTCCTCGCCGACGAACTCGCCGATGCGGGCGAGGATGTCCTCTTCCTTCATCGGTCAGCGCCCGCGCCCGATCCCGTTGCCGGTGAGGCCGCTGAGGAACCCGCCGGGCGACGTCCGCGGCTCGACGAACGGCGCCGCGGGCGGCACGGTCGCGGCCGCGGACCGGGCGGCGGCGACGGCACGGGCGGCCGGGCTTCGGCCGACTGATCCCGCCCCCTTGGCGGACGCGCTCGTCGTGCGGGACGTCGTGCTCCTGCGGGCCGTCGAGGCGCGCGGGCCGCTCTTCTTCGCCGTGCTCGCCTTGCTCGTGCTCGCCTTGGACGTACTGGCCTTGCTCGTGCTCGCCCTGGCCGAACCCGACTTCGCCGAACTCGACTTCGCCGGGGTCGTCCGGGCGGTCGTGGTCGACCGGGAACGCGAGGCGGCGGAGGTCGACTTGCGCGCGGTGCCGGACTTGGCGGTCGAGCTCTTCGCCGCGGTCGTGCTCTTGGCCGCCTTGGCGCGTTCCTTGCTCATCTCCTTGGCCGCCGCGTCCATCGCCTTGGCGGCGTCGGTCATCGCCTTGGTCGCGGTCGTCATCGCCTTGGTCATCGCGGTCATGGCCTTCGCCGACGACGACGCCTTCGTCGCGACCGACTTCATCTTCGTGGCGGCGGCCTTGGCCTCGGACGCCGCCTTGGTCACCCGCGTCCCGGCGGCGGTCGACGAGCGGCTCGTCGCGGCGCTCGTCCGCGACGCGGGCTTCTTCGCAGCGGTCTTCGAGGCGGACGCCCGCGACGTGGACGCCTTCGTGCCGTTCGACTTCGCGGAGCTGGTCTTGGACGACTTGGTCGCCCTGGTCTTGGCAGGCATGCGATCTCCCCCCTGTGATGATCGGGAGATCTATTCCACAGAAGGTGAAGCTCTACACACTCCGCGTCATTCGGGTTTCACACCCCAACCGGGTGCCAGACCGTCTTGGTCTCCAGAAACGCGGTCATCCGGGCGGTTCCCGGCTCCGCGCCCCAATCGGAATCGCCCGGACGGACCACCCGTTTGAGGTTCCCGGCGGCCTTCTCCTCCAGGTCCGCGACCGCGTCCGCCGGGACGCCCGCGAGGTCGAGCGCGTTGACGTCCATGTGCGTCGCGAGCCACGGCGCCAGCTCGTCGCGCCGCCCGGTCAGGATGTTGAGCACGCCGCCGGGCAGGTCGGACGTGGCGAGCACCTCGGCCAGCGTGACCGCCGGGAGCGGCGCGGGCTCGGACGCCACGACCACCGCCGTGTTCCCGGACACGATCGCGGGCGCGACCGTCGAGACGAGCCCGAGCAGCGGCGAGTCGGGCGCGACGACGCCGACGACGCCGGTCGGTTCGGGCGTCGAGAAGTTGAAGAACGGCCCCGCCACCGGGTTCGCGGACCCGGCGACGGCGGCGAGCTTGTCCGCCCACCCCGCGTACCAGACCCACCGGTCGACGGCCGCGTCCACCTCGGCCGTCGCCGCGCCCTTCGAGAGCCCCGCGGTGCGCAGCTCGTCCACGAACTGAACGCGGCGCCCTTCGAGCATCTCCGCGACCCGGTAGAGGATCTGCCCACGGTTGTAGGGGGTGCGGGCGGACCAGCCGCCGAACGCCTTGCGGGCCGCGCCGACGGCGTCGCGGACGTCCTTGCGGGAGGCGTGCGAGGCGTTCGCGACGAACCGTCCCTTCGCGTCGGTGACCACGTACGACCTGCCGGACTCCGATCGGGGGAACGCGCCGCCTATGTAGAGCTTGTACGTCTTGCGCACGCTCAGCCGCTCAGACATCGAGATACGCCTCCAGTCCGTGGCGTCCGCCCTCGCGGCCGAACCCCGATTCCTTGTAGCCGCCGAACGGGGACGCCGGGTCGAACTTGTTGAAGGTGTTCGCCCACACCACGCCGGCCCGCAGCCGCTGCGCCGTCCACAGGCTCCGCGAGCCCTTCTCCGTCCAGATCCCGGCGGACAGCCCGTACGGCGTGTTGTTGGCCTTCGTGACGGCCTCGTCCGGCGTGCGGAACGTCAGCACCGACAGGACGGGCCCGAAGATCTCCTCGCGCGCGATGCGGTGCGACTGCGCGACGCCGGTGAACACGGTCGGCGCGAACCAGAACCCGCGGTCCGGCAGCTCGCACGGCGGCGACCAGCGGGTCGCGCCCTCGGCCTCGCCGGACGCCGACAGTTCGCGGATCCGGTCCAGCTGGGCGGCCGAGTTCACGGCCCCGACGTCGGTGTTCTTGTCGAGCGGGTCCCCGACCCGCAGCGTCGCCATCCGCGCCTTCAGCCGCTCCAGCAGCTCGTCGGCGACCGACTCCTGCACCAGCAGCCGCGACCCGGCGCAGCACACGTGCCCCTGGTTGAAGAAGATGCCGTCGACGACGCCCTCGACGGCCTGGTCGAGCGCGGCGTCGTCGTAGACGATGTTCGCGGCCTTGCCGCCGAGTTCGAGCGTCAGCCGCTTGCGCGTCCCGGCGACCGTCCGCGCGATCTCCTTGCCGACCTCGGTCGACCCGGTGAACGCGACCTTGTCCACGCCGTCGTGGGCGACGAGCGCCCGGCCGGTCTCCCCGGCGCCCGTCACGATGTTGACGACACCGGCCGGAAGCTCGGCCTGCCGGCAGATGTCGGCGAACACCAGCGCGGTCAGCGGCGTCGTCTCCGCGGGCTTCAGCACCACGGTGTTGCCGCAGGCCAGCGCGGGGGCGATCTTCCAGGCGAGCATCAGCAGCGGGAAGTTCCACGGGACGACCTGCGCCGCGACGCCCAGCGGCCGCGGGTCCGTCCCGAACCCGGCGTACCCGAGCTTGTCGGCCCAACCGGCGTAGTAGAAGAAGTGCGCGGCGACGAGCGGCACGTCGACGTCGCGGGACTCCCGGATCGGCTTGCCGTTGTCGATCGACTCCAGCACCGCCAGCTCCCGCGCCCGTTCCTGGACGATCCGGGCGATCCGGTACAGGTACTTGGCGCGTTCGGCGCCCGGCATCGGGCCCCACACCTTGTCGAACGCCGTCCGCGCGGCCTTGACCGCCCGGTCGACGTCGCCCTCGTCGGCGCACGCGACCTCGGCGAGCACCGTCTCGTCCGCCGGGTTGATCGACTTGAACGGCTCCCCGCCGCCCCGCACGAACTCGCCGTCGACGAACAGCCCGTACGACTCGCGGAGGCGCGCGAGCGACGCCGACTCCGGCGCGGGCGCGTACTCGAAAACCATGATCAGTCCAGGGTGAAGTAGTCGGGACCGGAGTACACGCCGGTGGCCAGTTTGCGGCGCTGCATCAGCAGGTCGTTGAGCACGCTGGACGCGCCCAGCCGGAACTGCTCGGGCGCCAGCCAGTCGGGCCCGGCCGTCTCGTTCACCAGCACCAGGTACTTGATCGCGTCCTTGGTGGTGCGGATCCCGCCCGCCGGTTTCACCCCGACCTGCCGTCCGGTCGCCGCCCGGTAGTCGCGGACGGCCTCCAGCATCACGAGCGTGACCGGCAGCGTCGCCGCCGGGGACACCTTGCCCGTCGAGGTCTTGATGAAGTCGGCGCCCGCGCGCATCGCCAGCCACGACGCGCGCCGCACGTTGTCGAGCGTCGCCAGCTCGCCCGTCTCCAGGATCACCTTCAGGTGCGCCGACCCGCACGCGTCCTTCACGGCGGCGATCTCGTCGGCGACCTTCGCGTAGTCGCCCGCGAGGAACGCGCCCCGGTCGATCACCATGTCGATCTCCGCGGCCCCGGCCGCGACCGCCGCCCGCGTGTCGGCGAGCTTCGCCTCCAGCGGCGCCCGCCCGGACGGGAACGAGGTCGCGACGCTCGCGACGCCGACGCCCGTCCCGTCCAGGGCGCGCACGGCGACGTCGACGAGGTCGGAGTAGACGCACACCGCCGCGACCCTCGGCACGCCCGGGTCGTCCGGATCGGGCCGGGCGGCCTTGGCGCACAGCGCCCGCACCTTCCCGGGCGTGTCGGCGCCCTCCAGCGTCGTGAGGTCCACCATCGAGATCGCGAGGTCGATCGCCGCGGCCTTCGCCGACGTCTTGATCGACCGCGACGCCAGCCGGGCCGCGCGCTCCTCGGCCCCGACCCGGTCGACGCCGGGCAGCCCGTGCAGGAAGGCGCGCAGCTCGGCGGCGCCGGTAAGAGTCTCCGTTGACACGCCCTCAGCATCGCCGAAGTACGTCACCGGGACAAAACGCGGACATCACGACGGGACGACACGTCCGTCATTGCAGTCGGCGGAAGTCGCCGAGCCAGGCGTGGTTCGCGCCGACATGCCCTGGCCGCGCTGCCGCACCGTCAGCGTGGCGAACACGCTGTTGAGCAGCCAGGGCGGCTTGGTCGCGCTCCACCCGGCCGTCATGGAGGGGATCTGCCGGAAGCCGTACGTCGCCACGGCCAGCCGCCCGGTGCTCCGGAAACGCTCCGTCTGGTCCCGCAGGAAATGTTCCTTGGCCTCGAACCAGGGGCTCTGCGCGAGGAACTCGTTCCACTTGCGCTGCGGGAAGGGACGTTCGATCGCTTCGCCGATGACCTGCCATACCCGGGTGTCCGGGGCGTAGCCGTGGCGCCGGGCGAAGGCGGCCGGGATCCGGTCGGTCATGTGCTTCTGCCAGTACCAGACCAGCGAGAACTCGGTGACCAGGAAGGTCTGGTCGGGGCGGAGCCGCGGCAGGGTGTAGTCCAGGAAGTCCTGGATCAGCGTCTCGTCGGGAACGTGCGGATGGAGGTCGACGCCCTCGATCTCGGGCGTCTCCCGCACGAAGGCGAGGTAGCGCTCGACGGCGGGAGTGCGCTTGCCCGGTTGGTCCAGCCGGTTCAGCGCTCCCATGAACAGGTGGGTGGAGCAGTCCGCCCCGCAGACCTCGGCCCTGGTCTCGATGACGTGGCGGGCGACGGTCTCGTAGAACCGGTTGAGCCGCTCGTCGCGCTCGGCCGGCATGCTCTCGATGAACGGCTCGTTGCCCACGGTGATGACGTCGGCCGTCCCGAGCACGTGCGGCAGCACGCGGTCCAGCCGCTCCAGCTCGGCGGCCATCTCCGCGCTGCCCGGACGGGGGAAGGGGGTGCCGGGCTTTGGGAACGTTAAGGGCGAGCAGAGTGCGATACCCCCGGTCGTGGGCGTCGCGGATCGCCCGGACGGTGTCGCTCCGCGCCGGCGGGACCTCGTCGGCCTCGGGCATCGCGTAGAAGCCGCGCACCCAGCCGGCGCGCGCCGCACGCAACTCCCGGTAGTTCACCTGGTCGAGGTTCTCGTTGTAGTTGGCGCCGAGTGCGCCCAGCGCGGGCAGCGGCGCGATCCGGACGCCGCCCGCGTCCCGGCCCGGGCCCGCGGCGGCGGTCGCCGGGCACGCGGAGAGGGCGGGGAGGCGGCGTCGAGGGCGGCGGCGACGGCGGCCGGT
>NZ_MKJY01000078.1 GCF_001942465.1 Actinomadura sp. CNU-125
CCCGGCGCGCGCGCTCCGGCGCCGTCGTCCGCCGGGGCGATCCGGGTCGCCGGGGCCGGGACGGGCGCGGCGGCGGGGCCGAGCCGCCGCGTCATCCACTCCGGGACGTCCCCGCGCGGGAACCGTTCGAGTTCCCCCCGGACGTCGTCGGCGGACGGTGCCGCGTTCCACTGCGGCTCGTCGTCGAACGTGAACGACGCCCGGCAGCGCACGCCGCCGTCCTCGTACAGGACCTCGAAGTCGATCCGCGACCACGTGGAGCCCTGGAACGCGTGCGTCCCCGCGCGGAGCCGGTCGAGGACGCGGCCCGCGGCGCCGGGCGGCTCCCACGTCGACATCGTCCCGTCCGCCTTGTAGCACATCATCGACGGGAACTCGACGTGCCCGCCCGCCGCCTGGTAGTAGCCGAACACCTTCTGCCACAGCGGCGGCGCCTTGTCGGCGACCAGCACGCTCAGCGGCCCCGACAGCAGCTCCGCCTGCTCCATCGGGTTCAGCGGCCCGGGATCGGGATCGGGGTCGCCTTCGTCGCCGGACGGTTCGCGGTCGTCCAGCCGCGCCGCCAGCCACGCGGGCATGTGCGCGCCCTCGCGCGGCATGACGATCTGGTCGCGGCGCCAGCAGTCCACCGGGATCGGCGGATCCCACCCGGGGTCGAAGTCGTAGTTGTAGAGGGGCCGCGCATGCTCAGGCTCGACGATGAGCGTCGCCGAGAACCAGGTGCCCTGCTCGGACAGGTAGTGCGCGCGCCGCAGGTCCAGCAGCGCGTCCGTCAGCTCCTGCGGGACGCCGTCCGCGGGCGTCACCGTCTTCCCGTCGCCGGTCAGCACCGTCAGCGCCACGTCGCTCACCGCGATCGTCGCGAGGCAGTGCAGGTCGATGCGCCGCCACCCGGGCGGCGCCAGGTCGCGCACCAGCCGGACGACCCGTCCCTCCAGCTCCGCGATGCGTTCCTGCTGCTGCGTCACGGCGTCGTCCCCCTCGATCTCCTCTCCACGAAGATTAGCCAGGAATACGGCGTTGCGGCCCCTCGCGGTCTTCGGCAGGCTCGACCCATGACGACCATGGAAGAGCTGCTCGACCTCGAAACCCGCGGCGAACTGCCGGAATTCGTCCTGTTCTGGGGCGGTCCCGAGCCGAAGGGGCAGCTCAGCCAGTGGCTCCACGCGCCGTTCACGATCGACGGCGTCGAGTACGTCACCGCCGAGCACTACATGATGGCCGAGAAGGCCCGCCTGTTCGGCGACCGGCGGGCCGAGACCCGCATCCTCGGCAACCCCTCGCCCGCGATCGCGAAGAGCATCGGACGCGAGGTGCGCGGCTTCGACGAGGAGACGTGGGCCGCGCACCGGTACGGCATCGTCGTCCGCGGCAGCGAGGCGAAGTTCGCCGCGCACGAGCACCTGCGCGCCTACCTGGCGTCCACCCGGGGCAAGGTCCTCGTGGAGGCGAGCCCGGAGGACTTCGTCTGGGGCATCGGCCTCGACGAGCATCAGCCCGAGGCGCGGCGCCCGTCCCAGTGGAAGGGCACGAACCTCCTCGGTTTCGCGCTGATGGAGGCCCGCGACGCCCTCACCTGAGCCCGGCGGCGGCCTCGGCGAGGAGTTCGGCCTGGCGGCGCCGGTCGGCCGGGAACGGCATCCCGATGACGCGGTGCACGCCCGCGTCGGCGAGCTCCGCGAGCCGCTCGGCCGCCCGTTCCGGCGGGCCGGTGAGCAGGCCCGCACGCGCGGCGTCCTCGCTCATCCCGTACTCCGTCAACCCCTTGACCTGCGCGTCGATCTCCGCCGCCGGGACGTCGCCGAGGCCGAAGCTCAGCCCGACCGTCACCTTCGGCACCGGACGCCCGTACTCGACGGCCAGCGACGCGAGCCGCGCGACGCCCGCCGACACCTCCGCCGGAGCGGAGAACGCCGGGTACCACTCGTCGGCGAACCGGGCCACCCGCCGCTCGAGTCCGGCGCCGATCAGGACGGGCGGCATCGCCGCGCCGGGCGACAGCGTCACGTCCGCGCCGTCCAGCCGCATCCGCCTGCCCTCCACGAGGCCCGCGAGGACTTCGAGGGCCTCGTCGGTCCGCCGGCCGCGCTCGGCGAACGGGACGCCGACCGCGCGGAACGCCGCGTCGCCGTGCACCGGCCCGCCGCTGCCGACCCCGAGCAGCACCCGGCCCCCGGACAGGTGCTGCAGGCTCGCGATCTGCTTCGCCGCCCACGCCGTCGACCGCAGCGGCAGGACCATCACCCCGAACCCGACCTTCACGCGCTCCGTCACGGCCGCGACGGTCGCCAGGACGAGCGTGGCGTCCAGGAACGCGCGTCCGGTCGGGATCAGGTGGTCGCCCACCCATACCGACTCGAACCCCGCGGCCTCGGCGTGCCGGGCATGCTCCGCGACCGTCGCGGACGTGTCCACCCCGTGGCTGGGCAGGTTGATCCCGAGCTTCATCACCGCACCTCCAGCAGCGTCTTGCCGACCGTGGCGCGCGCTTCGATCGCCGCGTGTGCGCGCGCAGCGTCCCGCAGAGGGAACCTCTGGCCGATGACGGGACGAACCTTGCCGCGTGCCGCATCGGCCAGCACGTCCCGGGTGAAGCCCCGCATCTCCTCCTGGGACGCCCCGGCCCGCACGAGCGCGACACCCCGTTGAACCGCGTCGTCCTCCGGAACGCTCGCCCACTCGCCGCTCGCGAGGCCGAACGACACCATCCGTCCGGCCTCTGCGACCAGGCCGAACGCCTCGCGGGCGACGCCGCCGCCGACCCCGTCGAACACGACGTCCACCGGGGCGACCTCCTTCGACCAGCCGGGCTCCCGGTAGTCGACCGTCTCGTCGGCGCCGAGGCGGCGCGCGACGTCCGTCTTGGCCGGGCCCCCGGCCGCCGCGACGACCGAGGCGCCCGCCGCCTTCGCGAGCTGCACCAGCAGCGTGCCCACCCCGCCGGCCGCCGCCTCCACCAGCACCCGCTCCCCCGGACGCGGATGCCCGCGCAGCACATCGCGGCCGTGCGCCCGTCGGCCAGCAGCGCGACGGCGTCGTCGAGCGCAGGCCGTCCGGCACCTCGAACAGGCCCCGCGCGTCCGCCGCCGCAAGCTCGGCGTACCCGCCGGAGCCGCCCGTGGACGTCACCACCCGCCGTCCCGCCAGGCCCGGATCGACCCCGGCGCCGACCGCCGCCACCACCCCGCCGACCCCGTTCCCGGGGATCATCGGCGGCTCCGCCTTGAACGGGCCCGGAGCGCCCGAACGGAACTGCGTCTCGACGAACGTGATGTTCGCGAACTCGACGTCCACGACGACCTGCCCGTCCCCGGGGACCGGGTCCGGCGCGTCCCCCTCGACGAGCACCTCCGGACCGCCGAACTCCGCCAACCAAACCGCGCGCATGCCGCCCCTCCCGATGCGAGAACCTCTCGACACCGGACAGCCTGCAACCTCGACCTCGGTTGACCTCAAGGGCCGCAAGTAGCCTGTTCCGGAACCGTCCCCCCGCCCCGTGATCGGATGTCGTTTGTCCACCACCGTCCCCGGTGTCGTGCCCGGCGCCCCCACCCGTCAGGCACGCCTGGCCCGCGCCGCGGTCGCCGCGCTGTTCCTCACCAACGGCGCCGTCTTCTTCAACGTCGTCCCCCGGTTCCCGGAGATCAAGGACGACCTCGACCTGAGCAACACCGCCCTCGGGACCGCGCTGACCGGGCAGCCGATCGGCGCCGTCCTCGCCGGGCTCTTCGCCGGGGCCGTCATCCGCCGGTTCCGCTCCGCGCCCGTCGGCGCGTTCGGGATCGTCGCGACAACCGTCGCGCCCCTGGCCGTCGCGTTCGCGCCGAACTGGATCGCGTTCGCGGGCGCGCTGTTCGTCGTCGGCGCCCTCGACTCGGCCGTCGACGTCGCGCAGAACGCCCACGGCCTGCGCGTCCAGCGCCTCTACGGACGCTCCATCGTCAACTCCCTGCACGGCGTGTGGAGCGTCGGCGCGGTCCTCGGCGGGCTGATGGGCTCGGCCGCCGCCGGGCTCCGCATCCCCCTCGCGATCCACCTGACCATCTCCGCCGTGCTGTTCGGCACGATCGCCCTCGTCGCCCACCGGTTCCTGCTGCCCGGCCCCGACGACGCCGAACGCGCCCCGGCCGCCGCCCACGCGGACGCCCGTCCGGACGTCCCGTCCGGACGCGCCCGTACACCGGCGCGGCCGTGCGGATGCTCGCCGTGCTCGGCGTCCTCGCCGCCTGCGGCGCGTTCGTCGAGGACGCGGGCGCGTCCTGGGGCGCCGTCTACCTCCGCGACGACCTGCACGCCGGCGCCGCGACCGCCGGACTCGCCGTCGTCGCCCTGCAGACCGCGATGACCGTCGGCCGCCTCACCGGCGACCGCGTCGTCGACCGCTTCGGCCAGCGCACCGTCGTCGCCGTCGGCGGCGCCCTCACCGCCGTCGGCATGGGCGCCGCCCTCGCCGTCCCGTCCATGGGGACGACCCTGGCCGGGTTCGCCCTCGCCGGACTCGGCGTCGCCACGCTCGTCCCCGCCGCCATGCACACCGCCGACGAACTCCCCGGACTCCCCGACGGCACCGGCCTCACCGTCGTCAGCTGGCTGCTGCGCGCGGGCTTCCTGCTGTCCCCGCCCCTCGTCGGCTTCGTCGCCGACCTCAGCAGCCTCCGCGTCGGCCTGCTTTCGGTCGTCGCGGCCGGTGCCGTGACCGTCGCCCTCGCCCGCGTCCTGACGAACCACCGCGCCGCGTCCCCCTGAGCCCAAGGACCGCCCGGCACCTTGCCAGAACGGCAACCTTTCGTGCCAAATCGGCGCTCGGCGGATGAAGCTGGGGCTCCGATCGACGGAAGGAACCCGATGAACACCACCGAGGCGGACACGTTCTGGGACGGCGTGTACGCGACGCGGCCGACCGCCCATGCCCCGAAGCCGAACGCCCGGCTCACCGAAACCGCCGCCGGCCTGACACCCGGCGACGTCCTCGACCTCGGGTGCGGCGACGGCGGCGACGCACTGTGGCTGGCCGGACGGGGCTGGCGCGTCACCGCCGTCGACATCTCGGCCGTCGCGGTCGAACGGCTCACCGCCCTCGCCCGCGCGCAGGGTCTCGGCGACCGCGTCACCGCCGCGCGCCACGACCTGGGCGAGGCCTTCCCGCAGGGCGAGTACGACCTGATCTGCGCCCACTACCTGCACACGCCCTTCGACCTCGACCGGGCGGCGGTCCTGCGCGCGGCCGCGCACTCGTTGCGTCCGGGCGGGCGCCTCCTGGTCGTCGACCACGGCTCGACCGCGCCGTGGTCGTGGAACCAGGACCCCGACATCCGCCACCCGAGCCCCCTGGAGGTCGCCGCGGACATCGGCCTGGACGCGGCGACATGGGCGGTCGAACGCGCCGCCGCGCCGCGCCGGACCGCGAGCGGCCCGAACGGGCAGACCGCCGAGGTCACCGACCACATTCTGATCGTCCGCCGCACCACCTGACCCGGCCACCGAAGGAGATCGCCATGCCCACCGGCACACGCCGCCGCGACACCCCGCCGCCCCGGACCGGACACAGCGAAGCCGAGGTCCTGCGCGGCTTCCTCGACTACCTCCGGGCCTCGATCGCCGCGAAGGTCGACGGGACGCCCGAACCGCAGGTCCGGACGGCCGGGACGCCTTCGGGCACGAACCTGCTCGGCCTGCTCGACCACCTGACCCGCGTCGAGAGCTCGATCTTCCTCGGCGAGGACGTCACCGACTGGCAGGCCACCTTCCAGGCCGCGCCGGGCGACGGCGTCGCCGACGTGGTCGCCCGGTACCGGGAAACCGTCGAACGCGCCAACGCCGTGCTCGACGACTGCCCCGATCTCGCCGCACCGGTCCCCCGGCCGCGGCCGGGCCGTCCCGCACCCAGCGTCCGCTGGGCGCTCACCCACATGATCGAGGAAACCGGCAGGCACGCGGGCCACGCGGACATCCTCCGCGAACTGATCGACAGCACCACCGGCCGCTGACCCCGCCCGAGCCCGCCCGTCCGAGCCCGCCCGTCCGGAAACCGCCGCCGGACGTCAGCAGGTCTCGCGGTAGCCGATCTCGGGCAGGTGGACGCGCCACTGCGCCTCGGTCAGGCCGCCGGTCTCCGCGCAGAGCGCCTTCACCAGGGCGGTGGGGCCGACCGGCCGGCGGAACACGCGGCCTTCGTCGTCCGCGCTGGTCAGCGTCGAACCGTCGGGAGAGAACGCGAGGGACGACACGGCGGTGCCGCCGTGCCCCTTGAAGGACGCGAGGACCTCACTGTCCGCGACCGTCCACAGCTGGACCCGCCCCTCCTGGTCGCCGGTCGCGACCAGGGTCCCGTCGGGTGAGAACGCGACGCGCTCGGGGTCGCGCCCAGATGCAGCCTGCCGCCGTCCCGGAGGCCCAGGGTGGACGGGTCGAACAGCTGGACCGCCTGGTCGACGGCCGCCGCGCCCGTCCGTCCGTCGCCGCTGACGGCCAGGACGGACTCCAGACCGGGGCGGGGCGACACGCGCCGCGTACCGGAGGGGAAGTCCACCACCCCCAGCGTCGTCCCGGCGTTGACGGCGGCTCCGTCCGGATGGAAGAAGACCCCCTGCCGGGTGTAGATCACCTCGGTCCGGGGCCCCTGAACCTCACGGATCAGCTCCGACGTGGCCAGATCCCAGAACCACAGGCGGGGAACGCCCGTATTCGGGTTGAGGTAGGCGACGACGAGCGCGCCGCCGTCCGGCGCGAAGTCGAGGTCGCCGACGTACGCGCGCGACCCGGGCATCGTCAGGGTGGTCAGCCGGGTGAACCCGGCGAGCTCCCAGATCTCCACCCGGTTCCGATCGACAGTGACGGCGAGCCTGCTCCCGTCCCGGCTGAACCGGACCCTGTGCAGACCGACCGAACCCCCGAAGTCGGGCCGTCCGTCCGGGCGGACGACCCCGAGCCTGGTCCGGCGCGCCGTGTCCCAGACCTCGATCGTCTCGGCGGTGCGCACGGCGACCTTCCGCCCGTCGGGGCTGAGCTTGAACCCGCCCGCCCGCGGGTCGGGGTGCAGCTCCGGCGGGTTGGTGAAGGCGGACACGTCGATGGTGAGCAGGGTCAGTTCGTCGTCCAGGCACCACACGGTGCGGTCCTGCGGACCGAATCCCGAGTCGTTGCAGCGCCAGGAGTTGAGCGGATAGTCGAGCACCGGATCGGCGTACTCCGGATCATCATCGGTCGCCCATACCGTGCGTCCCGCGGCGAGGAACCCCCCGTCGGAACTGAAGACCAGTTCGCCCGACTGGTCGGACGCGTGGAACTCCCACCGCGGCGTGGTGCCGAGCGCGCCGTCCTCGGCCTCCGCGAGCTCGATCAGGTGCACCGTCCGCTCCTCGTCCCGGTAGGCGAACAGCCTGCCGTCCCGGCTGATCGCCAGATCGTTGTTCGGATCCGGTGTCTCGATCTCGGCGCGTCGTTTCTCCGACGGCAGATCCCAGAACTCCAGCCGCTTCCCCATCTGCACGACCAGCAGACGCTCGTCCCACGCGACGGACGCGTCGATGACCGGCCCGTCGATGCCGAACACCTCCTCGCCGGTCTGGGTGTCGAAGACGCGCAGGCCCGTCCTGCGGCTGTTCTCCGAAGTGACCACGAGCAGATGCGCGCCCGTGGGGCTCAGTTCGATGTACGCGGCGTCGTCGGGGACGACGATCAGAGCCGAACGTTCGCGCCCCGACGGAACGTCCCAGACCCGCGCATGGGAATCGGCCAGGACGAACACGTTCCCATCGGCGGAGAACGCGCCCTGGTTCGGATTGAAATAACCCGACTCGACCCGGGTGATCTCCTTTTTCGCCACGGTGTCCCAGATCCGGACCTGGCCGTCCATGAAGAACGCCACCCGCCGTCCCGTCCCGTCGGCGTCGAACCAGTGCTCGCGGCCGGGATGGGGCAGCCGGACGGCCGCGTCCTCCCACTGCGTGTACGCCTTCAGCAACCCCAGCCGGGTCTGCGGCGTCGCCGCGATCGACGCGGCCGCGATCGCGACCCGGCGGGCACCCACCGGATCGGTGCGGGCCATCGACTCCACCAGCCCGGCGAGCCGCCCCGCGAGCGCGGTGTCGCGCTGCCGCGCCAGGTCCCGGCTCTGCACCACCACCATGGCCGCGGCCCCGACCGCGACGACCAGCAACACCGCCAGCGCCCCCGACACCAGCGTCCGCACCCGTCCCCGGCGCCGGTCCGCCGCCGACGCCGCCGTCAGGAAGTCCTGCTCGACCAGGTTGAGGGTGAGCAGCCGCCGCCCCATCGCCGCCCAGTCCCGGGCCTGTTCCAGGACCGTGCCCCGGTACAGGTCGCCGACCCTGCGGCCATGCCCGTCCCACAGCCGAGCCGAAGCCGCCAGGGCCTGGTGCACGCCGAGCCCGGACCGCTCCGCCTCGACCCATTCCCGCAGCCGGGGCCAGGCCCGCAGCAGCGCGGCCGACGACAACCCGATCATCCCGTCGTCCTGCCGGAGCAACCCGGCGGGGCCGAACTCGTTGAGGACCCGGTGCAGCAGCTCCCGCGAAACCCGATCGTCCAGGAACTCCTCGAAGTGCGCGTCGCGCAACGTGTCCTGGGCCGCCGCGCCCGGTGCGACCAGCCGGAGCATGATCCGCGGCACCACCTCCTGCGCGATCGGATCGAGCCGCCCGAACGCCCGTTCCGCCACCTCCGCGAGCGAAGGCGCGGCATCGGCCACACCGAGCGGCGCGGCCTCCCGCTCCCCCTCGGCCAGGCCGCCGACCAGCCCGAGAAGGACCTCCCGCGAACTCGGCCGCCGCTCCGGGTCCTTGGCCAGAGCCGACTCGACGAGGGCGCGCAACGGCTCGTCCAGAACCGCGGTGTCGGGCTCGTGGTTCAGGACCTCGTGCATCAAGGCGGGAACGCTGTCCCCGTTGAACGGCGCCCGCCCGGTAGCCGCGAACAGCACGATCGCGCCCCACGCCCACACGTCCGCCGCAGGCCCCGCACGCTCGCCCCGGAACACCTCCGGTGCCATCCACCGCGGGGTGCCGCGCAGGCCGGTGGCGCTGCGCGACATCTCCTCGGTCCGCGCGATCCCGAAGTCGATCACGCGCGGCCCGTCCGGCCCGAGCAGGACGTTCGCCGGTTTCAGGTCCCGGTGGACCACCCCCGCCTGGTGCACGGCCGCCAGCGCCGTCGCGATCCCGACCGCCAACCGGTGCAGGTCGCCCGGCTCGTAGGGACCGTCCCGCCGCACGGTGACATGCAGATCCGCACCCGCGACGTACTCGCTGACGATGAACGGCGGCGTCCCGTCGATGTCGGCGGCTAGGACGCGCGCGGTGCAGAACGGCGCCACGCGGTTGAGCGTCATGGCCTCGTTCGCCAGCCTCCGGCGCCGTCCGTCGGTGAGCGACTCGGCATGCATCGTCTTGATCGCGACACGCACCCCTTCGGGGTCGTACGCCTCGTACACCACCCCCTGCCCGCCCTCACCGAGCCGTCCGGCAAGCCAGTAGTGGCCGAGTTGCCGGGGATCGGTCGGCAGGAGCGAATCAGCAGCCATACCTTCGGAGACGAATCCCGATCATGAAGAGATTCCCCCACCGACCAGACTGACCGCACCCGGTCACCCGCGTCGTCGACGAGCCGGACGCCGACTACTGGACCGTCCGTCCCGGCCAAGGTTTGATGCACGTGAACGCGAGGCTCGACCCAACATGGACCGACGCCATCCGGCGATGCCACGAGATCGGGATTCGATGAGCCAGACCTTCTCCCAGGAGCTGTGCTCCCTGGAGCCGTTCAAGGACAGCCTCTGGTGGGCGATCAAACGCCCACGGACCGTTCCCTGCACCGTACGGATCGAGGACGGCGAACTGACGATCACCCGAGAGTCCGACGAACCGGTGGTCCAGGTGCCGATCCGCGGGCTGGAGATCGTCACCCCCCGCAGGGTCCGGAAGCTTGAGGCCGGGGTCGTCCTCCAGGTAGGCGGCGAGCCGGTCGCGGTCATGTTCGACCAGGTCCACGCCCGACAGCGGTTGCGCGACGCGAACCAGCAGGGCATGGGAGCCGTGGGCGGCCATCTCGCCAAACCCGTCGCCAACACGAAGGGGAACATGGCGCTGGCCCGCGAGATCACGGCCGAGTTCCTGGCGGCCCTCCTCGCCGGGGGCGCCGTCGACACCACGACCCGCACCTGATCCGCCGACGGCGGGGCGGGAGCGCCCCACACTGATGGCGGGGCGCTCCCGCTTCGGAGCGGCGAGCTATCGCGATCGACGGGGGCCGTCAGAACGCGCGGCGATGCCTCCCCTGATAGCGAGACCGGGACCGCCGCCGGTGTCGCGGTGGCCGCCAAGGCGACCGCGCCCGCGAGGACGCCGCCGATCGCGACCGTTGCCCACGCCGCCACGATCGTCACCACGTCCGCGCTCACGCCGCACCCCCGCCGCCGGTCGCGAGGAACCGCAACCGCTCGCGGGCACCCTCACGATCGCCGGACCGCAGCGGGAACTCGCACCACTCCCGATCCTGACGAACGGTCTCGCGGACGCACGCGTCCACGTCCGGCCCGAACACCGCCGCCTCCAACCCGACCGCCCGCTCCCGATCGGTGAGGCGGTAGCGGAGGAGAGCCGTCCAGAACTCCCCCTCCGGGGTGTAAGTCGGTGCCCCCCACCGCACGGACGTACCGGCCTTAACCTTGTCTCCCATGGGGCGACTCCTTCGCAGTCGTCTCTAGGCCCCGGTGCGACGTGTGCGCGTCGTCCGGGGCCGTTTTCGTGCAGCCTAACTGCTTGTTCATACTTGTACATGGACAAGCGTATCTATGTATCCATGTGGTTAGCCTCCTATGGTCGTGATCATGGTGGAGATCGTGGACGGGCCGGTGCCGAAGTACGAGCAGCTCGCCGCGCTTCTGCGGCAACGCATCGCGGCGGGCGAGTGGGCCCCGGGGCAAGCGATTCCGTCCGAGACCGTCCTGGAAAGCGAGTTCGGACTGGCGCGCGGGACGATCCGCAAGGCGATCGCGGCACTTCGCGCCGAGGGCGCCATCGTGACGACGCGCGGCAAGGGCTCCTACGTCAGCGGGCAGGCTCCAAGCCAACCGTGACCGGCCACAGCCGTAGTCAGACGCCGGCGGACAACCTCCGCGAGGAACCGGATCCGCCGCGTTCCCTCGGCCCGGGGGCGGGCACGAACCGCACGTCCGTCCACACTCGCCCCAAACGGGCTCGCGCGGCTGACGAATCCCTTTTCCGTCCCCGGCAGCATCTGTAAGCTTTCGCCTACTCCGCCCCGCTGCCGGACGACGAACAGGGATGGCGATGCGCGCCCGGTTGGTACGTTCCCCCGCCTGGAGACCCCGCCGCGCGGTCCCGGCGTCGGTGGCGTTCGCGCTCGCAGCCGCGTTCGGGCTGGTCGGTTGCGGAACGTCCGGTTCGTCCAGCGGTGAACTCGACCCGACCGGCACCTTCGCGACCGGCCCCGCGTCCGCCCCGACCTCGCCCGGCGCCGCACCCTCGGCCGTCCCGACCGCCCAGCTTTACAAGACCGTCCTCGATCGCTACCGCGAGTACCAGAAGGTCTACAAGCAGGCGTACGACGAGAACGACCCGTCCAAGCTCGCGTCCGTCGCCGTGGATCCGCTCTTGTCGCAGGTCACCGACGACATCAAGGCGACCAAGGCCGAAGGCGAGATCTGGCGGTTCACGAACACGCACAACCCGCGCATCTACGCCAAGTCGTCCGACAGCACCAAGCTGTACGTGATCGACTGCATCCGGACGCTCGCCGGTTACCGCTACTCCGCCACGACCGGCGAACGCCTCGGCGGCGGCCCCGGCGACGCGTACCTCTACCGCACGACCGTCCAGTGGGCCTCCGGAACCTGGAAGGTCGCCGCGTCCGTCCGGGACCGCGCATGCTGACCACCGCCACGTCCAACGAAGGACACGCGATGTCTCCACCACCCCCACCCCGCCGACACCGAACCACCAAGGCCGCCCTCACCGCCACTGCCCTCACCGTCCCGCTCCTCGCGGCTCTCCCGGCCCACGCCGCCCCGTGTCAACTTGTGGGGGACCTGACTTGCGTCCCCACACACACTGAAAACGGGTCCTCTGGTGGCGGCGGTGGCGCGGGTGAAGGGTCTGGAAGTAGCGGCTCCGTCCTTCCTCCGCCGCACGAAGGGCTGACTGACGACCAGGCATCAGGGTTCGTGCCCGTCGATGCCGGCACCCCCGCTCCGGTTGCAGCGGCACCGGCGACCTGGGAACTGGTGCAAAGAGCGATGGACGCGACTGCGTTCCCCGTCCCCAAGGTGCACACAGCACCGAACGGAAAGACCTACGTGAGAACTGAGACATCGCTTTGGGTCGACGGCTTCCAAGTCGTGCAAACTGAGCCCGTCTCTGCTGGCGATCAAACAGTGCAAGCCACTGCTAAACCGACTTCAGTGACCTGGTCTCTGGGCGAAAAGCAACTCGTATGCGACGACGGCGGCGGCGGGCAGAACGGTGAAAGCTGCACTTACACCTACCAACGATCGTCAGCTGGTCAGCCCGGCGGCTCGTACAAAATCACAGCGACAATCACATGGAATGTGACATGGACCTGCGAGGGCTCCGACTGTGACGCAGCGGGCGGTGACCTCGGCCAACAGTCCATGACTTCCGTTCCCACACCGCTCATCGTCGGCGAGATCCAAACGAACACAGGACATTAATGCCACACGGTTGGAGCCTGCCGGGTTACATCGAGGTTGCTGAACTTGGGAAGGGGGCGCAAGGCCAAGTCGTCCTCGCCCGGCACGAGACCGGTGGCATCCCGGTCGCCATCAAGTACCTCGCCCCTGAACTGATCTCGAACGCTACGGCCCGGGATACCTTCCGCAGCGAGGCCGAGGTGCTTCGCCGGGTAATCGACCCACACGTGGCACGCCTCCTGTACTACGTCGAGTGGCCGGACGGCGCGGCCATCATCATGGAGGCAGTCCCTGGTCGCTCACTCCGCCACGTACTCAACGAAAATGATGAACCACTTGTACCCGAGGCGGCGCTGACGATCTTGAAAGGATCTCTGCTGGGACTGGCCTCTGCTCACATTGCCGGCGTCGTACATCGTGACTACAAGCCCGCCAACGTGCTCGTGCAGGACGACGGACAGAGCAAGTTGATCGACTTCGGCATTGCAGTCCTTTCTGGACAGGGAGATAAAAGCGGCACACCTGCGTACATGGCACCCGAACAGTGGAACGGCGAACCCGCAACGCCGGCCACTGACATCTACGCGGCAACCTGCGTATTTCTTGAGTGCATCACCGGCAAGAAGCCTTTTCAAGCAACAACGCTCGACGAGCTTCGAACCAAGCACATCAAGACCCGACCCTCGCTAGCGGGAATTCCAGAAGCGCTACACCCATTGATCGAACGGGGTATGGCCAAGAGTCCGTCCGAACGGATTTGGAGTGCCGCCGACTTCGTCGCGCAACTCGAAGACGTCGCCGTCCGTTCGTATGGCCCGGACTGGGAGCGACGAGGCTTGGTCGCACTTGGCACCTTGGCCGCCATCGTGGCAACTGCTGTGCCACTGACCATATTCGGCAGTGCTGTCCTGGCTCCGGGCGTGTCCGGGCTGGGCGTCGGAGCCGGTTCTGGTGCTGTCACCTCAGGTGCGGCGAGCCAGGCGGCTTCAGCCGGGTACTTCCAAGGAACCGCCACAGCGGATGCCGTCGCTAACGCCGCCGGAACCACGTCCAAGGGCTTCTTGTCCAAGGTAGGCGGAGCTAAGGGCATCACAGGCATCGGTGCAGTCGGTGCAGGGGCCGTTGCCGTCGGGTGGCTCCTTTGGCCGTCCGCTCCTGGGGCCGGCGGCGAGAGTCGCGGCGCGGTACACGCATCCTTTACCAGGCCAGGAGTCTTGCTGGGGCAGCCGAACATGCCCGCTGCCGAGACCCCCTACATGAACTTAAAAATCTCCGTTACTCCAGCGCGGGTGGAGATCGGTTCCAGTGTTCAGGTTGTCACACACTTCGAGGCCAGGACGCCAGCAGGTGCTCTGTATATGCCCGATGGTGAACGCCAGTGCTTCGGAGAAAATGACGAGCGATCTGACATTTATAATTACAGCTGGAGTATCGGTAAAGAATCTAAGGGAGGAGATACTTCCCAAAAGGATGGCGAAAGCGCAAATTCGTCACTCTCTACCAGATCCCCTCGGCAGATCCGGCTGACTTGCCGAAAGAAGACGGCGCAACCGTACGCACGAACACGGAAGTCTCGGACGAGTCCCAGCCCTATGTGAAGGCTGAATGCGCCTACGTGAGCAGTTGGACCGACACTCGAACGTTCAAACTCACTGGCTCCTCTGGGCTCAGCCCTGGTCGCTACCTCGTATCACCGATAGGGCCCGTACAGATCGTCGACACCGTCCGGGACGGGGCAGAGATGACCCGCGAACCGCAGGCGGCACCATCGAGGGCTCCCTGCCGGTGTTGGAGGTGCTGGAGGACGGGTAGCCCGGCCTCGGGACCGGGCCCCGTACCGGACGCGGACGAGGCGACGGGGCATCGCGGGGCCGCTGCTATGATCGCCGCCATTGCGCGGGGCTGCGGCAACGTCACTGAGGATCATCGCCGGACGGATCGGCGATCCGCTCTCTCCCCCGGCTCCTCCGCGCGCGGTTCGTCGCCGACAACCGCATAGGAGACCGGTCGCCCGGCGGGCCGCGGCGGCGCTCTCCGTCCGTCGCACGTCCAGAGTTAGGTTCCCGGTGTTGCTCTCCCCTAGGTTCGGCCGTCGTCCGGAGGCAGGCTCGGTGTGGGCCGCCGTGCGGGGCAATCGGCTGTTCACGGTGGTGCTGCTCGCCGGGGTGCTGCTCCGGGTGGTGACGATGCTCGGTTTCCCGCCCGCGCTGTGGTTCAACGACAGCTACGACTTCCTGCGGGTCGCGAACGATCCGTTCCCGCACCAACTGCGGCCGTCCGGATACGGGCTGTTCCTCTGGTTGCTGAAGCCGTTCCACAGCCTGGCGCTCGTGACGATCCTGCAGCATGCGGCGGTCGTGGGGATCGCGGTGCTGGGGTACCGGATGCTGGTCCGCGAGTTCGACGTGCGGCGGCATTGGGCGGCGCTCGCGGTGGCGCCGGTGCTGCTGGACGCCTTCCAGATCGAGCTCGAACATCTGCTGCTGTCGGACACGCTGTTCACGGTCCTGGTGTTCGGCGCGATGCTGCTGATGGCGCGGCCCGGGACGACGGGGTGGCGGCGGGCGGCGCTGGTGGGGGCGCTGCTCGGCCTGGCGTCGGTGACCCGGACGGTCGGCGTACCGCTGTTCGTGATCGTGGTGCTGTACCTGCTGCTGCGGCGGACGCGGTGGACGACGTACGTGGCGCTCGGCGCGGCGTTCGTCATTCCCCTCGGGAGTTACGCGACGTGGTACGAGTCGGAGCACGGCCGGTTCGGGATGAGCGGCGTGGACGGGATCTTCCTGTGGGGACGGACGGCGGCGTTCGCCGACTGCGACGCGCACCGTCCGCCCGCGGAGCTCGCGCGGTTGTGCCCGTACGGGGCGGCGGACGATCGGCCGGCGTCGTCGCACCAGATCTGGGAGGCGAACTCGCCGACCGGGTGGACGGACGGGGAGCCGTTCCCGGCGGAGACGAACGCGCTGGCGCAGCGGTTCGCGGTGTGGGCGATCATGAACCAGCCGCTCGACTACGTGCGGGTCGTGGCGTACGACTTCTTCGTCCGGACGTTCGCGTGGGAGCGCGAGCCGTACCCGACGGTGGGGACGGAGGCCCGGTACCACTTCCCGACCGAGGCGCGGACGCACAAGGATCTGCCCGTGATCGGGGGCGGACAGCGGCCGTCCGTGGTGCGGGAGTACACGCACGATGCGGGACGAACGCGCATCGTGGGCCCGTATGCGGACGTCATGCGCTGGTACCAGGAGCACGTGCGCATTCCGGGCACGGTGCTGGGCCTCGTGCTACTGGCGGGGGCGGCCGGGATGGTGTGGCGGCGGGCGCGGCCGCGGACGTTCCTGTTCTGGTCGTCGGCGGTGACGCTGCTGGCGGTGCCGCCCCTCACCGTGGACTTCGACTACCGGTACATGCTGCCCGCGATGCCGTTCGCGTGTTTCGCGGCGGCGGTGGCGTGGGGACGCGGGCGTCCGGCGGGGCCGTCGCGGCGGGGCGGCAAGCCGGACGGTCCGGGCGCGGAGCGGGACACGGACGCCGACGCAGGCACCGAACCGGCTCGCACCTGAGTATTTGTACGGATATCGCGGGCGGGTGGCGCGTGCGATCGTGAACGCGTGCGCCGACTGCTGCTGGTCCCGGTCCTGGCCCTGCTCGCCGCGACGTCCTGCGGGACGTTCACGGGGAACACCGCCGAGGGCCGCGCGTCCGAGGACGCCGGGAAGAAGGCGCAGGAGGTCTCGCGCAAGATCTACGGCGCATCCGATCGGCCCGCGCAGGACATCGGGCATCTCGCGGACGACATCGACGGCGTCGAGGTGCTGCGGGTGCGTGCGGCCGGGCGGACCGGGGCGGTGATCGTCGTGCGGGTGTCCGGGACCGGCTGGGGAGGGTGGGCGGACGAACAGCAGAGCGTCACCGTCCGGCGATGCTTCGAGGTGGAGGTCACCGGAAAGACGGAGTGGGACACCGAGCCCGACGGCGTCGACTGTCCGGCGGGCGCGCCGATGACGTTCGCGCCGTGGCCGAAGGATCCCGAGATCCCGTCGGTGGAGGCGATCGGGAAGGCGCTGCCACAGGTGCCGGACGGCGGCACGGTGAGCGAGGCGGACGTGCGGAAGGCGGTCGAGTCCCTCGACCTCGATCCGGGCGTCACGGTGCGGGTCGGGCAGATCCCCTCGGTGGACGGCGTGGTCGGTGTCGTCCTGCTCGTCAAGCCTTACCTCGACGACGTGCCGGACTGCACGCTCGCCCGCGTCGCGCCCGGCGGGACGAACGTGTGGATACCGCCGCGCATCCAGCGGACGCCGGGCGAGGCGGGCTGCGAACTCGGGAACGCGGTCGACCCGCTCCCCCCGCCGCACTGACGCGCGCCCCGCCGGAACCGGGTCGTGAATCTCTCGGACGGGGGCGAGGCATTCGGAAGCGCGGATGGACGTCTACTCGATCGTCGATACCTGCCTGGGTTATCCGGGCGGCATCCAGGAGTCGCCGGCGGCGATAAGGGGTTGTCGGACGAGTCGATGGCCGTCCTGCGATCGGAGCGGACGGTCGCGCGGCTTTCCCTCGGCTCCGGCCGTCAGCCCGGCTCGTTTGCGTAGTCTTCGCGCCAGGGGCCGGCGAGGTGGCCGCCGTCGATTACGAAGGCTGCGCCCGTGCAGTACGAGCTTTCCTCGGACGCCAGGAAGGTCACCATCGACGCCACTTCCTCGGGGCGGCCCATTCGGGGGATCGGTTGGCGGGCGACGAGGCGTTCTAGGGTGCTGCGGACTTCCTGGGAGGAGTTCTGGACTAGGTCGGAGGAGATGACCCCCGGGTGGACCGAGTTCACTCGGATGTTGAAGCGGCCGAGTTCCAGGGCCGCCGAGCGGGTCATCCCCGTCACCGCGTGCTTGGACGCCACGTAGCTGGTCAGGTTGCGGATGCCGACCAGGCCGTCGATCGAGGAGATGTTGACGATCGTGCCGCCGCCGCCCGCCGTCATCGGCGCGGTGACCGTGCGCATGCCGTGCAGGACGCCGTGGAGGTTCACGTCGATGACGCGGTGGTGGTCGGCGAGGGGCGCCTCGTGGAGGGGGCCGCCCGCGCCGATGCCCGCGTTGTTGACGAGGACGTCGAGGCGGCCGAAGCGTTCGATGGTGGATTCGACGGCGGCGGCCCACGAGGAGGGGTCGGTGACGTCGAGGTGCAGGGGTGTCGCGTGGAGTTCGGCGGCCGTGCGCGTCGCGCCGTCCAGGTCGATGTCGGCCACGACGACGTGGGCGCCCTCGTCGGCGAAGCGGGCCGCGGTGGCGCGGCCTATCCCGCGTGCGGCCCCGGTCACGAGGGCGACCTTGTCCGCGAGGCGTCCTGTCATGTCTGCTCCTGTTCGATGAACCGGGCGATGGCCGTCAGGGCCGCGGCGGCGGCCGGACGGTCGGGGGCGACGGCGGGCCAGGCGTGCGGGACGTCGCGTTCGACGCGGGTCTCGGTCGGTACGCGTGCGCGCGCGAGGGCGGACGCCATGGCGAGGGTGTCGTCGAGGAGGACTTCGTCGGCGCTCGCGAGCAGGAGGGTCGGCGGGAACGCGGTGAGGTCGGCCAGCAGGGGGGACGCCAGCGGGTCGGCGGGGTCGTGGCCCTGGAGGTACTGCCCGGCGGCCTCGCGGGCGGCGGCCCGCGAGAACAGCCGGTCGGTGGCGGCCCGGGCGGTGTAGGTGTCGGCGGTGCAGCGCAGGTCGAGCCACGCG
>NZ_MKJY01000079.1 GCF_001942465.1 Actinomadura sp. CNU-125
GCGGGCGGCGTTCGAGGACGACGAGGCCGTCCCGGCCGCGGTCTGGACGCGGCTGAAGGCCGACGCCGACGATCCCGACTACACCGCGCGGCTGTACGAGCGGCTGGCCCGGCGGGCGCGCGCGGCTGCTGGCCGGGGCGCAGGGCGACGAGGCGCGGCTGCGGGTGATCCGCGCGGCGCTGGGCATGGCGAGCAACGAGGTCCGTATGGACGTCGCGTGGCTGCGGGCGTTCCTGGCCGAGGCGGAGCGCGCGGGGGTGCGTCCGGTGGCCGTCGAGATCCTGACGGGCGCCGACTGGAGCGCGCGTACACGGGAGGCCGTCGGGAAGCTGGATCTGACGACGGCTTCGCAACCGGGCGGAGCGGACGAGTGAGCGCGCCGCCGCCGGGGAGCCTGCCGCCGCCGATCGAGGGCGCGGCGCGTCCGCGCTGGCGCCGACGGAGCGGCCCAACCCGGCGTACGCGCAGCTCTACCGGGCGTACGCGGACGCCTACGGCGGGATCGACCGGCTGCGGCAGGCCCTCGACGCGCCCGTGAAGACGCTGGGCGGGACGGACGCGTGGCTCGGCCCGGAGGCGCGGGAGTGGGGTTCGCGGCTGGACGCGGAGCGGGGACGGCTGCGGAAGGCGGCCGACCGGATCCTGTGGGACATCTACGATCGGCTGTCCGCCACCCCCCGTACCCTCCCCCGGGTCTAGGCTCGGGCGGGTGAGGGACGCGAAGCTGCGCGAGATCGACGAACGCGCCTTCCTGCGCAGGCTTGATCCGATGCTGAACGTCTACGGCGCGGCGATGGATCCGCCGCCGGAGCAGCTGCCGGGACGGCGCACCATCATGGAGCGGCACACGACGTATCCGGGGTTCCGGGCGTTCGTCGCGGAGCGCCGGGGCGCGCTCGCGCGCCTGCCGGGGCCGCTGCACGGGTTCGCGTACGGGTTCCACGGCGCGCGCGGCCAGTGGTGGCACGACGTCGTCCTCGATGCGCTGGCGGCGCGGGGCGGCCCGGAGCACGCGGCGACGTGGCTGGAGGACGCGTTCGAGGTCGCCGAGCTGCACGTCCGTCCGGACGCGCAGGGGCGGGGGCTGGGCCGGGGCCTGCTGACGTCGCTGTGCGAGGGCAGGCCCGAGCGGACGGTGGTGCTGTCGACGCTGGAGCGGCGGCCGGACACCCCCGCCCGCCGGCTCTACCGGTCGGTCGGCATGGTGGATCTGCTGACCGACTTCGAGTTCCCGGGCGGGGGTCCCCGCTACGCGGTCATGGGCGGGACGCTCCCGCTCGCCGCCCCGCCGGCCAATGGGGTGCGGTCGCAGTAGCCGTCGGCCTCCAGCAGGCCGTAGACCTCGCGCGTCGCCGTCGACTTGTTGAACGTGATGAAGTGGACGCCGGGCGCGCCCTGGTCGAGCAGTTCGCGGGACAGTTCGGCGGCGTGCTCGATGCCGAGGCGGCGGACGGCCTCGGGGTCGTCGGCGACGGCGTCGAACCGGGCCTTGACCTCGGGCGGGAACGGCGCGCCGGACAGCTGCTCGGACCGTTCGATGGTGCTGATCTGGGTGACCGGCATGATCCCGGGGATGATCGGGATGTCGCAGCCCGCGGCGGCGACGCGGTCGCGCAGCCGGAAGTAGTCCTCGGCGCGGAAGAACATCTGGGTGATGGCGTAGTCGGCGCCCGCGCGGCACTTCTCGACGAAGTACCGGGTGTCGCTCTCGATGTCGGGCGAGCGCGGGTGCTTGTAGGGGAACGCGGCGACGCCGACGCTGAAGTCGCCGGTGGCGCGGATGAGCCGGACGAGGTCGGCGGCGTACTCGACGCCGTCGGGGTGCTTGATCCACTCGCCCATCGGGTCGCCGGGCGGGTCGCCGCGCAGGGCGAGCATGTTGCGGACGCCCGCGGCGGCGAGCCGTCCGATGAGGTGGCGGAGTTCGGCCTGGGAGTGGTTCACCGCGCAGAAGTGGGCGACGGGGGTGAGGGTGGTGTCGGTGGCGATGTGCTCGACGATGTCGACGGTGGTGTCGCGGGTGCCGCCGCCCGCGCCGTAGGTGACTGAGACGAACGTGGGCTGCAGGGGTTCGAGTTCGCGGATGGTACGCCAGAGGTTCCGTGTGCCCTTCTCGGTCTTGGGCGGGAGGAACTCGAAGGAGAAGGACCTTCCACCGGTGGCGAGCAGTTCGCGGACTGTGGGGGGCCGCTCGGGGCGTACGGGTCGCATCCCACCAGCGTACAGAAGGTGCCGGGCATGGGCCGGGGGCCGGGCCGGTTCCGGCCCGGGCCAGGGAAGACGTGTGAACTTACACCCACTTATCCCCTAAAACCTGAGATTTCCTAGGATCGTCGGACATCTCGCGCTACTCACGGGCGGTTGAATGCCTCCGAATGGATACGATCACGACATGTCGACGAGCCGCATCCGCAAGGAGGTCGACGAGGCGCTGCTCGCCTTCGTCGATCGGCAGCGCCCGGGCCTGCTGGCCATCAGCGACGACCTGTCGCCGCTGCTGGGGGCGCTGGACGCCCTGCTGGGCGGCGGCAAGCGGCTGCGGCCGGCGTTCTGCTACTGGGGCTGGCGCGCCGCGGGCGGCGGGGCCGACGCGGGCATCGTGGGCGCGGCGGCGTCCCTGGAGCTGCTGCAGGCGAGCGCGCTGATCCACGACGACGTCATGGACTCCAGCGACACGCGGCGCGGGCAGCCGTCGGTGCACCGCCGGTTCGAGGCGCTGCACGGCGCGCAGGGCTGGCCGGGCGACGCCGCGGCGTTCGGTGCGGGCACCGCGATCCTGCTCGGCGACCTGTGCCTGGCGTGGTCGGCGGAGATGTTCGAGACGTGCGGGCTGGACGGCGAGCGCAGGCGGCGCGGCCGGACGGTGTACGACCTGATGCGCACCGAGGTCATGTGCGGCCAGTACCTCGACATGCTGGAGGGGACGCGCGGCGCGGCCACGGTCGCCACGGCGCTGCGGGTGGTCGAGTACAAGAGCGCGAAGTACACGATCGAGCGGCCGCTGCACCTCGGCGCGGCGCTGGCCGGGGGCCGTCCGGACGTGCCCGCCGCGCTGACCGGCTACGGACTGCCGCTCGGCATCGCGTTCCAGCTCCGCGACGACGTCCTGGGCGTGTTCGGCGACCCGGCCGAGACGGGCAAGCCGGCGGGCGACGACCTGCGGGAGGGCAAGCGCACGGTGCTGGTCGCGCTGACGCTGGAGCGGGCGGACGCGGCGCAGGCGGCGGCGCTCGAACGGCGG
This sequence comes from Actinomadura sp. CNU-125, assembly GCF_001942465.1. Lineage (GTDB taxonomy): Bacteria > Actinomycetota > Actinomycetes > Streptosporangiales > Streptosporangiaceae > Spirillospora. The sequence continues at coordinate 3,242 of NZ_MKJY01000079.1, forward strand.
CTCGGCGACCCGGAGCTGGACCGGCCCGGGGTGGACGAGCTGCGCTCGATCATCGAGGAGACCGGCGGGCTCGCGGCCTGCGAGGAGATGATCGAGCGGTACCTCGACGAGGCGGAGCGGGCCCTGCGGGCGGCGCCGATCACCGAGGAGGCGCGGGAGGCGCTCGCCGGGCTGGCGGTCGCCGCCACGTCCCGCCGCACGTGAGCGGCCGCACGTGAGCGGCCGTACCTGAGCTGCCTTACCTGAGCGGGCGTCCGGACACGCGGGCGTTCCGTAGATTGGCACGATCCGGCCAATCGCCGTGATCTCTCTAGCACTGTCCCACCATTTGGTGGCAGAAATGTCGCCATGTGCGCCGACACCCCCGGGGACCGCGTCCCGCGCATCGCCCCGCTGCCGCAGGAGCAGTGGGACGACGTGCTCAAGGCCGTCACCGACACCACCGGTCCGCTGAACGTCTTCACGACGCTGGCCCGCCATCCGTCGCTGTTCCAGTCCTGGATCGGCCTCGGCTCCGCCCTGCTGATGGGCGGCCTGCTGTCCGGCCGGGACCGGGAGCTGGCCATTCTGCGGGCGGCGCACCACCGCTCCTGCGAGTACGAGCAGGCCCACCATCGCGGGCTGGCGCTGGACGCCGGGCTCACCGCGGACGAGATCGACGCGCTGCGCCGCGACCTCGACGACCATCCGTGGAGCGACGACGACCGGATGGTGCTGGCCGCCGCGGACGAGCTGAACGAGCGCTCCGCGGTGACGGACGCCACGTGGACGGAGCTGTCCACCCGGTTCGGCGAGCGCGAGCTGATCGAGCTGGTGATGCTCGTCGGCCACTACCACATGGTCGCGTTCGCGCTGAACGCGCTGCGCGTCCAGACCGAGGGCGAGGGCGAGGAATCATGACGATCCGGACCGGACGGCTGCTGCCCGCGGTGGGCGCGCTCGCGTGCGCGCTGGCGCTCGCGGTCGTCCCCGGGCACCCGGACGGGGCGCGGGCCGCGACGGGACGCTGCGGCGACCCGGCCGAGCGGCCCTGGTGCGACACCTCGCTGAGCGCGGACCGGCGGGCCGGGCTGCTGCTCGCGAAGCTCACCGACGACGAGAAAATCGCGCTGCTGTCGTCCGACGACCCGTTCGGCGGCCCGCTCGGCGGGTTCTTCGACTGGGCGCACGCCGACACCAACAACGGCATCGAGCGGCTCGGCGTCCCGCCGCTGTACATGGCCGACGGCCCGGCCGGCGTGCGGCAGGGGCAGGCGACGGCGCTGCCCGCGCCGATCGCGCTGGCCGCGACGTTCGACCGGGACGCGCGCGGCTGTACGGCAAGACGGTCGCGTGGGAGGCCAGGCACCGCGGCAACGACCTGGTCTTCGGCCCGACCGTGGACGTGCTGCGCACGCCCCTCAACGGCCGGACGTTCGAGGGGTTCGGCGAGGACCCGTACCTGTCGGCCGGGCTCGGCGCGTCCTGGATCAAGGGCGCGCAGGGGCAGGGCGTGATGGCCTCGGTGAAGCACATGGCGGTCTACACCCAGGAGAAGGACCGCCTCGAACTGAACATGGCGGTCGACCCGCGCACGCTCCGCGAGATCTACCTGCCGCCGTTCGAGGCCGCCGTGAAGGAGGGCGGCGCGGCGACCGTCATGTGCGGGTTCGGGAAGCTGAACGGCCGCTGGGCGTGCCACGACGGGGAGGCCCTGAACGGCGTCCTGCGGTCGGAGTGGGGCTTCGACGGGATGGTCCTGTCCGACCACACCGCCGTGCACGACACCGTCGAGGCCGCCAACGGCGGCTTGGACATGGAACTGCCGATCGGGATGCGTTACAACGCGTTCATGCTGAAGACGGCGCGCGGCCAGGGCAAGGTCAGCCAGGCCGCCATCGACGGGCACACCCGCAACGTCCTGCGGACGATGTTCGAGTTCGGCGTCTTCGACCGCCCGGCGTACCCGAACGACCTCGCCCGCATCGACCGGACGGCGAGCGAGAACGCCGCCCGCGCGATCGCCGAGGACGGCGTCACGCTGCTGAAGAACGACGGCGTCCTCCCCCTCGCGGCACCGAAGAAGATCGCGCTGATCGGGCGGGCGGCGCGGGAGAGCCAGTCCGGGTTCGGGTCGGCGAAGGTCGTCCCGTTCGAGACGGTCAGCGCGCAGGAGGGGCTGACCGCGCGCGCCGGGGCGGGCGCCGCGGTCACGTACCGGGACGGCGACGACCGGGGCGCCGCGGCGGACGCGGCCCGCGACGCCGACGTCGCGATCGTGTTCGCGACCGACAGCCAGGGCGAGTTCTTCGACAAGTCGTGCCTGACGCTGGAGTGCGGGGAGCCGCTGCGCGGCGACCAGGACGGGCTGATCTCCGCGGTCGCGGCGGCGAACGAGAACACGATCGTGGTGCTGCAGACGGGCGGGCCCGTCCTCACCCCGTGGGCGGACGACGTCGCGGCGGTCGTCGAGACCTGGTACCCGGGGCAGGAGGCCGGGGGCGCGCTGGCCCGCGTCCTGTACGGGGACGTCGACCCGGGCGGGCGCCTGCCGGTCACGTTCCCCGCCGAGGAGGCGCACGCGCCCACGGCCGGGAACCCCGCGCAGTACCCGGGGGTGAACAAGACCGCGACGTTCTCGGAGGGCGTCATGGTCGGCTACCGGCACTACGACAAGAACGGCATCGCGCCCAAGTACCCGTTCGGGCACGGCCTGTCGTACACGACGTTCGGCTATGGCGGCTTGAAGGTCTCCTCGAAGCAGGTGAGCGTGACGGTCAAGAACACCGGTGGCCGCACGGGCGTGGCCGTCCCGCAGATGTACCTCGGCCTGCCTTCGCCCGGTGTGGACGTCCCGCAGCCGCCCAAGCAGCTCAAGGGCTTCACCAAGGTCACGCTGGAGCCGGGGCAGAGCAAGACCGTCACGTTCCCGTTGAGCGCGCGCGATCTGTCCTACTGGAACGTGGAGGCGAAGTAGTGGAAGGTCGCGGACGGCTGCTACAAGGTCATGGTCGGCGGCTCGTCGCGGGACATCGCTCAGCAGGGATCGTTCGGGTCGTGCGGGTAAAGAAGATCCCCGTTCCGCTGCAGGACAGGACGGTCACACGGTACAAATAAGGACCCTTCACATCCTCCCCCAGCCGGAGCCACCCCGTGTCCCCTGCCACCCGGCCGTCCGCGTCCCGCCCCCGCGACCTGCGACGACGCCTCGCGTCCGAGCTGGGCCCCGGCGACCCGGACGACATCGGCGGCCGGCCCCTGCTGGGCCGGCTCGGGGAGGGCGGCCAGGGCGTCGTCTACCTCGCCGAGGACCACGACGGCGGGCTCTGCGCGGTCAAGCTGCTGAAGGGCGGCATGGCGGCCGGGCGGCGCGCCCGCGACCGGTTCGTCAAGGAGGCGGACGCGGCGCGGCGGGTCGCCGGGCGGCACACGGCGCAGGTGCTGGACGCCGACGTGACCGGCGACCGCCCCTACATCGTCAGCGAGTACGTGGACGGCCCGTCGCTGCAGGAGATCGTGGCCGGGGACGGGCCGCTCCCGGAGCGGCGGCTGCACCGGGTCGCGCTCGGCACGGCCGCCGCGCTCGCCGCGATCCACCGCGAGGGGATCGTGCACCGCGACTTCAAGCCGGGCAACGTGCTGCTCGGCCCGGACGGCGCCAAGGTCATCGACTTCGGCATCGCGCGGATGGCGGACGCGACGCCGCTGACCACCGGGCCGCTCGGCACGCCCGCCTACATGGCCCCGGAGCAGATCGAGGACGAGCCGGTCGGGCCGTCCGCGGACGTGTTCGCGTGGGGCGCGGCGATGGTGTTCGCCGCCACCGGGCGGCCCCCGTTCGGGACCGGGCCGAACGCCGCGGTGATGCGCCGGGTGACGTCCCGGCCGCCGGAGCTCGGCGCTCTGGACGGCCCGCTGCGCGATCTCGCGGCCCGCTGCCTCGACAAGAACCCGCAGGCCAGGCCGTCCGCACGGCAGCTCGTCCGGGCGCTGCGCGAGTGCGCGGGCCCGGCGCCCCGGCCGCGGCCGACGCGCATCCCGCGCTACCGCTGGCGCATGATGGTCGCGCTCGCCGTCGTGATGACGGCGGGCTTCGTCATCGGCGTCCTCTAGGGGCCGGACGGCTCACCAGTGCGGCGGCCGCTCCGCCAGCAGGCGGGCGTCGTCGTCACCGCCGCCGCGCCACTCGCCCCAGCCGGTGTCGGTGTCGTCGGACGTCTGGTCGGGCAGGACGGCGAAGTCGTCGTCGAGGTCGACCGGCCGGTCGTCGTCGGGTCCCACGCTCATGATCCCCATTGTGCGGCACGGCGCGCGCGGACGAACCGTGCGGGCGGTCACACGAGCGGGTCACACGAATCGGTCACACGGGCCGGTCACACCGTGGCGAGGCGGCGCGCGAACTCCGCGGCGGCCGCGCCCGGGTCGTCCGCCTCGGTGATCGCCCGCACCACGACGACGCGGCGGGCGCCCGCGTCCAGCACCCGGTCGAGGTTGCCGAGGTCGATGCCGCCGATCGCGAACCAGGGCCGGGAGAACTTCTCTCCGGCCGTGTAGTCGAGCAGGCCGAGGCCGGGCGCGGGACGTCCGGGTTTGGTCGGCGTGGGCCAGGTCGGGCCCGTGCAGAAGTAGTCGGCGCCGGGCTCGACCGCGGCGGCCGCCGCCTGCTCCGGCGAGTGCGTGGACCGGCCGATCAGCACGTCCCCGCCGACGATCTCGCGGGCGGCCGGGACCGGGAGGTCGTCCTGGCCGAGGTGCAGCACGTCGGCGCGGACGGCGTGCGCGACGTCCGCGCGGTCGTTGACCGCCAGCAGCGCGCCGTGCCGCTCGCACGCGGCCCGGAACACCTCCAGGTGCGCCATCTCCTGCCGCGCCTCCAGGCCCTTCTGCCGGAGCTGGACGATGTCCACGCCGTTCGCGAGGACGGCGTCCAGGAACGCGGGCAGGTCGCCCCGCTCCTCCCGCGCGTCCGTGCAGAGGTAGAGACGGGCGCGGTCGAGCCGGGCGCGCAGGGCGACGGCGCGGTCGGAGGGCAGGTGCCTGGACACGGTGGGACGGACTTCCTCTCGGGCTTTCGGGCAAGGGTGCGGGGGCCACGCGCGGCGTGGCCCCCGATTTCACGTGGTCGGGTCGGGTGGAACCGTCAGAACGCCATCGGTCGGGACGTCACCGGTCAGAATGCCATCGCCTGGGCGCGGCGGCGCACCTCGGTCCCCCGGTTCTCGGTGAGCGCGTCGACCGGTGTCCCGGGCAGCGTGTCGTCGGCGGTGAACAGCCAGCGGACGGTCTCGACGTCGCTGTAACCGGCGTCGGAGAGCACGGTGAGCGTGCCGGACAGTCCCTTGATCACCTGACCGTCCTTGATGAAGGCGGCGGGGACCATCGGCTCGCCGTTCCGGCGGACCGCCAGCAGCTTGCGCTCGCTGATGAGCTGCTTCATGCGGTTGGGCTTGATGCCGAGCCGCTCGGCGGTCTCCGGGAGGGAGAGCCAGTCTCCGGCGAGGGCGTCGGTCCGGGGGTCGAGTGCGCTTTCAACGGTTGCGTGCATCTGCGTCACGCCCCCTTTGCTACCACGCCTTCGGAACCGCCAAACCACCTTGACGACCACCTGTTTCGCGTGAAGACTCCGCTACACGCGAACGGCCCTATCCGCGGACCGTCTGCCGGACCGGCACGTCCGGATCGGCGAGCGCGTCCGGGTCGACCGACGCCCCGGCCGCGATCGCGCGCCGCGCCTGGACGAGGTCGCGGGGGCGGTCGACGGTGAGGATCGCGTCGAGGCGGTCGCCGGTGAGCCACGCGAGGGCCCATTTGCGCCCGTCCGGGTCGCCGCGCCGGATCATCCGCTCGGACGCCGCGTGGTTCCCGGCGTACTGGACCATCCGGCCGAACTGCTCGGACCAGAAGTACGGGGCCGCGTCGTACCGGGCCTCCTCGCCGAGGAGGGTCGCGGCGGCGATCTCGGGGGCGTTGAGGGCGGTGTCCCAGTGCTCGACCAGCAGCCGCCGCCCGTACCGCTCCGACCACCAGGCGGCGCAGTCCCCGACGGCGACGATGTCGGGGCGCGGCTCGCCGGGCGTGCCGGGCTCGGCGCCCTCGTGGCAGGTGCGGAAGCCGGCGTCGGTGACGACGCCGCGCTCCAGCAGCAGGCCGGACCCGGCGAGCCAGCCGAGGCCGAGACGACGCCGACGCCGACGACGACCGCGTCGGCGTCGATGCGTCCGGCCGCGCCGTCGGCGGCGAGGACGAGGCCGCGGTCGTCGACCTCGGCGACCTTCACGCCGGTGCGCAGCTCGACGCCCGCCTCGGCGTACCAGGGGGCGGTCAGCGCGCCCGCCTCGGGGCCGAGGGCGTTCGCCAGGGGCGTGTCGGCGGCCTCGACGACGGTGACCGCGCAGCCCTTCTTCGCGGCGGTGGTGGCGACCTCGGCGCCGATCCAGCCCGCCCCGACGATCGCGACGCGGGCGCCCTCGGTCAGCAGGCCGCGCAGCTCGCGGGCGTCCTCGATGGTGCGGACGACGTGCTGGCGGCCGTCCCCGGGCAGCGTGATCGGGGTCGCGCCGGTGGCGATGACCAGGCCGTCGAACGGCAGGTCGCCGGCCGTGGTGGCGACGACGCCGCCGCGGCCGGGCCCGTCCGGGCGCAGCGCGGTGGCGCGCTCGCCGAGGAGCAGGTCGCAGCGCAGGGCGTCCCAGTCGGCGTCGACGGTGGTGTCGTCGGAGTCGCCCGCGAGGACGGCCTTCGACAGCGGCGGCCGGTCGTACGGCCGGTGCCGCTCGGCCGAGACGAGGGTGAGCGCGCCCTCGTACCCCTTCTTGCGCAGGGCTTCGACGGCGCGCACGCCCGCCAGCCCGCCACCCACGACAACGACCCTCTCCATGGCGCTCACCCTAGTGGGCGCCCCACCGGCCTGGACACGTGTCCAGACGGTCGTGTACGTCACAGCAGTCGTAAAGTGGGGAAAGAGCACCCAAAACACCACAGACGCGGGAGTCCGGTGCGACCGGGCTGAGAGGGCGGCTGAACGGGCCGCCGACCGCCACGACCTGATCCGGATCATGCCGGCGAAGGGAGCGCACATGGAGATCGTCGTCATCGGGGCCGGGATCATCGGCCTGGCGGCCGCCTGGCGGACCGCGCAACGCGGCGGATCGGACGTCACGGTGACCCTCGTCGATCCGGAGCCCGCGAGCGGCGCGACGTCCGTCGCGGCGGGCATGATCACCCCTGTCAGCGAGCTCGCCTACGGCGAGGAGCCGCTGCTGCGGCTCAACCTCGACTCCCGCGACCGCTACGACGCGTTCGTCGCGGAACTGGAGGAGCTGACCGGCGCCCGCACCGGCTACCGCGACGACGGCCTGCTCCAGGTCGCGTTCGACGCCGACGACCTGGCCGTCCTGGACGACCTGCGCCGCTTCCAGGCGGACCTCGGCCTGCCCGTCGAGGCGCTGACCGGGCGGGAGTGCCGCAAACGGGAGCCGATGCTGCGCCGGGCGTCCGCGGCGGCCTGCTCGCGCCGCGCGACGGCTCGGTCGACACGCCGCGCTCGCCGCCGCGCTGCTGGCCGCGTGCGGGAAGTCCGGCGTGCGGCTCGTGCGGCGCCCCGCGAAGGGCGTGGTCGTCGAGCGCGACGCGGCGGCGGGCGTCCGGCTGGAGGACGGGACGGTCGTGCGGGCCGACCGCGTGCTGCTGGCCGCGGGCCCCTGGTCGGACGACCTGGAGGGCCTGCCCGCCGGGACCGTTCCGTCCGTGCGTCCCGTCAAGGGCCAGGTGATCCGGCTGCGCACCCGCGTCCCGTTCCTGCGGCGCTGCACGCGCGGGCTGGTGAAGGGCTCCCCGGTGTACCTGGTGCCGCGTGCGGACGACGGCGAGATCGTCCTCGGCGCCACACAGGAGGAGCTCGGGTTCGACCGGCGCGTGACGGCGGGCGGCCTGTGGGAGCTGCTGCGGGACGCCCGCGAGCTGTTCCCCGGCGTCACCGAGCTGGAGTTCGCCGAGGTCACGGCGGGGCTGCGGCCCGGCTCCCCGGACAACGCCCCGGTGCTGGGGCACTCGGCGCTGCCCGGGCTCGTCCTCGGCACCGGGCATTTCCGGCACGGCGTCCTGCTCGCGCCCGTCTCGGCGGACGTCCTGTCGGCGCTGCTGCTCGACGGCCCGGTGCCCGAGGTCGCCCGCCCGTTCTCCCCCGACCGATTCTCCCCCGAACGGATTTCCGAGGTGAACCGATGAAGGTCATCGTCAACGGCGAGCCGCGCGAGCTGCCGGACGGCACGAGCGTGGCGGCCGCGGTCGCGGCCGTGAGCGCGGCGCCGTCCGGTGTGGCGGCCGCGCTGAACGACGAGGTCGTCCGCCGGGCGTCCTGGGAGGCGACGCCGCTGCGCGACGGCGACCGCCTGGAAGTGCTGACCGCCGTGCAGGGGGGCTGATGATCATGACCGACACGACGACCGGGGCGGCCCGGGACGACGCGCTGGTGATCGCGGGCGAGGAGTTCGGCTCCCGGCTGATCATGGGGACGGGCGGCGCGCCCAGCATGCAGGTGCTGCGGGAGGCGCTGACCGCGTCCGGGACGGAGCTGACCACGGTCGCGATGCGGCGGGTCGACCCGGCGGCGCGCGGCTCGGTGCTGGACGTGCTCAAGGAGTGCGGCATCCGCGTGCTGCCCAACACCGCGGGCTGCTTCACCGCGGGCGAGGCGGTGCTGACCGCCAAGCTCGCCCGCGAGGCCCTCGGGACGAACTGGGTCAAGCTGGAGGTGATCGCGGACGAGCACACGCTGCTGCCCGACCCGATCGAGCTGGTCGAGGCCGCGGAACAGCTCGTCGACGACGGGTTCGCCGTGCTGCCGTACACCAACGACGACCCCGTCCTGGCGCGGCGGCTGGAGCAGGCGGGGTGCGTCGCGGTGATGCCGCTCGGCTCCCCGATCGGCTCGGGACTCGGCATCCGCAACCCGCACAACATCGAGCTGATCGTCGAGCGGGCGGGCGTCCCGGTCGTCCTGGACGCCGGGCTCGGCACCGCCAGCGACGCCGCGCTGGCCATGGAGCTGGGCTGCGACGCGGTGCTGCTGGCCACGGCCGTGACCCGCGCGCAGTCCCCCGCGACGATGGCCGCCGCGATGCGGCACGCCGTCGAGGGCGGGCGGCTGGCCCGGCGCGCCGGGCGGATCCCCAAGCGCCGCTACGCCCAGGCGTCGTCGCCCTTCGAGGGCCTCGCCTCGATGTAGCGTTCCTTAACCGTACCTCAAGCATTATTCGCTGGACCTGAACAATGGGCCGCTCCCAGACTGGGGGCGGCCCATCGGTTTCCGGCGGCGCAACCGCGCGCCGAACTTCGGGGTTCAGCGAAACGATCCCAACCTAAGGTCGGCTCATGGCACAGGACAGCTCTCCCCCCGAGACCGCGAAGGGCGTCGACAAGCGGGCGGTCGCGGCCGCCACCGTGACGGTCGTCCTATGGGCCTCGGCGTTCGTCTCCATCCGCAGCGCGGGCGAGGCGTACGACCCGGGCGCGCTCGCGCTCGGGCGGCTGCTCTCCGGGACGATCGTGCTCGGCGCGATCTGGCTCGTCCGCCGCGAGGGCCTGCCGCCGCGCGGCGCGTGGCCCGGCATCGCCGCCGCGGGCGTCCTCTGGTTCGGCATCTACATGGTGGCCCTGAACTGGGGCGAGCAGCTCGTGGACGCCGGAACCGCGGCCCTCGTCGTCAACATCGGGCCCATCCTGATCGCGCTCCTCGGCGGCTGGCTGCTGAAGGAAGGCTTCTCCTCCCGGCTCCTCGCGGGCCTGGCCGTGGCGTTCGCCGGCGCCGCCGTCGTCGGGCTGTCGATGTCCGGCGGGAAGGGGTCGCCGCTGCTCGGCGTCCTGCTGTGCGTCGTCGCGGCCGTCACCTACGCGGGCGGGGTCGTCAGCCAGAAGCCCGCGCTGCGGCACGCGTCGGCGCTGCAGTTCACCACGTTCGCGTGCGCCATCGGCGCCGTCGCGACGCTGCCGTTCGCCGGGCAGCTCGCCTCGCAGGCCGCCGACGCCCCGGCGGGCGCGACCCTCAACATGATCTACCTCGGCGTCTTCCCGACCGCGCTCGCCTTCACCACCTGGGGTTACGCGCTGGCGCGCACGTCCGCCGGGAAGATGGGCGCGACGACCTACGCCGTCCCCGCGATCGTCGTGCTGATGTCGTGGGCGTTCCTCGACGAGGTCCCCGGGGCGGTCACCCTGCTCGGCGGCGTGCTGTGCCTGGCGGGCGTGGCCGTGTCGCGCAGCACACCGCGCGGAAATCGGCGGCGCGGACGGGAGAACGCCCAGGTCACCGCAGCCCCTGCCGCAACGGACGTCCCGCCCGCCGCACCCGACGCGTCACCCTCCGCACTCACCCGGGCTCATCCTCGCGGCTGATGAGTTCAGCGGCCGTCCCGCCGTACACTCGCTTCGATGGACACGTCGGTCGCAGATCCACTCGTCGGGCAGCTGCTCGACGGGCGCTACCGCATTGAGTCGCGCATCGCGCGCGGCGGCATGGCCACGGTCTACCTCGCGCGCGACAGCAGGCTCGACCGCGTCGTCGCGGTCAAGGTGATGCACGCCGCCTCGCCTCCGACGAGGACTTCGTCGACCGTTTCATCGGCGAGGCCAAGGCCGCCGCCGCCCTGTCGCACCCCAACGTCGTCGCCGTGTACGACCAGGGGACCGACGGTGAGCGCGGCTACCTGGTGATGGAGTACGTCGCGGGCCGGACGCTGCGCGAGGCGCTCACCGCCCGCGGCCGGTTCGGGCCGCGCGCCGCGCTGGAGACCATGCAGCCCGTGCTGGCCGCCCTCGGCGCCGCGCACCGCGCCGGGCTCGTCCACCGCGACGTCAAGCCGGAGAACGTCCTCATCACCGAGGACGGCCAGGTCAAGGTGACCGACTTCGGCCTGGCGCGGGCCGAGTCGGCGAGCCGGATGACCAAGACCGGGCTGATCATCGGCACCGTCGGCTACCTGGCGCCCGAGCAGGTGACGTCCGGCAGCGCCGACGTCCGCTCGGACGTCTACGCCGCCGGGGTGCTGCTGTTCGAGCTGCTCACCGGGCGGCTGCCGCACGAGGGCGACACGCCGCTCGCCGTCGCCTACAAGCACGTCAACGAGACCGTTCCGCCGCCGTCCGAGCTGGTCCCGGGGCTGCCGCGGCGCGTCGACGACCTCGTCACGGACGCGACGAGCCGCGACCCCGCGCGCCGTCCGGCGGACGCGAACCAGTTCCTCGCCGAAGCCGCCGAGGTCCACGGCGGGCTGCCGCCCGACATCGATGCCCGCGTCGAGGAGACGTCCCGCACCGCCACGGCCGTCCTGGAGGCGCCCGCCCCGCCCGACGCCACGCGGGTCGACGGCGACCCCGCCGGCGACGGGCGCACGGCGATGCTCCCGCAGGACCCGCCGTCGCACGTCCTGCGCTTCCCGGAGGACGTGCGCGGGCACACCGCCGTCCTCGATCCGGGCGAGGACCCGGCCGGCCCCCCGCCGCGCTCCCGCGGCGACCGCTTCGTCGGGGCGCTCACGGGCCGGTGGGCGCTCGTCGCCATCGGCGCGATCGCCGCGGTGATCCTCGGGTGGGCCGTCTGGTACCAGACGTCCGGCCAGTACGAGCACGTCCCGTCCGACATCGTCGGGATGGAGCTGGCGGACGCCCGCGGCGCGCTCGCCGACGCCGGGATCTCCGTCCGCGTCGCCGAACCCGTCTACCACGACCGGGTCCGCAAGGGCCTGATCGCCAAGTCCGACCCGGGCGCCGGGGCGCGCGTCGCGCAGGGCGAGACCGTCACGCTGACGCCGTCGAAGGGGCTCACCCCCCGCGACGTCCCGGACGTCGCGGGCAAGACCCTCGACGAGGCGAAGAAGATCCTCGCCGACAAGGGTTTCAAGGTCGGCGAGACGAGCACCCGCGGGTCGCAGACCGTCGCGAAGGACCGCGTCATCGGCACCGACCCCGCCGCCGGGAAGGACCTGTCCCCCGACGAGCCGGTCGCCGTCGTGCTCAGCAGCGGCATGTCGATGCCGGGGCTCGTCGGCGCCAACGGCGACACCGCCGCGAACGAGCTCCGCTCGATGGGCCTGAACGTGACCGTCCAGAAGAAGCGGGTCGAAGGCAAGGACCCCGGCAGCGTCCTCAGCCAGGACCCGGCCGAGGGAACCGGCGTGTCGCGCGGCGACGACGTCACCCTCGTCGTCAACGAGCGCGACTGCTTCATCGACGCGGGCCCGATCCAGTGGGGCTGCGACGACGACGGCGGCACCGAGAAGCTCCCGGTGCCGAACGTGACGAACCGCGGCGTGGACGAGGCCACCAAGATCCTCAAGGACTCCGGGTTCGAGGTGAACGTGACCGGCTGGGGCGGGAACACCGTCCGGTTCCAGACGCCCGGCGCGGGCGACACCGTGGCCCGCGGCGGCACCGTCACGATCGTCCGGGGGCCCTGAGCGGCGGATAGGCTGGAGGGACCATGACCTTCCAGCAGAGCCCCGTCGGGGCCCACGTCCCGGTCGCCGGCGGGCTCGCCACCGGCGGCCTGAAGTACGCCGCCGAGATCGGCGCCGAGGCGATCCAGGTGTTCGTCGCCAACCCGCGCGGATGGGCGCTCCCGGCCGGCAAGCCCGCCGAGGACGCCAAGCTCCGCGACCGCGACGACGTGCCCGTCTACGTGCACGCCCCGTACCTGGTGAACTTCGGCTCCCCGAACGAGGAGACCCTCGCCAAGTCGATCGCGACGGTCCGGCACTCGCTGGAGCGCGGGCACGTCATCGGCGCGCGCGGCGTCGTCGTCCACACCGGCTCGGCCGTCAGCCAGTCCTACGACGCCGCCATGGACCAGGTCCACGAGCACGTCCTCCCGCTGCTGGAGGAGATCCCGGACGACGGCCCGCGCCTCCTCCTCGAACCCATGGCGGGCCAGGGGAAGATGCTGTGCGCCAAGGTCCAGGACCTCGGGCCGTTCTTCGAGAAGCTGGAGCACCACCCGAAGCTCGGCGTGTGCTTCGACACCTGCCACGCGTTCGCCGCCGGGCACGACCTGGCCGCTCCGGGCGGCGCCAAGGCGACGATCGACGCGCTCGTCGAGACGGTCGGCGCGGGACGGCTCGACCTCGTCCACGCCAACGATTCCAAGGACGCGTGCGGCTCCGCCAAGGACCGGCACGAGAACATCGGCGCGGGGCAGATCGGCGAGGACCCCTTCGCGGCCCTGTTCGGCCACCCGGCGGTCGCCGGTGTGCCGTTCATCATCGAGACCCCGGGCCGCGACCCCGGCCCCCACGGCCGCGACATCGCCGCCCTGAAGCGCCTCCGCGACACCTGACCCGGCGGCCCGGAGGCCCACCCGGCGCGCCCTGCCCGGCCGGCACGGCACCCGAGCACGAAAAAGAGCTCGGGTGCCGATGGACAACCCCCCGACTGTCCATCGGCACCCGAGCCACAGGCCGTCGGGTCCCACCCCCCCGGTACGGGACCCGGCGACTCACGATCCGGCGTCGACTGGCGTGCGCCGGATCTCCGGGTGTGCTGTTGTGGGAGGTTCCGCGGCCGGTGGACGTTCGCCCTCCGGGCCGCCCGCCCCTCCGGAGGCGGGTGTCGCGTGTGGTGCCACTGAGAACACTAAGCCTGTGATGCCGCAGATCGGGGCCCGGAAAACGCGACCCGCGGCGAACGGTACGTAGTCATAGATGTGCGTAGCGTAGTCACGCGGCGAGCGGTCGGTTTCGCGGGACGAACGGGCGGCGCGCGTCCGGGCGTGTCAGCCGCGCGCGTCCCCGTCGCAGTCGCGCTGGTCGTGGTGGAACCGGCGGACGAGCAGATCGCGCACCTCGCGGGTGTGGCGGCGGCTCACCGGGAGCAGCTCGTCGCCGATCTGGACGGCGGCGCGGCCCCCGTCGAAGCGCAGCTCGGTGATGTGCGCGGACGCGACGAGCGTGCTGCGGTGGATCCGGATGAACCCGGCCGCCTCCCAGCGCTTCGTGAGCGCCGACAGCGGCATGCGGACCAGGTATCCCCCGTCGGGGGTGTGCAGCCGCACGTAGTCGCCCTGCGCCTCCACGTGGGTGACGGAGCGCCGCGACACCAGCCGGGTCCGCCCGCCGAGTTCCACCGGGATCATCTCGTCCTCGGGGTCGGCGCGCTCCTCCGCGCCGGGCGGCCGGGCGGCCGCCACCGTGACGCGCCGGATCGCCTCCGCGAGCCGCTCGGGCCGGATGGGCTTGAGCAGGTAGTCCAGCGCGCCGAGGTCGTAGGCGGCGACGGCGCAGTCGTCGTGCGCGGTCACGAACACCACGTGCGGCGGCGCGGCGAAACCGGTGAGCAGGCGGGTGAAGTCCAGCCCGTCGAGGCCCGGCATGCGGATGTCGAGGAACACCGCGTCGAGGCGCTCGCCCTCGACCAGCATCCGGCTCAGGTCGCGCAGCGCCGACGAGGCGTCGCCCGCGCCGGTGACCCGCTCGATCCGCGGGTCCCGCCGGAGCAGATGGGTCAGCTCCTCCAAGGCGGGGCGTTCATCGTCGACGGCCAGAACGCGAAGCATGAGGGCGACTTTGCCGCGATTACCGACCGTCCGCAATCGATTCCGAAAAGTGAGTGGCGTTCCGGCGTGAGATTTTCAGTTCGGGAAGACCCCCGGCCGGTACTTCGGGACCCGCAGATCGACCCTGGTCCCGGCGCCGAGGGCCGTCCGGACGGTCAGCCCGTACTCCTCGCCGTAGACCTGCCGCATCCGCGCGTCGACGTTCGCCAGCCCGATGCCGGTCCCGCCGCGCCCGTCCCGTCCGGACGACACGCTGCCCCAGCCGGTCGGGCCGGGGCCGCCCACGGGCGCGGCGAGGATCTCCTGCAGCCGCTCGGGGTCCATGCCGACGCCGTCGTCCTCGACGCTGATCGCGGCCTCGGGGCCGGAGTCGCACGCGGTGATCGAGATGTGGAACGTCTCGCGGGCGTCGGCCATCCCGTGCCGGACGGCGTTCTCGACCAGCGGCTGCAGCGCCAGGAACGGCACCGCCACGGGAAGCACCTCCGGCGCGATCTCCACCCGGAAGCGCAGCCGCTCCCGAACCGCGCGTTCAGCAGCAGGTACCGGTCGATGGAGCGCA
>NZ_MKJY01000080.1 GCF_001942465.1 Actinomadura sp. CNU-125
CCTCCTGGACGACGCCGCCACCGAACGCGGCTACGCCGACGTCGCCACCGGACGGTTCCGGCTCCACCTCGCCGTCGGCGACTACCTCGCCGGGATCGCCGCGCGCGCCCCGCTGCTGCTCGTCCTGGACGACCTGCACTGGGCCGACGACGAGACGCTCGCGCTGCTGGTCCGGCTCGCCGACCGGCTCGCGACCGCCGCGTCCTGCTGGCGGCGACGTTCCGCCGCACCGAGGCGCCCGAAGCGACTCGGCGCCGCGCTCGCCGCCCTCGCCCGCCGCGAGCCGCTGCGCATCGACCTCCCCGGGCTCGCCCCGGCCGAGGACGCCGAACTCGTCCGCGTCACCTGCGCGACCGGCGTCGCCGCCGTGAAGCTGTCCGACATCGCCGAACGGACCGGCGGCAACCCCTTCTTCGTCCGCGAGACGGCCCGGCTGCTCGACGCCGAGCGCGGCGCACGCCGCCGTCCGGGCGCGTGCCCGCCGGGGTCGGCGACGTCCTGCGCCGCCGCATCGCCCGCCTCCCAGAGCCCGCCCGGGGCGTCCTGGCGGGACGCCGCCGTCGTCGGCCGCGACGCCGACCTCGCCGTCCTCACCGACCTCGCGCACGGCGACGAGGAGACCGTCATCGACGCCGTCGAGGCGGCCCTCGCCGCCGGGCTCGTCACCGAACCCGCGCCCGGCCGGATGCGGTTCGTGCACGCGCTCGTCCGCGACACCCTCTACGACGGGCTGTCGCGGGCGCGCCGCACCCGGCTGCACGGCCGGGCCGCCGCCGCGCTGGAACGGCACCGGCCCCGCCGAGGTCGCCCGCGATCGAGCACCACTACCTGGAATCGGGCGCCGAACCGGACCGGGCCGTCCGGTACGCGCGGCTCGGCCGCCGCAGGCCGCCGAGGCCCGCTTCGCGCACGGCCTCGCCGCCGACCTGTGGGTCCGCGCCGCCGAGACGCTCCGCGCGCGGGGCCCGGACGCGACCCGCGAGCGGCTGGAGGCGGAGGTCGCCGCCATCCGCGCCTGCGGCCTGTCCGGCGACGTCATGCAGGCCCGCGACCGGCGGCTGCACGCCATCGCCGCCGCCCGCGACCTCGGCGACGTCCGGCTCCTGGCCCGCGTCATCACCGCGTTCGACGTCCCCACGCTGTGGACCAGCCGCGAGTACGGCTCCTACGACCGGGAGATCATCGACGCCGCCGAGGATGCGCTGCACCGGCTTCCGGACGGCGCGGACGAACTGCGCGTGCGGCTGCTGACGAGCCTGGCGATCGAACTCGAGGGCGACTTCGACGACCGGGGGGTCACCGCGGCGGACGAGGCGGTCGCGCTGGCCCGCGCCCTGGACCGTCCGGCGCTGCTGGCGGTCGCGCTCAACGGCCGGTACATCAACGGCTACCGGAGCGCGGGCGACCGCGCCCTGCGGCGGCGGCTCGCCCGCGAACTGCTCGACCTCGCAACGGAGCACGACCTCGGGGCCTACCGCGTCCTCGCGCACCTGCAACTGCAGCAGACGGCCGTGTCCGAGCTCGACCTCGCCGCCGCGACCGCGCACCTGGCCGACGGGAGCCGCCTCGCCGACCAGTACGGGCTGCCGCTGCTGGCGCAGATCGCGAGCTGGTACGACGGGCTCGTGCACGTCCTCGCCGCCCGCTTCGACGAGGCCGAACGCGCTTACGTCAAGGTGAGCGAGAACATCGGCCGCACCGGGATCTGGAGCAGCGAGGACGGCATCGTCGGGTTCGGCGCGTTCTGCCTGCGGCTCGTCCGGGGACGGCCGGGCGAACTGCTCGACCGGGCCGCCTGGCTGTCGCGGCGCTGGTCGCACGTCGCCGCGACCGCCGACATCCACGCGCTCGCGCTCGCCGACGTCGGCCGCGTCGCGGAGGCCCGCGCCGCCGTCGCCGCCGCGGGCCCGATCCGTCCCGACTACTTCTTCGACCTCGCCACCGCCGTCCGCGCCCACCGCGCGATCACGCTGGACCAGCGCGACGTCGCCGAAGACGCCTACACGGCGCTGCTGCCGTACGAGGACCACTTCACCGGCGGCTGCACCACCTTCGCGACGATCGGCCCCGTCGCGCAGGTCCTCGGCGACCTCGCCGTCTTCCTCGGCCGTCCCGCGGCCGACGCCGCCGCGCACTACCGGCCGCGCCGCCCGCACCGCCGATGCCCTCGGCGCGCCGCTCTGGTCCCGCCTCGCCCGCGAGGCCGAGGCGGGGCTGGGAAGCCCCGCCGCCTGACCGACGGCCGGAGCGCAGCGGAGGTCGGCGGGCAGGCGGCCGCCTTTGCCGGGGGGTGTGGGGGGGTCGCCCCCCCCCACAGTGATTCGCCTGACCGACGACCGGAGCGCAGCGGAGGTCGGCGGGCAGGCGGCCGCCTTTGCGGGGGGTGTGGGGGGGCGCCCCCCACAGTGATTCGCCTGACCGACGGCCGGAGCGACCGGAGCCGAGTCGTGCGGGTGGACGGGGCTCGGCGTCGGTGGGGGACAATCTAGGGGTGACTTCGACGGGAGATCTGACGACCGCGCCGCCGCCCGAGGGCTTTCGGGCCGGGTTCGCCTGCTTCATCGGGCGGCCGAACGTCGGCAAGTCGACGCTGATGAACGCGCTGGTCGGCACCAAGGTGGCGATCACCAGCAGCCGCCCGCAGACGACGCGGCGGGCGATCCGCGGCATCGTCCACCGGCCGGACGGGCAGCTCGTCGTGGTCGACACGCCGGGCCTGCACAAGCCGCGGACGCTGCTCGGCGAGCGGCTCGACAGTCTCGTCCGGTCCACGCTCACCGAGGTCGACGTCATCGGCTTCTGCGTGCCCGCGGACCAGCCCGTCGGCCCGGGGGACAAGTACATCGCGCGCGAGCTGGCGGGGGTGAAGAAGACCCCGATCGTGGCGATCGTCACCAAGACCGATCTCGCCGCGCCGGAGCAGGTTGCCGAGCAGCTGCTGGCCGTGGGGCGGCTGGGGGAGTTCGCCGACATCGTCCCGTGCTCGGCGGAGGACGGCTTCCAGGTCGACCTGGTCGGCGAGCTGCTGATCTCCCGGTTGCCGGAGGGCATGCCGCTGTACCCGGAGGGCGATCTCACCGACGAGCCCGAGCAGGTGATGATCGGCGAACTGATCCGGGAGGCCGCGCTGGAGGGCGTCCGGGACGAGCTGCCGCACTCCATCGCGGTCGTGGTGGACGAGACGACGCCGCGCGAGGGACGCGACGACCTCGTCGACGTCTACGCGCACCTGTTCGTCGAGCGGCCCAGCCAGAAGGGCATCATCATCGGGCATCGCGGCGCGCGGCTGCGCGAGGTCGGCGCGGCCGCGCGGCGGCAGATCGAGGCGCTGCTCGGCACCAAGATCTACCTGGACCTGCGGGTCAGCGTCCTGAAGGACTGGCAGCGCGACCCCAAGCAGCTGCGGCGGCTCGGCTTCTACGACTGATCGTCGCGCCGGTCGTCGCGGGGTTCGGCGGCGTCGGGCCGGGCGGGCTCTTCCCAGCCGTTCTGCGGCCACACCGCGTTCGGGTCGCCGGTGTACCGGCCCTGGGCGTAGTACGGGTCCGGCGCGTACTGCTCCGGCGCGTACTGCTCCGGCGGGTGGGGACGGGCGCGCCCGGCGCCCAGCCGCGCGCTGATGGGGCGCGCCAGGCTGAACCCGGTGACCAGCAGCGACGCGGCGACCGCCACGAACCAGCCGTACTGCACGCTGATCTCGTAGCCGACGTCGAGGCCGCCGGTGGGCAGGTCGTCGCGCGCGTCGCCGAGCCGGAGCAGGAACAGCAGGCAGGCCAGCAGCGACAGGACGCCCGGGACGGCCGCGAGCGCGGTGATGCGGCTGTCGCGGGCGAGCAGGTCCCAGGACGCCATCACGATCGCGACGACGGCGAAGACGGGGACCGCCAGGATGACGTCGTCGGCGTCGATGCCGGCCGCGGTGGCGACCTCGCGGGTGATCGCGCTGCCGAACAGGTCGACGACGACGGAGGCGCGCGCCCACGGCAGGAAGGCCGACACCAGCAGGGCCGCCGCGGACGCGATCAGCCCGAGGCTCCAGCCGATGCCGCCGCGTCGCGGTTCGGGCGGCTCGGGGACCGGCGGCGGGGGTGCGGCGTCGACCGGCGGCGGCAGACCGTCGTCGGGCGGCAGGAACTGCGGGCGCGACCGCGCGCCGCCCGCGTCGGAACCCAGGTCACCGGTCATGGACCCAGCGTAAGGGGAGGAACCGCGCGGTCGCGGACGCGCGGGAATGTCCCGGGCCGACGATGACGTTCCCGTGACGGAGGAGGCACCGGTCGTCTCAACATGCGGACGGCGGTTTCCGGAACACGGATGTCGTCTGTTAGTTTGGCGAGCGTGTCTGGTGCGCTGCTCCTCCTTAGCGGCCGCAGCGGGGGCCTGTAACCAAGGTCGGCTCCCTCGCTGCGGGTCTTCGCCGTGGACGTCGGCCGCAAGGTTCGAGCAGGGAGTTCCCACCGCATGTATCCGGCACAGCAGTCCTCCGGTATGCCCTTCGAGCGCTACCGCCCCTTCGCCCCCGTCAAGCTGACCGACCGCACCTGGCCGGACGCCGTCATCGAGCGGGCCCCGCGCTGGTGCGCCGTCGACCTGCGGGACGGCAACCAGGCGCTGATCGACCCGATGGACGCCCACCGCAAGCTGCGGATGTTCGAGCTGCTCGTGCAGATGGGCTACAAGGAGATCGAGGTCGGGTTCCCGGCGGCGAGCCAGACCGACTTCGACTTCGTCCGGCAGATCATCGACGAGGGCCGGATCCCCGACGACGTCGTGATCCAGGTGCTGACGCAGGCCCGCCCGGAACTGATCGAGCGGACGTTCGAGTCGGTGCGGGGCGCGAAGCAGGCGATCGTCCACCTGTACAACTCGACGAGCACGCTGCAGCGCCGCGTGGTGTTCGGCCAGGACCGCGACGGGATCACCGCGATCGCCGTCGAGGGCGCGAAGCTGTGCGCCAAGCTCGCCGAGGACATGGGCGACACCGAGATCTTCTTCCAGTACTCGCCGGAGTCGTTCACCGGCACCGAGCTGGAGTACGCCGTCGAGGTCTGCAACGCCGTCAACGACGTGTGGAAGCCGACGCCGGACAAGAAGGTCATCGTCAACCTGCCGGCGACGGTCGAGATGGCCACCCCGAACGTGTACGCCGACCAGATCGAGTGGATGAGCCGGAACCTGGCGTACCGCGAGTCGGTCATCCTGTCGCTGCACCCGCACAACGACCGCGGCACCGCGGTCGCCGCCGCCGAGCTCGGCTACATGGCGGGCGCCGACCGCATCGAGGGCTGCCTGTTCGGCAACGGCGAGCGCACCGGCAACGTTTGCCTGGTCACCCTGGGCCTGAACATGTTCACCCAGGGCGTCGACCCGCAGATCGACTTCTCCGACATCGACGAGATCCGCCGCACCGTCGAGTACTGCAACCAGCTGCCCGTCCACGAGCGGCACCCCTACGGCGGCGACCTGGTCTACACCGCGTTCTCCGGTTCCCACCAGGACGCCATCAACAAGGGCTTCGACCACCTGCGGCGCGACGCCGAGGCCGCCGGGACGCCCGTGGACGAGTACCGGTGGGAGGTCCCGTACCTGCCGATCGACCCGCACGACGTGGGCCGCACCTACGAGGCCGTCATCCGGGTCAACAGCCAGTCGGGCAAGGGCGGCGTCGCCTACATCATGAAGACCGAGCACTCGCTGGAGCTGCCGCGGCGGCTGCAGATCGAGTTCTCCCGGGTCGTGCAGGAGCACACCGACAACGAGGGCGGCGAGGTCGCCCCGGCGCGCATGTGGGAGATCTTCGAGAGCGAGTTCCTGTCGAACGGGCCCCGCGTCGGCCTGCTGGCGCACCGCACGACGTCCCGCGTCGACGAGAAGGACGCACTGGCCTGCGACGTCCGCGTGGACGGCGAGATCCGCGAGATCGAGGGCCTGGGCAACGGCCCGGTGTCGGCGTTCGAGGACGCCCTCGCCACGGTCGGGATCGACGTCCGCGTCCTGGACTACGCCGAGCACGCGATGAGCGCGGGCGGCGACGCCCGCGCCGCCGCCTACGTCGAGTGCGACGTCAACGGCAGCACCGTGTGGGGCGTCGGGATCGACGGCAACATCGTCACCGCGTCCCTCAAGGCGATCCTGTCGGCCGTCAACCGCGTCGCCCGCGTGGGGAAGTAGGGCACGGAAGCGAAGCGGTGCGGGGCCGCGGGTGCCGGGAGGGCCCGCGGCCCCGCCGGGCGCGTCCTCGGCGCGCTCAGCGAGCGCGGCCGAGGACGTGATGGACGAGTTCGCGCAGCGGCCCGCTGAGCTGGGCCTCACCGACGGTCTTCCGCCGGCCGTCGATGTCGATCTCGTACAGGAACTGGTCGGGGATCCGGCCGGGTGGCGGCACCGAGTCGAGGTCGACGCGCCGGACGAGCCCGGCCAGTACCGGGTCGCTCGTGCTGTCGGACTCGGCGCGCCGATCGATCCCGGCGAACCCCCCGCTGCGGACGACTGTCACCTTCACCGTTTAACCCAACGCCTCCGCGGTGCTTGCGACGGACACGCCGACGCCCGACCAGCCGCCGCGCACCGCCTCCGTCTCGGCGGCTTCCGCGCCGAAACGGCGGGCGGCGGCCCGGACGGTCTCGGTGGCGAACCCGGCGAAGTCGACGTCCACCGCCAGCGCGCCGCCGGTGAGGACGTCGTACCAGACGAGGCCGGCCTTCTCCCAGGCGTTGCCGCCGATGGCGGTGGCCGCCAGGTAGAAGGCGCGGTTCGGGATGCCCGAGTTGATGTGGACGCCCCCGTTGTCGCGGTACGTCTCGACGTAGTCGTCCATGTGCCCGGGCTGCGGGTCCTTGCCGAGCCGCGGATCGTCGTAGGCGGTGCCGGGCTCCTTCATCGAGCGCAGCGCGACGCCGTCGACGCCCTCGGCGAGCAGGCCCACGCCGATCAGCCAGTCGGCCTCCCCGGCGCCCTGCCCGTTGTGCCGCTGCTTGACCAGCGACCCGAACACGTCGGACACCGACTCGTTCAGCGCACCGGCCTGGCCGTAGTACTCCAGGTTCGCGGTGTGCTGGGTGATGCCGTGGACGAGTTCGTGGCCGGTGACGTCGAGCGGGATCGTGAAGTCGGTGAAGATCACCCCGTCGCCGTCCCCGTACACCATCTGCTCGCCGTTCCAGAAGGCGTTGGCGTACCCGTCGCCGTAGTGGACGGTCGAGATCAGCGGCAGTCCGGCGCCGTCGATGGAGTCGCGCCGATAGACCTCCTCGAAGAAGTCGAAGGTGGCGCCGAGCCAGTCGTAGGAGCGGTCGACGGTCTTGTCTCCGGTGGCCGGGTCGCCCTCCTTGCGGACGGCGCGGCCGGGCAGCGTCTCGCGGCCCTGCGCGTCGTGGATCGTCCGCTTCGGGACGAAGTCCTCCTCCGGGGAGCGGGCGGGAGGCGGCACCAGCCGTGCGGCCTGGTGCGCGGAGGTGAGGGCCATGGTTCGGCGGGCGCGTGCGCTCAGAACCGGATCGGCGGTGTCTCGGGCGAGGCGTTCCAGCATGTGCGGTGGCACGATGTGGCATCTCATGCAGCAACGCTGACAGGTTCCCGGGCGCGTGGCCATGGGTTTCGCGGCGTGGCGGCGGCCGATTCCGGTCACGGTATGTGATTGTCACCATGCGAAGAGATACCAGCGAACCGACTTATGGAGATACTGGTGAGATGTCCGTCCGGGCAACGGAGCACCCGGCCGGGTGCGACAGAATGAACGGGTGACCCTCTACCGCGACGAAGGCGTCGTCCTGCGCACCCAGAAGCTGGGCGAGGCCGACCGCATCGTGACGGTGCTGACCCGGCGCACCGGCCGGATCCGCGCCGCCGCGAAGGGCGTCCGCAAGACCAAGTCCCGGTTCGGGGCGCGGCTGGAGCCGTTCACCCACGTGGACCTCCAGCTGTACGAGCGGCGGTCGCTCGACCTCATCACGCAGGCCGAGACGCTGCGCCCCTACGGGGAGCGGCTGGTCGCCGACTACTCCCGCTACACGGCGGGCACCGCGATGCTGGAGACCGCCGAGAAGCTCACCGACGAGGGAGAGCCCGCGCTCCGGCAGTTCCTGCTGCTGGTCGGCGGGCTGCGCACCCTCGCCGACCGCGCCCACGACGCGCGCCTGGTGCTCGACGCGTTCCTGCTGCGCTCGCTGTCGGTCGCCGGCTGGGCGCCCGCGCTGGACGAGTGCTGCCGGTGCGGCGTGCGCGGCGGGCTGCGCGGGTTCGCGATCGCCGCGGGCGGCGCCGTCTGCGCGAACTGCCGCCGTCCGGGGGCCGCGACCCCCGCGCCGCCCACGTTCCGGCTGATGCTGGCGCTGCTGCGCGGCGACTGGGAGTACGCCGACGCCAGCGAACCGCGCCACCGCGTGGAGACCAGCGGCCTCGTCGCCGCCTACCTGCAGTGGCATCTCGAGCACGGGATCCGCTCGCTGCGGCACGTGGAACGCGACGGCGAGCACGCCTTCGACGAGGACACCACCGGCGACCCGGCCGGGGGAGACGACATCAGGGAGAGAGTGTGAGCAGGGCTGTTCTGCCGCCGGATCCGCATCGGGACGGGGCGCGGCCGCCCGGGATCCCCGCGGATCTGGTGCCGCGGCACGTCGCCATCGTGATGGACGGCAACGGCCGCTGGGCCAAGGAGCGCGGGCTGCCGCGCACCGAGGGGCACAAGCGCGGCGAGGACTCGCTCTTCGACGTCATCATGGGCGCGATCGAGCTCGGCGTCCCGTACCTGTCGGCGTACGCGTTCTCCACCGAGAACTGGAAGCGCTCCCCGGACGAGGTGAAGTTCCTCATGGGCTTCAACCGGGACGTCATCCGCCGCCGCCGGGACCAGCTCCACTCGATGGGGGTCCGCGTCAGGTGGGCCGGTCGCCGCCCCCGCCTCTGGCGCAGCGTCATCAAGGAGCTGGAGACGGCCGAGGAGATGACGCGCGACAACGACGTCCTCACCCTGCAGTTCTGCGTGAACTACGGGGGCCGGGCGGAGATCCTGGACGCCACGGCGGCGATCGCCCGCGACGTCCGCGACGGCCGCCTCAACCCCGACAAGATCGACGAGAAGGTGTTCGCCCGCTACCTGGACGAACCGTCGATCCCGGACGTCGACCTGTTCCTGCGCTCGTCCGGCGAGCAGCGCACGTCCAACTTCCTGCTGTGGCAGTCGGCCTACGCGGAGATGGTGTTCCTCGACACCCTGTGGCCCGACTTCGACCGTCGGCACCTGTGGCACGCGTGCGAGCTGTACGCGTCCCGCGACCGCCGCTACGGCGGCGCCGTCCCCAACCCGGTGGAACCCGCCGCGAGCGGCTCCTGAGCGGCCACGGTCGGCCTCCGCTCGCAGAGCTCGCTCCGGCCGCCCGGGTCAGGCGGCCCGCCCGCGATGCGCGGGGCGGCCGCTTGGGGCTGCTCGGCCCGCGCTGGGTGGGCCTGTGTGGGGTGGCAGCCCCGCCCGCGATGCGGAGTGCCTGCTCGGCCCGCGCTGTGTGGGCCGTCCGGGGGTAACCGCCTCGCTTTGCCACGGGTGGGGCGTCTTCCCGTGGACGGTTCGCTTCGAGGGGACGGACGGCGGCATGCTTCGGGCCCGCGCGCGGGGTCGCGTGCGGGCCCGGGCGGTGCGGTGCGGCGCTCTACACCAGCGCCGCGTCCAGCGTGATCTTCGTGCCCGCGAGGGCCTTGCTGACCGGGCAGCCGGCCTTGGCGTCCTGCGCGGCCTTCTCGAAGTCGCCCGCCGACAGTCCCGGCACGGAGGCCCGGACGGTCAGGTGGATCCCGGTGATGCCCTCGCCCGGCTGGAAGGTGACCTCCGCCTTGGTGTCGACCTTCTCCGGCGGCGTCCCGGCGCCGGCGAGGCCGTGCGACAGGGCCATGGAGTAGCAGGTGGAGTGCGCGGCGGCGATGAGCTCCTCCGGGCTCGTCTTCCCGCCCGGCTCCTCGGCGCGCGACGGCCACGTGACGTCGAACGTGCCGGTCTTGGAGGAGTCCAGCGAAACCGTGCCCTGGCCGCCCATCAGCGGCCCTTCCCAGTGCGCGTTGGCGGTGCGAGTCGTAGCCATGTGGGCATTCTTCCGTGATCGCGGCGCGAACGTCACATCGGGGTGCCGGGCGCCCGCGCCGCGCGGCCGGTCAGCGGGCGCAGTCGGCGCAGGTGCCGAAGACCTCGACGGTGTGGGTGATCTCCGTGAATCCGTGTTCGGCGCCGATCGCGTCGGCCCAGCGTTCCACGGCGGGGCCCTCCACCTCGACCGTCCGGCCGCAGCCGCGGCAGACCAGGTGGTGGTGGTGCTCCTCGGTCCGGCAGGCGCGGTAGACGGCCTCGCCCTCGTCGGTGCGCAGGACGTCGACCTCGCCCGAGTCGCTGAGCGCTTGGAGCGCGCGGTACACCGTCGTCAGGCCGATCTTGGAGCCGTCGGCGCGCAGGTCGGCGTAGATGTCCTGGGCGCTGCGGAATCCCTCGCAGCCGGCCAGCGCCTGCCGCACCGCGTCCCGGCGGGCCGTCGTCATCCTCTGAGCACCTCCGCCTCGGCTTGCACACCGGGACCGGGCCGGTCCGGGATCACCTCCCGGGCCTCGCCCGCCCGCGCGCGCTTGCGTCGAACCACGGTCCCCCCGGCGACCGCGACCGCGAACACCGCCAGGGCGAGCAGCACGATCGAGGGGCCCGGGGGCAGATCGTACTCGAACGAGCCGGCCAGGCCCGCCACGGCCGACAGTACACCGACCGCCATCGCCACCAGCATCGTCCCCCGGAACCCGCGGGTCACCTGCTGCGCCGCCGCCACCGGGACGATCATCAGCGCGCTGACCAGCAGCAGCCCGATCGCGCGCATCGCGATCACGACGGTCGCCGCGGCCGTCACCGCGATCAGGATGCTGAGGAAGCGGACGGGCAGGCCCGCGGCCCGCGCCACCTCCTCGTCCTGGCACAGCAGGAACAGCTCGCGGCCGAACACGGCGATGACGCCGAGCACGACGACGGCGAGTCCCGCGACGACGTACAGGTCGGAGAGCGTGACGCTGCTGATCGAGCCGAACAGGTAGGACTGCAGGCTCGCGCCGCCGCCCTCCCGGCTCGTCAGGATGACGCCGCCCGCCAGCCCGCCGTAGAAGATCAGCGCGAGCGCGACGTCGCCGCCGCTGCGGCTGCGGGCGCGCAGCACCTCGATGGCGACCGCGCCGAGCACCGACACCGCCAGCGCGGCCAGCACGGGGGAGGTCCCGGTCAGCAGGCCGAGGCCGATGCCGGTCAGCGCGATGTGGCCGACGCCGTCGCCGAGCAGGGACAGCCTGCGCTGCACCAGGAACGTTCCGACGGCCGGGGCGGTCAGCCCGATCAGCACCGCCATGACGAGGGCGACGCGCATGAAGTCGTACTGCAGCATCTCGATCACGCGGGCCTTCCCAGCGTCTTCTCGTGGGTCGCGTCGCGGACGACGCGGCCGTGCGCCAGCTCGACCGTCCGGGTGACGAGCGGCTCCATCGGGCCGAGTTCGTGCGCGACCAGGACGACCGTGCGGCCCGCGCCGACCAGCGTGCCGAGCGTCCCGGCGAGCGCCTCCTGGCTGCCCGCGTCGCCGCCGCCGCGGTCGGCTCGTCCAGGACGACGCGTCCGGTTCGCGCGAGCGCGCGGGCGATCAGCACCCGCTGCTGCTGGCCGCCGGACAGCAGATGCGCGGTGTCGCGGGCGCGGTCGGCGAGGCCGACCGCGGCGAGGGCGCCGTCCACGGCGGCGCGGTCGGCGGCCGACGCGGGCCGCCAGCGGGACCGCCGGGCGACGCGGCCGGACGACACGACCTCACGGACGGTCGCGGGGACGCCGCCGCCCATCGGCAGCCGCTGCGGCACGTACCCGATCCGTTTCCAGTCGCGGAACCGCGCGGGCGCGTCCCCGTAGATCGCGGTGCGGCCCGCCGCCAGCGGGACCAGCCCGAGCAGCGCCTTGATCAGGGTGGACTTGCCCGCGCCGTTCGGCCCGAGGACGGCGACGACGTCGCCGGCGTCGACCCGCAGGTCCACGCCGGCGAGGACCTCGCGGCCGTCCCGCCGGACCCGCCCGCCGGTCATCTCGAACGGCGGTGCGGACGGTGCCGCGTCGGCTCGGCTCATGAGCATCCCAGGGCGGGTCTGAGGGTTTCGAGGTTCTTGTTCATGATCGTCATGTAGTCGTCGGAGGAGCCTTCCTTGACGCCCTCGGCCGGATCGAGCACGGCCGTCTTCACCCCGGCCTCCCGGGCGAGCGTTTCGGCGACCTTCGGGCTGACGAGCGTCTCGGTGAAGACGGTCGTGGCGCCGGCCTGCTTGACGTGCTCGGTCAGTTCGGCGAGCCGGGCGGGGGAGGGCTCGTTGGACGGGTCGACCCCGGCGATCGGGACCTGCGCGAGCCCGTACCGGTTCGTCAGGTAGCCGAACGCGGCGTGCGCGGTGACGATCTCCTTGCGCTCGCAGGTCGCGAGGCCGTCCTTGAACTTCGCGTCCAGATCGGTGAGCCGCTTCGCGACGGTCTGGGCGCGGCTCTTGTACTCGGCCGCGTTCTCGGCGTCGGCCTTCGCGAGCCGGTCGCCGAGCGCGGTGGCGATGGTCGCCATGCGGGCCGGGTCGAGCCAGATGTGCGGGTCGTACCCGGCGTCGCCGTGGTCGTGCCCTTCCTCGTGGCCCTCGTCGTGCCCTTCTTCATGGCCGTGCTCGTGGCCCTCTTCCGCCGCGGGCGGCGGCAGCGTCTTCACCACGCTCGCGGCGTCGAGCGACGAGTCCTCGGCGTGCTGGTGGACGGCTTCGTCGACGGCCGGCTGCAGGCCCTTCACGTAGAGGGCGAGCTCGGCCCGCTGGACGTTCGCGACCTGCTTGGCCGTCAGCTCCAGGTCGTGGGGCTCGGCTCCCGGCGCGGTGAGCGTCCGCACGTGGACGTCGTCGCCGCCGACCTCGCCGGCGAGCCACGCCATGGGATAGAAGGACGCGACCACCTCGACGGTGCCGGGCGGGGCGTCGGCGCCCGCGTCGCCGCAGGCGGTGAGACCGGCGGCCAGCCCGGTCAGGGCGAGAGCGGCCGCGGGGAGGTTTCGCAGGGTTTTGCGGGATCTGGGCACGTTGTCAGTATGCTCAAAGTGAAAATGATTGTCAAAATCGCCCAATGACGCGTGCCACGGCGAACCCGGCGAGGACGGTCGTCCCGACCACCCGCAGCAACCGCCCAGACGCGTCCAGCACGGGCCAGTTGAGGTAGGCGAACCAGGCGAGGAACAGCGCGAGCACCAGCAGCCCCGCGGCCGCGGGCCAGCCCGTCCCCGCCATGCCGAGCACCAGCAGCGCGAACACCGCGGCGAGCAGCACCCAGCGCGGCAGCCGGTGCAGGAACACCACCGGCGCGGCGCTCCACCGCTCCACCGCGGCCCGCAGGCCCGTCGATCCCGCCTGTCCCGCAGGCCCGGCCGATCCCGTCGCGCGTCCGCCCGGCATACCGCCTCCCCTCTCCACGCGCCCAACGTACTGCCAGGATGGGCGGATGATCGCGATAACCCGGTACCGGGTGCCCGGCGCGGACGCCGACGGCTTCGCCGCACGCATGAGCGCGGTGCTCACCGTGCTGTCCGCCAGTCCCGGATTCCGCACCGGCCGGCTCGCCCGCACCGTCGACGAACCCGACCTGTGGGCGCTGGTCACCGAATGGGACGGAGCAGGATTTTACCGGCGCGCGCTCGGTGCCCCCGCCGTCCGGATGGAGTTCATCCCCCTGGCCGCGTACGCGCTGGACGAGCCCGGCGCCTACGAGATCGTCACCACGGCCTGACCCCGCGCCCCACGCACGCGCGACGGCGTCCCAAAACCGGGCAACCGGCGGGCAAGATCCTTTCGGGCGTCGTTTCGCCCCGCCGTCCAAGGTCATCTTTGCCGCGTCACGATCACGTCGCGGGCCGTGCGGCCCGGCGTTCCTCGGGGGAGACGCGATGCGCCATGCCGTCCTGCTCAGCGCACTGTCCGGGGTCGCGGTCCTCGCGCCCCTCGGCGCGGTCCTCGCGGAGACGCCCGCGCGGCCCGCGTCCGGCACGGTGAGCCGCGCGGCCGCCGCCGAACCCGCGGGACCCGGGCGCGTCGTCCGCTACCGGGGGCTGCGCATCCCGGTGCCGGACGGCTGGGAGGTGCACCGGCTCGACCGCGACCCCGCGCGCTGCATCCGCTACGACCGGCGCGCCGTCTACCTCGGCCGCCCCGGCCCGCGGCCCGACTGCCCGCCCGCGTCGTCGGCCGCACGTCGGCCGTCCACATCGCGCCGCTCGGCGACCGGGCCCGCACCGGCGGCCGCTCGTCCCGGACGGTCGTGCGCGCCGCGAACCTCGCCGCGTTCACCGTCGAGCCGTCCGCCGGGCGCGAGACCCGGCTCGCGCTGCCCGGGGCGGGCGTCGCGATCACCGGCGTGTACGGCGACGACCCCGCGCCGCTCCAGCGGATGCTGCGCGCCGTCGGCCCGGCCCGTCCCGTTCCGGCCCGGGGACTCCGCGCCGGACACCGAACGCGGCCGCACCGGTCCCGAGGAGCCCGCCGCGAGCCCGTCCGGGAAGGGCGCGCAAGGAGCGGACGCCACGGAGGCGCGGCGGCCCTGGACGCGCGGGCGCGGGTTCGACACCTGCACCGCGCCGTCCCTCGACACGATGAAGCGCTGGCGGAACGCCTACGACGTGACCAACATCTACATCGGCGGCGCGGCGCGCGGCTGCGCCCAGCCGAACCTCACCGAGTCGTGGGTGCGGGACGTCCGCGCGATGGGCTACCGGATCACCCCGACGTACGTGGGGCTGCAGGCGCCGTGCGGTCCCCGCCCGCAGCGCTTCACGCGCCGCAACGCCGGGGCGCAGGGCCGCGAGAACGCCGTGGACGCGGCCCGCAAGGCCAAGGACCTCGGGATCCCGCCGGGCGAGCCGATCTACCTGGACATGGAGGCGTACGACGGCCGCAAGAAGAAGTGCCGCAAGGCCGTGCTGAAGTTCGTCGACGCCTGGGTGCGCGAGCTGGAGAAGCAGGGCTACCGGCCCTGCATGTACAGCAGTTCGGCGTCCGGTGTCCGCGACGTGGCGCGCGCCTCCGGGATCAGCAAGCCCGAGGGCATCTGGTTCGCCAACTGGGACGGGCGCGCGAGCGTGTACGGCGACCCGTACTTCGCGGACGGACTGTGGTCCCCGCACCGCCGCATCAAGCAGTACCGCGGCCCCCACAAGGAACGGCACGGCGACGCCGCCCTCAACATCGACTCCAACATCGTGGACGGCCTCGTCTACTGACCGGACCTGTCGAACGGGCGAGCCGACCGGACGAGCGCGCGAAAAGCGCTCGCGGATCCGTGCGGGCGTGTGCGAGCCTCGCGGCAGGGAACCCGCTCCGGTGCCCTAAGCTGGGGAATGCTCTGAGGCGCCGGGGAGGACCGCGCCTCGGACGCACATCACCGGGGATCACACTCGCCGCCGTCCGCCGTTCCAACGGGACGGGGGCGCACTCACTGTCCCGCCGACCGCCAGCCGGATGGAGAAGATACATGGCACGCCGTTCCGACGTGATGGACACGATCGTCAACCTCGCCAAACGGCGGGGACTGGTCTACCCGTCCAGTGAGATTTACGGCGGGCTCAAGGCGTCCTGGGACTACGGTCCCCTCGGCGTCGAACTGAAGAACAACGTCAAGCGCCAGTGGTGGAAGTCCATGGTGCAGGGCCGCGACGACGTCGTCGGCCTCGACTCCTCGGTCATCCTCGCGCGCGAGGTCTGGGAGGCCAGCGGCCACGTCCAGGCGTTCGTGGACCCGCTGACCGAGTGCCAGTCCTGCCACAAGCGCTACCGCGCCGACCACCTCGAAGAGGCGTACGAGGAGAAGCACGGCCGCCCGCCCGCGAACGGCCTGAACGACGTGGCCTGCCCCAACTGCGGGGTGAAGGGCGCCTTCATGGAGCCGCGGATGTTCAACGCGATGCTCCGCACCTACCTCGGCGCCGTCCAGGACGACGAGTCGGGTCTGGCCTACCTGCGGCCCGAGACCGCGCAGGGCATCTTCATCAACTACAAGAACGTGGAGCAGTCCGCGCGGCGCAAGATCCCGTTCGGCATCGGCCAGATCGGCAAGTCGTTCCGCAACGAGATCACCCCGGGCAACTTCATCTTCCGGACCCGCGAGTTCGAGCAGATGGAGATGGAGTTCTTCGTCAAGCCGGGCACCGACGAGGAGTGGCACCAGTACTGGATCGACGAGCGGTTCCAGTGGTACACCGACCTCGGCATCCGCAAGGAGAACCTGCGGCTGTTCGAGCACCCGGCCGACAAGCTGTCGCACTACTCCAAGCGGACCGTGGACGTGGAGTACCGGTTCAACTTCGTCGGCGGCGAGTGGGGCGAGCTGGAGGGCGTCGCGAACCGCACGGACTACGACCTGTCGACGCACTCCAAGGCGTCCGGCGCCGACCTGACGTTCTTCGACCAGGAGTCCGGCGAGCGGTACGTCCCGTACGTCATCGAGCCCGCGGCCGGTGTCGACCGCTGCACGCTGACGTTCATGATGGACGCCTACGCCGAGGACGAGGCCCCGAACGCCAAGGGCAAGCTGGAGAAGCGCACCGTGATGCGTCTCGACCGGCGGCTCGCCCCGGTCAAGGTCGCGGTGCTGCCGCTGTCGCGCAACGCCGACCTGTCGCCGAAGGCCCGTGACCTCGCCGCGCGGCTGCGCAAGAGCTGGAACGTCGACTTCGACGACGCCGGCGCCATCGGCCGCCGCTACCGGCGGCAGGACGAGATCGGCACCCCGTTCTGCGTCACGGTCGACTTCGACACGCTCGACGACGACGCGGTGACCGTCCGGGAGCGCGACACGATGAGCCAGGAGCGCATCGCGATCTCGCAGGTCGAGTCGTTCCTGGCGGCGCAGCTCGTCGGCTGCTGACCGCGGGCCGCCGACGCGGGCGTCGGCCGCGCCGCGCCGTGCGCACGAGGACGGGCCGCCCCCGGGGGATGGGGGGCGGCCCGTCGTCGTGGGAGCCGGGGATCAGCCGGTCACGTAGAGGGACTGGTCGAAGGTGCCCGAGCCGGCCGTCGACTCGCCGAGCAGCTCGTACGTCGCGGTGACGGACGCGGTGGACGGGCAGAGCCAGCTGCCGCCCTGCTTGCTCACCGTCGCGCCGTTCACGCCGACCTGCGCCTCGGCGTTGCCGGTGTCGGGACGGTCCGGGTTGTCGCCGTTGTAGCCGTCGGCGGTGAGCGTGCCGCCGAACACGCAGGTGATGCCGCCGAACAGGTCCACGACGGCCTCGACGCGGAAGTTGGCGATCGTGACGCTCGCGTCCCGTCCGTTGGTGCCGTTGGGGTCGTAGGCGACGGCGCCGCCCGTCCACGGCAGGTTCTGTGCGGTGATGGTGGAGGACGTGGTGCCGGTGCAGGGTCCGCCGCCCGCGCCGGTGAAGTCCGCCGCGTCGATGGTGAGGGCCGTGCCGTCGGAGTTCACCGATCCCGTCATCGTCGACTCGTCACAGGAGCCGCTGCCGATCGACGTGGAGACGGTGGCGACGCCGAGCAGGGACGCCTGGACGTTGCCCGCGTAGGGCGCGGCGGTCGCCGAGCCCGCGCGGATGGTGGTGGTCGCGGCCGAGGCGGGGGCGACGGCCGTGGCCAGGACGGCCACCGCGGCCGTCCCGATGATTGCAGCTTGCCTGATTCGTGCCACCGGAGGCTCCTTTGTCCGGTTCGGGGTGGGCATTGTGAAAGTAATTCGCTTTCCGGGCCCCGGCAATACCGGCCGGTAAGTACAGTGCCGTCCGGATCCGGACACGCGGCCGTCCCCGCAGGTCGGACGGACCTGGCCGGAATGGGAAGGCCGTTGTGGCGGTGAACGCCCTTGACGGAAAGTTCGCCGGTTGGTCAAACCCTCGACGAACGCCGAGCGTCCGGTCGCCGGGGTGGGCTAGGTTTGCTGCAGCACCGCGGCGAGCCGATCACCTACGAGCCGGGCGCCGCCCGGCCGGGCACCATCGACGGGAGGGACCATGCACCACCCTCCCTCCGCGGCCCCCGCGGGCCTGCTCGCCCGGATGCTCGTCGTCGCCCTCGGCCTCCTCGGCCTGGTCGGCGGGCACGGGCCGCACACCGCGGCGTCCGGCGCCGCCGGGGCGTCCGCCTCGGTCGCCGGGACCGGGCTGCGCACCGGCCCGGTCCAGGGCGTCCAGTCCCGGGGACGGTCGCCGCAGCGCGGGCCTCGCCGACCTCGGCACCGCCCGCACGCGGAGGCCGCCGCCGCGGCGCTC
>NZ_MKJY01000081.1 GCF_001942465.1 Actinomadura sp. CNU-125
CGCCTTCGCGGCCTTCGCCTTCGCGGCCTTCGCCTCCGCGGGCGCCTGCTTCGCGGCCTTCGCCTTCGCGGTCTCCGACTTCGCAGGCTCCGACTTCGCGGCCTTCGCCTTCGCGGACTCGGGCTCCGCGGACTTCGTCTTCGCGGGCTCCGGCCTCACGGTCTCAAGCTCCGCGGCCTTCGCCCTCGCGGACCCCGGCTTCGCCGACTCGGACTTCGCGGACTTCGCCTTCGCGGGCTCCCGCTCGGCGGCCCCCGCCGTCGCGGGCTCCGGCTTCGCGGGCTGCGGCTTCGCGGCTTTCGGTCCTGCGGGATCCGGCTTCGCGGAGTCCGGCTTCGCGGGCCGCGGCTCGGCGGCGGCGGGCGGTTCGGCGGGCTTGCGCCGCTTGGCCGCCAGCGCCACGATCCCCGGACCGCCGGACGACGCGTGCGCTTCGCCCCGCCCGGCCTGGACGCCTTTCGCGGTGCCTCGGCCGGGCCCGTGGCCGGGCCTTCCTCGGCACGCGCGGGCGCCGGTCGCTCCGCCACGTCGGCTTCCGGTTTCCCGCCCGTGTCGTTCTGCGCGGCCGTGA
The DNA here is from genome assembly GCF_001942465.1 of Actinomadura sp. CNU-125. GTDB lineage: Bacteria > Actinomycetota > Actinomycetes > Streptosporangiales > Streptosporangiaceae > Spirillospora. Next base: position 572 of record NZ_MKJY01000081.1, read on the forward strand.
GAGCGCGTGCCGGCTCGGCCACCGCAGGTGCCGACTCCGGCTTCGAGTCACGAACTTCGGCGTCCACTTTCTCCTTGACCTCGTCTTCCAATGCCGGAGCGGTTCCGGGAACGGTCTTCGGCGCCCGCACGATCGGTTCGGGCGCGGCGGCGGGCTTCGACGGCTTCGGCGGGCCCTTCTCACCCCGTCCGGGCTTCGTCGGCTGCACAGCGGACGGCTCATCGGGTTCGGGCGCGTGGCGCCACGGAATTCCGGCGGCGCGCCAGGCTTCGAGGGCGCGCTGCCAGGGTGACAGGGAGGCCGGGAGGTCGGCGGCGACGCCGAACGTCAGGCGGCGCCGGACCTCGCGGGAGTCGGTCGGGTCGTCGGAGCGTGCCTCGTCCTGCTGCGGGCTCCTCGCCGTCACACGCGCTCCTTTTCGGGCCATGGGTGATGGCACACCATCAAACCGTGTCACACGGGGGTCTGTTCTGACATTGAGGTGAACGGCTACCGATCGGGGCCGCTTGAGGGTTCTATCACCTTTTGCGGGCAACGGCCGAAATATGCCGATGAGTCAGCCCGAAAGGACTCACCGTGCACATTCGCGAATGCGACACTCGTCGCACCCGCCCCCGTCCGCACGGCCCCGCCGCGGTCGGCCGCCGCGAATACCGCACCCGCGAAGGCGGTCGCCCGCACGGCTCCCGTCACGTCACCGGTCGGCCCGACCCGTGTGGAAGGCGCCCCCCGAACCGGTGCTTGGCCCACGACACTCCGCTCGCCGATCAGGCCTACCACCATGAGACGGCCCGCCTCGCGAGTCGGACCCGCGACGGGCCATGTGGCTCGCCCGGCGAGGCGACCGCCCGCCCGCGCTCGCTGATCGGGCCGACCACCGAGGGGCGACCACCTGCGCGTTCTTCGGTCGGGACGGCGCTGCGGTCTGCCGGGGCGGTTGCCGGGTCCGGCTCTTCGCTCGGGCCCGTCGTGAAAGGGCCCGCCCGCCAGGTGTGTACGCCTGCGGTGGGTCAGGCTGCAGAGTACTCGCGGGTGCTCTTCGCTTCGATGCGGCCCTTGTACGCGAGGCCCTGGACGCGGACGATCGGCGCGCCGGGCGCCGGGGCGCCGTCCACGTCCGTGGAGACGCCCATCCCGGTGGCCTCGACGTGGACGCCCGCCGGGACGACGATCTCGACCGTCGACTTGTACGCGACGACGCGGAGGGTCGTGACGGGGCCGGTGAGTTCGGCGGCGCGCAGGTCGAGCAGCGCGCGGCCCTTGTAGACGACGGACGTGAACGCGTCGGGGACGCACCAGCGGCCGCCGCGCGTGACGGTGTCCTTGTACGCGACCTGCAGGCGGCCCGCCGGGATGCCCGGGGCGGGGGCGGGGCGGGGGCCGGGGAGGTCGGCCGAGACGCGGCCGAGGTCGTCGTGGGTGCGGGCGGCGAGGGTGAGGTCGATGCGCTCGTCCAGTTCCGTCTCGCTGAGCCGGCCTTCGGCGTATGCGGTGTGGAGCCGGACGAGCACCTCGTCGCGGTCGCGGTCGGAGGCGCGGAGGGGCTGGTGCTGGACGCTCATCGCATCTCTCCTTCGAGCAAGACGAGATGTATCTTAACCCGGGCAGCCCCGATCATCGAGACATATCGCCAAATCCGGCCACCCCGCCGCGTGATCACGGAGATCGGACGTCCGCCGCGCTAGTTTTCGGACATGCACGTAGTCGCCGCAGGGGGAGCGCCCGGCCGCGCGCACGGCCCTTACACGCTGTACGACCTGGATTCGCTGCCCGAGGACGGGCGCCGGCACGAGCTCGCCGACGGGTGGCTGAGCGAACTGCCGGGCGACGTGTGGCACGACCACGCGGCCGAGCGGCTGAAGGGGATCCTGAAGGACGCGGCCCGGCAGGCGGACGCGGACGTCCATGTGGCCGGGGCGCCGCAGGACGTGACGACGCGCGCGGGCGTCCGCAAGCCGGACGTGTTCGCCGTCGCCCGCGACGTGGCGCGGCTGGCCCTCGAACGCCGTACCCGCACCTACTACGGGCCCGATCTGATCTTCGTCGCCGAGGTCGTGACGCCGCGCACGGGCAACGAGCGGACCGACCGGGTGCACAAGGTCGAAGAGTACGCCGCGACAGGGATCCCGCACTACTGGCTCGTCGACCTGGAGCCGCGGCCCACGGTGACGCTGATGGAGATCGCGGACGGGCGGTACGAGATCGTCCGGCGTGTGCGGTCCGGGGAGACGGTCGAGGTCGAACGGCCGTTCCCGATCGTGTTCGATCCGGCCCGGCTGGCCGAGATGGAGTGATCGTCCGCCGCGTTCGATGTGCCGACCGCGCGTCGGCGGGGACGTCACGGGCAAGGTCGTCCTGACCATGGTGGACTGACCCCATGCTGCTGCTGGTGACACTGGACGGCTGGCGCGCCCAGCCCGGGCCACGGTTCGTCCTGCCGGAGGCGGGGGGTGTGTGGGCGCCTGAGGACGAGCGGGACCTGCTCGCCGTCGCCGACGACGCCTTCCCCGAGGGGCAGGTCCTCGCGGTGACGCTGGACCCGGCGCCCGGGATCCGGCCGCCGCGCGCCGTGCTCGACCGGACGACCGCGACGCGCGTCCGGTACCTGCGGCGCGGCCCGGACGGACGGCACACGGCGGTGCTCGACCGCCCCGCGACGGCCGCGGCGCTCGACCTGCTCCCCCGTTCCGAGGGCGGCTGGTACCGGGAGACGTGGCGCTCGGACGTCCGGTTCGTCCCGGACGGCTACCCGGGCGGGCGGGTGAGCGCGACCGGGATCTACTTCCTGCTGCCGCCGGGCGAGGAGGCGATGTGGCATGTGGTGCGGTCCGCCGAGCTGTGGCTGTGGCATCGCGGCGGACCGCTGCACCTGCTCCTGGGCGGGGACGGCGAGCGCCCCGGCGAGCCGGAGACGATCGTCGTCGGCGCGGACGTCGCGGCCGGGCAGGCGCCGCAGGCCGTCGTCCCCGCCGGGACGTGGCAGGCGGCGCGCCCCGCCGGGCCGGAGGAGGTCCTCGTCGGCTGCGTGGTCTCCCCCGGCTTCGACGACGCCGACTTCCGCGCGGCGCCCGGGTCGCCCTAGTCGTCCTTCGCGAACGCCGCGTCGAACGAGGCCGTCGGCGGCTCCATCGCGTTGAGGGCCCGGACGAACGCGAGCGCTTCCGGCGCGCCCTGCAGGCGGTCCATCCCCGCGTCCTCCCATTCGATCGAGACGGGGCCGTCGTAGCCGATGGAGTTCAGCGCGCGGAACACGTCCTCCCACGGGACGTCGCCGCGGCCGGTCGAGATGAAGTCCCACCCGCGCCGCAGGTCCCCCCACGGCAGGTGCGACGACAGTCGGCCGCGGCGCCCGTCGCCGGTGCGGACCTTCGTGTCCTTGCAGTCGACGTGGTAGATCCGGTCGCGGAAGTCGAACAGGAAACCGACGACGTCGAGTTCCTGCCACACGAAGTGCGACGGGTCGAAGTTGAGGCCGAACGCGGGACGGTGGCCGATCGCTTCGAGCGTCCGGACGGTCGAGTGGTAGTCGTAGGCGATCTCGCTCGGGTGGACCTCGTGCGCGAACCGGACGCCGACCTCGTCGAAGACGTCCAGGATCGGGTTCCAGCGGTCGGCGAAGTCGGCGAAGCCGCGGTCGATCATCGCGTCGGGGGTGGGCGGGAACATCGCGACGGTGTGCCAGATCGAGGAGCCGGTGAACCCGATGACGGTGTCGACGCCGAGTTTCGCGGCGGCCCGCGCGGTGTCCTTGATCTCTTCGGCGGCGCGCCGCCGGACGCCCTCGGCTTCGCCGTCGCCCCAGATGCGCTCCGGCAGGATCGCTGGTGGCGTTCGTCGGGGATGTCGCAGACGGCCTGCCCGACGAGGTGGTTGGAGATCGCCCACACCTTCAGGCCGTGCGCGGCGAGCGTCTCCAGTTTGGCGGGGATGTAGGAGTCGTCGGCGAGGGCCTTGTCGACCTCGAAGTGGTCGCCCCAGCAGGCGATCTCCAGGCCCTCGTAGCCCCAGCCGGACGCGAGCCGGCAGACCTCCTCGAACGGCAGGTCCGCCCACTGGCCGGTGAACAGGGTGATCGGTCGCGGCATGTCACGCGGTCCCTTCGACGCTGGATTCGACGGTGGTCCAGCCGCCGTTCGCGGCGGCGCTGCGCTCGACGGCCGCCAGCACCCGCTGCACCCGCAGCCCGTCGGCGAACGACGGGCTGGGGTCGGTGCCGTCGGCGATGGCGGTGAGCAGGTCGGCCATCTGGTGGGTGAAGGTGTGCTCGTAACCGAGCATGTGACCGGGCGGCCACCACGCCCCCGCGTAGGGGTGGACGTCCTCGGTGACGACGATCCGGCGGAACCCGGCGGTCACCGCGTCCTCCGTCGCGTCGTGGAGCCACAACTCGTTCAGCGACTCCAGGTCGAACGACAGGGCGCCGGCCGAGCCGCTGACCTCGATCCGCAGGGCGTTCTTGCGCCCGGACGCGACGCGCGTCGCCTCGAACGTCGCGAGCGCGCCGCCGTCCGTCCGCGCCAGGAACAGCGCGGCGTCGTCCACCGTCACCGGGGCGGTCCCGCCGCCGGGCAGCGGACGCTCGTGGGTGAAGGTGTCGGTCAGCGCGGTGACGCCGGTCAGCGCGTGCCCGGTGACGAACTGGGCGGTGTCGATGATGTGCGCGCCGATGTCGCCGAGCGCGCCGGATCCGGCCCTGGCACGGTCCAGCCGCCAGGTGTGCGGCGACTCCGGGTCCGTCAGCCAGTCCTGCAGGTACTGCGCCCGGATCTGCCGGACGGTCCCGATGCGGCCCTCGGCGACCAGCCGGCGCGCGAGCGTGACGGCCGGGACGCGCCGGTAGTTGAACCCGACCATCGAGCGGACGCCGCGCGCGCGGGCCCGTTCGGCGGCGGCGACCATCGACTCGGCCTCGGCGACGGTGTTGGCGAGCGGCTTCTCGCACAGCACGTGCTTGCCCGCGTCGAGCGCGGCGACCGCGATCTCGGCGTGGCTGTCGCCCGGCGTGCAGACGTCGACGAGCTGCACGTCGTCGCGGCGCAGCAGCTCCTTCCAGTCGGTCTCGGCGGACGCCCAGCCGAGCGCGCGGGCCGCGGCGCCGGTGCGTCCGGCGTCGCGCCCGGCGAGGGCGGTCATCACGGGGGTCAGCGGCGGGTCGAAGAACGGCCCGACGCTGCGCCACGCCTGGGAGTGGGCGCGCCCCATGAACGCATGCCCGACCATCCCGACTCCGACGGTCGTCAATTCAGCTCACCTCTCAGTGTTCGCCCGGGACGGGCCCGGACGGGTCCGGGACGCGGCCCGTCCGGCTCAGGATTCGAAGCCGAGCGGCATGTACGTGTCGACGTTCGCCTTGGTGATCGTCTCGGACGAAAGCGTGATCGACTGCGGGACCTGCAACTCGACGAGGTCGGCCATGCCCTTGCCCTGCGCGATCAGCCGCGCGAGCTTGACCGCCGAACCGGCCATCGTCGGCGGGTAGGTGACGGTCGCCTCCAGCACCCCGCCCTTCTTGATCTCCCGCATGGCGTTGGCCGAACCGGCGCCGCCGACCATGAAGAAGTCGTCGCGTCCGGACTGGGTGATCGCGGCGAGGACGCCGACGCCCTGGTCGTCGTCGTGGTTCCACAGCGCGTCGATCTTCTTGTGGGCCGACAGCAGGTTGGTGGTGACCTGGTTGCCGGACTCCACGGTGAACTCCGCGGCCTGCTGGTCGGTGACCTCGAACCCGTAGGTCTTCAGCGTGTCGGCGAAGCCCTTGCTGCGGTCCTGGGTGAGGGGCAGCGTCGCGATGCCCTGCACCTCGACGATGACCGGGTTCGACGTGCCCGCGTCCTTCAGCTTCTTGCCGATGTAGTGGCCCGCGGAGACGCCCATGCCGTAGTTGTCGCCGCCGAGCCACGTCCGGTAGGAGAGCTTGTCGGGGAAGACGCGGTCCAGGTTGATCACCGGGATGCCGGCGTCCATCGCCTTGCGGGCGACCTGGTTCAGCTGCTCGCCGTCGTTCGGCAGGATGACCAGCGCGTTCACCTTCGCCTGGATCAGCGACTCGACGGCGGAGATCTGCTGGTTGATGTCGTTGGTCGGCTCGACCGGCTTCCAGTCGACATCGGTGTACTTCTTGGCCTGCGCCTCGGCGTCCTTGGCGATCGCCGCCATCCAGCCGTGGTCGGCGGCCGGGGCCGAGAACCCGATCGTGACCTTCTTGCCGGGCTTGTCGTTGTCGCCTTGCAGCGTGCCGCCCTGCGCGGCGGTGCCGCCGTCGGACGGTTCGGCGTTGCTGGTGCAGGCCGCGGCGAAGCCACCGGCGGCGACGACGGCGCCGCCGAACAGGACGCCTCTGCGGCTCGGACGGGACGGGCTGCTCTGATCGCGCATGTCGTGCTCCTGATCGGGGGTGGGGGTCGGCACGGGATCCGGGCGGGGGGACGTCAGGTGGGCGAGCGGAGCGCCCGGCGCTGCAGCAGCACGGCGACGACGATGATCGCGCCCTTGGCGATCAGCTGGTCGCTGGTCTGCAGGCCGTTGAGGATGAACAGGTTCGTGATGAGGGTGAACACCAGCACGCCGAGGATCGACCCGATGACGGTGCCGCGGCCGCCGGTCAGCAGCGTCCCGCCGATGATCACCGCGGCGATGGCGTCCAGCTCGTACAGGTCGCCGTGGGTGCTGGAACCGGTCGTCGTGCGGGCCATGATGATGATCGCCGCGACGCCGCAGCAGAACCCGGACAGGGCGTACAGCAGCAGCGTGTGGCGGCGGACGTCGATGCCGGCGAGCCGCGCCGCCTCCGGGTTGCCGCCGACCGCGAACGTCCGGCGCCCGAACGTCGTCCGGTTGAGCAGCACCCACCCGGCGGCGCCGATGGCCAGGAAGATGTACACGACCAGCGGCAGCCCGAGCACCTTCGTCGTGGACAGTTCCACGATCGCGCTGTTCTCCGGCTGCACCAGCTGGGTGCGGCGGTCCGACAGCCGCTGCGCCAGCCCGCGCGCCGCGACGAGCATCGCCAGCGTCGCGATGAACGGGACGAGCCGTCCGTAGGAGATCAGCAGCCCGCTGACGACGCCCGCGCCCGTCCCGACGAGGATCGCGCAGATCGCCATCACCGCGGGCCCGTAGGACTGGGTGGCCACCGTCGTGGCCCACACCGACGCCAGCGCCATCACCGACCCGACCGACAGGTCGATCCCGCCGCCGATGATCACGAACGTCTGGCCGACGGTGATCACGCCGATGGTGGCCGCGAGGACCAGGATGCCGACCGTGTTCCCGGTGGTCAGGAAGTTGTCCGGCTGCGTGATCGCCCCGACGGCGCACAGCAGCAGCAGCGCCAGGACGAGCCCGAGGTGCCGGGTGTCGTCGAGCGGCGGACGCCGCCACCACCGGACGTCCGGCGCCCTCGCCTCCGGTGCCTGCTCGCCCACCGAGACGGGCGCCTCGCCGCGCTCGTCCACGCCCGCGTCACTCAAAGCGCGCTCCCTTCCATGATCATGTTGAGTACGGCGGCCTCGTCGAGGTCGCGGGCGTCGCCGGTGTGCACGACCCGCCCCTCGCGGACGACCAGGACCCGGTCGGCCAGCCCCAGCACCTCGGGCACCTCGCTCGACACCAGCAGCACCGCGATGCCCCGCGACGCCAGCTCCCGGATCACCGCGTACAGCTCCGCGCGCGCGCCGACGTCGACACCGCGGGTGGGCTCGTCCAGGATCAGCAGCCGCAGGTCATCGGAGCCGAGCAGCCAGCGGGCCAGCACGACCTTCTGCTGGTTGCCGCCCGACAGCGTCACGACGGGCCGCCGCGGGTCGGGCGGGCGGATGTCCAGCGACTCAATCTGCCGCCGCACGTCGTCCTGCTCGCGGCGGCGGTCGAACCAGCCGAGCCGGGAGTACCGGCCGAGGCCCGCGACGGTCACGTTCGCGGCGACCGTCTCGTTCGGCAGCAGCGCCTGGCTCTTGCGTTCCTCCGGCGCCATGCCCATGCCGCGCCGGACGGCCGCGCCGGTGTCGCCCGGACGCACGCGGCGCCCGTCCACGAGCACCCGGCCCTTCGCGGGACGCCGCGCGCCGTAGACCGTTTCGAGGATCTCCGAGCGGCCCGACCCGACCAGCCCCGCGAGGCCGACGATCTCGCCCGCGCGCACCGTCAGCGACACGTCCGCGAACGCACCCGGGACCGTCAGGTCCTCGACCCGCAGCACCTCGGCGCCCTCGGTCGCCTCCGGCCGCTCGGGGAACACGTACTCGACGTCCCGTCCGGTCATCAGCGACACGACCTTGTCGGTCGACGTCGTCTTCGCCGGGAGGTTCCCCGCGACGGACCGTCCGTCCTTCAGCACCGTGACCCGGTCGCCGATCTCGCGGATCTCCTCCAGCCGGTGGGAGATGTACACCACGGCGACGCCCGCCGCCGTCAGCTCCCGGATGATCCGGAACAGGTTGCCCACCTCGTCGTGCGCGAGCGCCGCCGACGGCTCGTCCATCACGATCAGCTTCGCGTCGTGCGACAGGGCCCGCGCCATGCTCACGACCTGCTTGCCCGCCGCCGGGAGCCGCCCGGCCTCCCGCCGCGGCGGGATCTCGCCGTGCCCCAGCCGGCCGAGCAGCTCGCGCGCCGCCCGCTCCGCGTCGCCCCGCCGGGTGAACCCGAACGACGCCTTCTCGTGCCCGAGGAAGATGTTGTCGGCCACCGACAGGCCGTCCACCAGGTCCAGTTCCTGGTAGATGGTGGCGATTCCGGCTCGCATGGCGGCGGTCGGCCCGGCGAGCCGCACCGTCTCCCCGGCGAAGACGATCTCGCCCTCGTCCGGCTGGTGCGCGCCCGCGAGCACCTTGATCAACGTGGATTTGCCGGCGCCGTTCTGCCCGAGCAGGCAGTGCACCTCGCCCGGGAGGACGTCGAGGTCGACGCCGTCCAGGGCGCGGACGCCGGGGAACTGCTTGACGATGCCGCGCATCCGCAGCAGTGGATCGCCCATCGGGACTCCTAGGCGGTGGAGAAGACGTGGTCGCTGATGAGCCGGGCGCCGCCGACCACGCCGGCGGCCCCGGCGAGTTCGGACAGCACGATGGGCAGGTTGCCGGTGGCGAGCGGCGCCGACCGGCGGTAGACGACGCTGCGGATCTCGGCCAGCAGCGTGTGGCCGAGCCCCGCGACACCGCCCGCGATGATCACGAGTCCGGGGTTGAAGAAACTGACGAGCCCGGCGAGGACCTGGCCGACGTGCCGCCCGCCCTCCCGGATGATCCGCACCGCCGCGGGATCGCCCGCGGCCGCCGCGACCGACACGTGCTCGCCGGTCAGCTCGCCGTGCGTCTCCAGCAGCGCCGCGAGATGCACCGACTCGCCCGACTCCGCCGCCGCCCGGGCGTCCCGCGCGAGCGCCGCACCACCGAAGTACGCCTCCAGGCACCCCGAGTTGCCGCACGCGCACACCGGTCCGTCGTCATCGACCCTGATGTGCCCGATGTCGCCCGCACTGCCCGAAACACCCCGGTAGATGGCCTTGTCGACCACGATGCCGCAGCCGATGCCCGTCCCGATCTTGACGAGCAGGAAGTCGTCCACCGACCGCGCCACCCCGGACGTCAGCTCGCCGAGCGCCATCAGGTTCACGTCGTTGTCGACGAGCACCGGGCAGCCGAGCTCCTGGCCGATGGCGTCCCGCACGGGGAACCGGTCCCAGCCCGGCATGATCGGCGGGACGACCGGCATGCCGTCGCGGAAGCTGACCGGCCCCGGCACCCCGATGCCCGTCCCGTGCACCTGGTCGATCAGCCCCTCGTCGCGGAGCTTGCCGAGCAGGTCGAGCGCCCGCTCCAGCACGACCGTCGCCCCCTGCCGCACGTCGCACGGCTCGTTGACGTGCCCGAGCAGTTCGAGTTCCCCGTCGGTCACCGCGACGTCTATCGACGTCGCACCGATGTCGAACGCGACGAACCGCAGCCGCGGCGACAACCGCACGATGCCCGACCGCCGCCCGCCCCGCGACGCCGCCAGGCCGGCCCCCTCGACCAGCCCCAGCTCGACGAGCCGGTCCAGCTCGACCGCCAGCTTCGAGCGCGACAGCTTGACGACGTCGCCCAGCTCGGCGCGCGACCGCGGCCCCTCGTCGCGCAGCAGCCGCAGCAGCCGTGCCTGATGCACGTTCTGCGGACGAGCCGTCATGCGCATCTGCCTGCCTTATCTATTGCAACGCCCTCGGCGTCAGGCCCCAGGGGGCCTTCCTTCAACGGGCCTTGCCGCGATTGCTGCATCGCTCCGACTCGCCCAGGGGCTCGCTTCGCGATCAGGTTCTCGCTTCGCTCGAACCTGCCTTCGGACGCAATCGCAGTGGTCCGGGTCATGGGTGGTCGCCGTGTTGGTTGATGTGGATTTCTCGTCTCCGACCGGTTCGCAGCCGGGCCCCGTCGGGCCGGCGGCGCCGGTTCGGTGCGGAGAAGATAACCCGACTTTCGCCGTGTTGAGAAGACCTTTCGGCGAGATCGTTCAAACTTCGTCCACTAAAAAGACAAAGCCGCCCGCACGGCCTCCCGGGAGGCAGACGCACAGGTGCGATCGCGGGCGACCGCCGAATCCGGCTCGCCGGGGCTCTAGAGGCCGCGGATCACCGCGGACACGGCCTCCCGGAGCCGCGCCTCCAGGTCGAATCCGGAGCTGGAAAGTGTCCAGTGCACCACCAGGCCGTCGGCGATGGCCGCCAGGGCCGGCGCCGCGGCGTCGACCTCGCCGCCGACGTCGTCGCCGTGGGCGGGCACGTCCGCGAGAATCGCGCGCAGCCGCTCGATGAAGTGCCGGTGGTGGGCGGTGAAGCAGTCCTTGATCTCGGGGACGCGCTGGGCCAGGGTCAGCAGTTCCAGGGACAGCGGCGCGTGTTCGGGAGCCCGCGTCAGGTTGCGCGCGAACGTCCGCGTGACCAGTTCCAGCCGTTCGAGCGCCGGACCGTCGCCGTCGGCGGCGAGGACGAGTTCGCGGTGCTCGGCGTCGAGCATCTGATGCACCAGCGCGACGGCCAGTTCCTCTTTGCTCTTGAAGTACCGGTACAGGGTGCCCTTGCTCAGGCCCGATTCGGCGACGACGTCGTCCATGCGGGCCCCGTGGTAGCCCTGCCGGGCGAACACCGTCGCCGCGGCCGCTGGGGGACCGGATCGACCGCCTGGCCGTTCCGGGGCTACGGCGCGCCGGCGGCGGCTCGATGTGGGCGCGCTGGAGCGCCCTGGTCATGCGCCGCCCGGTCGTCATCGGAGGCGCCGCCGCGCTGGTGCTCCTGGCCGCCGTCGCGCCGGTGACGGGCCTGCGGCTGGGCTTCGACGTCGGCGCCTCCGCGGTCGCCGACTCACCGGCGGGCAAGGGCTACGAGATCGTCTCCGCCAAGTTCGCCCCGGGCGCGGCCACCCCGATCCAGGTGATCGCCACCAGGCCCGGCGGGCTGGACGAGGACGTCGACGGCCGGGGCGACGCCGCCCTCCTCACGGTGTTCCCCGAGGACGCCCCCGACTCGCGGGCCGCCACCGATCTCGTTCGCTGGATTCGCGGGACCGCCGTCCCCGAGTCCGCCCCGCCGGACGGGACGCGGATCGTCGTGGGCGGCCTCACCGCCCAGACCGTCGACGTCGCCGAGGAGGTCGAACGCGCCACGCCGCTCGTCCTCGCGACCGTGCTCGGGCTGTCGTTCCTGCTGCTCCTGCTCGCCTTCCGCAGCCTGCTGCTGCCGCTCAGCGCGATCGTGATGAACCTGCTCTCGGCGGGCGCGGCGTTCGGCCTGCTCACCTGGGTCTTCCAGGACGGGGTCGGAGAGTCGCTGCTGGACTTCACCAGTCGCGGATTCATCCAGGCTTACCTGCCGCTGCTCACATTCGTGGTGCTGTCATGATCACCGACGTGGTGGAGGTGAAGCAGATGGGCTTCGCCCTCGCCGTCGCGGTCGCCGTGGACGCGACGCTGATCCGGGTCGTCCTGGTGCCGGCCTTCATGCGCCTGGCCGGACGGGCGAACCGGTGGATCCCCGCCTGGCTGGACCGTGCCCTTCCCGCCGTCCAACTCGACGAAGGCGGCCTTCGGCAGCCGCACGAACGCCGCGGAACGGATCAGGACGAACGCGGCACGGACCACGCGGGCGCGGCGCACTAGGCGCGCGCACGGCCCGCCGATCGCTTGCGGGTGCGCAGGACGGTAGAGGCCCTCGGGCCGCCCGCACCGAAGCGCGGGCGACCCGAGGGCCACAGCACCGACCTCAGTGGCCGACTACCTCAGCCGGCTCCTCAGCCAGAGCGGACCGAGGCCACTGCGATTGCGAGCGAAGCCGGATTCGAGCGAAGCGAGAATCCGATCGCGCAGCGAGCCCCTGGGCGAGTCGGAGCGATGCAGCAATCGCACCGCGGTGCCCGTTGAAGGAAGGCCCCCCCGGGCCTGACGCCGAGGGCATCGCAAAACTAGTACGTGACCGCTCGCTGGGAGCTCATGGTTCGCATGATGTGCTCGACCAGGGTGATGAGGACGCGCTTGGCGTCCTCCCGGTCGCGGACGTCGCAGGAGATCACCGGCACGTCCGCCGGGAGGTCCAGGGCGTCGCGGACCTGGTCGGGCGGGTGGTCCCCGGCGCCGTCGAAGCGGTTGACCCCGATGATGAAGGGGACGCCGCGGCGCTCGAAGTAGTCCACCGACGCGAAGCAGTCGGCCAGCCGGCGGGTGTCGACGAGGACGACCGCGCCGAGGGCTCCCTTGGCCAGTTCGTCCCACATGAACCAGAACCGGTCCTGGCCGGGGGTGCCGAACACGAAGAGCACCAGGCCGTTCGGCAGCGTGATGCGGCCGAAGTCCATCGCGACGGTCGTCGTCGTCTTCTGGGCGACGGCACTGGTGTCGTCGATCCCGATGCTCTTCTCGGTCAGCGCTTCCTCGGTGCGCAGCGCACGAATCTCGCTGACCGCGCTCACCAGGGTGGTCTTGCCGACGCCGAAGCCGCCGGCCACCAGGATCTTGACGGTCAGCGCGGAATCGCCCTGCGGGGCGGCCGCGTCAGAGCGCACGGATTCCATCGATCACTTCCTTGAGTACGCGCTCGCCGGGGAACTGCGCCACAGGGGCGGGGCGCCGAACTTCGATCAGCGAGTGGTCGAGCAGGTCGCCGAGCAGGACCCGGACGACTCCGAGGGGAAGTTCCAGATCCGACGCTATCTCGACAACCGACAACGGGGTGCGGCAAAGCTCCAAGATCATGTCATGTTCCGGCTCCGGGGCCCACCCGGACGCGGCATCGCGGTCGTTCTGCGCGCCGTCCGCCGGGCGCGGCGCGGCGACGATGAGGGCGACCATGTCGAACTTGTCGGCGTCGTCATGGTCCGTCCGGCCGCCGGTGAGCGCGTACGGACGGACGACGGGTCCGGCAGCGTCGTCGTACCAGCCCGCCCCCTCCGAGCGTTCCATGTCAGCCGCCGCCCGGCTCGATCGTGGCGACGCGGGGGTCGGCGGACAGGTGCTGGCCGACGCGGGTCACCAGCATCGCCATCTCGTAGGCGATGATCCCGAGGTCGGCGTCGGCGTCGGCGAGCACCGCGAGGCAGGCGCCGCGCCCGGCGGCGGTGACGAACAGGAACGACGACTCCATCTCGACGATCGTCTGCCGGACCGGTCCGCCGCCGAACGACTCGCCGGCGCCGCGGGCGAGGCTCTGGAAGCTCGCCGCCACGGCCGACAGATGGTCGGACTCCTCGCGGGCGAGGCCGCGCGACGCGGCCATCCGCAGTCCGTCGCTCGACAGCACCACCGCGTTCTGCACGGGTGCGACGCGGTCGACGAGGCTGTCGAGCAGCCAGTTCAGGTCACCGCCGGCGCCGCCGACGGGCTCCGCGCCGGAGTGCTGGGCGTCTGTCATGGGGTGTCGTCCTCCTGGTCGCCTCGGTTCTGCGTGGTCTGTTCGCCGGCCGCGGACTCGTCCCGGCCGCGCTGCCAGCCCTGCTGCATGGCCGACATCATCGACCGCAGCGCCTCGGGCGTGCGCCCGTCCGGCTGGTCGGGCGCCGCGTCCGCCGGGACGGGCGCCGACAGCGGCGTCCCCTCCGCGGGACGGGCGCCGACAGCGGCGTCGCCTCCGGACGGGCGGGAGCGGGCGGCGCGTCCGGCGGCGCGGCGTGCCGTCCGACGGGCGGCGGGCCGGCCCAGCCGGGCTGCTGGGACGGCGCGTCCGGTTCGGGCGGCGTGCGGCCCTGGGCGGCCAGGTGCGCGTCGACCCGTTCCTTGAGCTGGGGAGCCAGGTGGGTCTGCCGCCTGCGCTTGGGCAGTTCGCCCTCCTTGAGCGGCGGCTCCGGCTCGGGCGCCGGTTCCGGTTCCGGGCGCGGCGGTTCGGGCGTCGGTTCGGCCACCGGGGCGGGCTCCGGCACGGTCTCCGGACGGCCGGGCTCCGCCTCGGCGACGAGCCGGACGACGCCGCCCGTCTCCTCCGCCGCTTGTGCGGCCGTCGGCTGCAGCGCGGGCATCGGCCCGGTGCCGCGGCGCTGGAGCCGTTCCTGCTCGGCGGGTTCGACGAGGAGGGAGCCGGGGATCAGCGCGATCGCGGTGGTGCCCCCGTAGGGGGACGGACGGAGCGTGACGCGGACGTCGTGCCGTGCGGCCAGCCGCGCCACGACGAACAGGCCGAGCTGGGCGCTGTCGGTCGGGTCGAACTCGGGCGGGTCGGCCAGCCGGGCGTTCGCGACGCGCAGCGCCTCCTCGGTCATCCCGAGCCCGCGGTCCTCGACCTCGATCGCGAACCCGTTGGCGACGGGGTGCCCGCTGACCCGTACCGGCGACTGCGGCGGCGAGAAGGTCGTGGCGTTCTCCACCACCTCGGCCAGCAGGTGGACGATGTCGGCGACGGCGGAGCCGAGCAGCGCGACCCGCGGCAGCGGCTGCACCCGGACGCGCGGGTAGTCCTCGACCTCGGCGACCGCACCGCGCACCACGTCCACCAGCGGGACGGGACGGCGCCAGCCGCGGCCCGCCGTCTTGCCCGCGAGGATCACCAGGCCCTCGGCGTGCCTGCGCATGCGGGTGGCGAGGTGGTCGAGGCGGAACAGGTCCGACAGTTCGGCCGGGTCCTCGGTGCGGCGCTCCATGCCGTCCAGCAGGCCGAGCTGGCGGTGCAGCAGGGCCTGGTTGCGGCGCGCGAGGTTCACGAAGACCTCGCTGATGCCGCGCCGCGCCGCGATCTCGCCCTCGGCGGCGACGATGACGGCCTCGCGGGCGCGGTCGAAGGACTCGGCGATCTGCCGGACCTCCTTGATGTGGAAGTCCTCGTCGCGGATCACGCGGGCCTCGGCGGGGCGTCCGGCGCGGATCTGGTCGGCGAGCTTCGGCAGCCGCCGGAGGGTGAAGTCGACGACGTTGTCGGCGAGCGTCCGGCACTCGCGCACCAGCCGCCGCGAGACGCGGGCGGCGATCAGCACGGACAGGACCACCGCGAGCAGCCCGAGCCCGGCGGCGGCGCCGAGCCGGACGAACACGTCCATCGCGATGTCGCGGGCGCGGTGGGTGAGGCTGTCGAGGGCCTGGTTCTCCAGCTCGAAGAGCCGGGCGTTGACGGCGTCGGCGGAGGCGCGCCAGTCGTTCGGGGAGACGGGCGGCGCGGCGCGTCCGGCGGTCCCGGCCCCGGCCGTCCCGGCCCCGGCCGTCCCGCTGCCGTTGCCGACCGTGCCGGACGGCCGGAGCTCGGCCTGGACGACGCGGTCCTCCAGCGCGCGGAGGCGGCGGAACTCGGCCGTCCCGGTGAGCGACTCGTAGCGGGCGCGCCCGGCGGCGGGGAGGTTCTTGACGTTGTCGGAGTACAGGTACCGCTGCGCCCCGACGAGCTGCGCGAACTCGCCGCGCTCGGCGGCGCTGAGCCGGCCGTCGGCGAGCGCGCCGGTCAGCATCGCGTCCTCGCGGGCGAGGAACTCGCGGGCGCGGCCCATCAGCACGAGCGTCTGCGCGTCGGCGGTGATCTCGCCGTTGCCGGGGGTGGTGGCGGTGTAGACGGCGAAGCCCGCGTCGATCAGCGCGGTGTAGTCCCGCAGGACGGTGCCGCGCCCGTCCGTCCCCTGGTCCACGGCGGCGCGGACGGTGTCGAGCGACCGCAGTTCGGTCACCAGGACGTCCCACCGGCGGACGACCTCGGGGATCAGGTCGTCGCGCAGGCCCTCGTCCCGCGCGCCCGAGGTCACCTGCGCGGCGGCCCGGTCGGTGACGACGCGCTGCGCGCGCAGCGCCGCCCGGTCGGTCCCGGCCGCGCCCATCGACAGCCGCCGCTCCTTCTGCAGCGCGTCGATGAGCCGCTGCGTGGGCTGGACCGCCTTCGCCTGGAACTCCCGGGCCTGCAGCAGCTGGTGGGCGTCGCCGTAGGTGACGGCGGTCAGGAACGCCCACAGCGACGCGACGGCCAGCAGCGGCGCGAGGACCAGCAGCGTGATCCGCGACCGGATGGAGGAGAAACGCGAGGCGATCACGGGCGACTGCCCCGGCTCACGGGTTCGGGACTCGGCACTCGGGGGTGGAACATGCGGGGGGAAACCTCCCGATGCGTCGTGTACGGGGGTCTGCGGAGCCTACTACGTCACAGGTTCGGGGTGATCGGCGACCGAGCGTCATCGGAATCCGTGGCGCGCGTCGGGCGGCAGAGGGTTTTCGCGATGATAAAGGAACCGGTCATTCGTCCCGCAACGCGGTACTACGCCGCTGTCTCCCCCGCCTCACGACCGGGTCACAGATACCGCCTCATCAGGCGGGGACGCCGACAGGCGCGGCGCGGGACGTTACGATGCCCGCCGTGAGTCCCGAAAGCCAGGCATCCGAGGCACTTCCGTCGCGACGCCGCCGCACGCCCCGCGGCGGCCGCCACCGCGGCGACGAATCCTTCCTGCTGCCCCCCGGATCCCCCGCGCTCGTCCTGGCCGTTCCCGGCCCGCGGCGCCCCGGCACGGAGATCGCGGACGAGCTCGCCCGGCTCGTCGAGATCGAGCACACCGGCCAGCGCGCCCATGTCGGGCACCTGGAGGGGAGCGAGGCGTCCCTGCACGGGGTGCTCGCCGGGCTGCCGCGGCAGGACGGCGAGCTCGCGGCGGTGGTGGTCCCGCTGTCCACCGGGCCGGATCCGGCGCTGGACGGCGCGGTCCGCGCGGCCGTCGCGAACGCGCCGGTGCCGGCCGTCGCCGCCGAACCGCTGGGCCCGCATCCGCTGATCGCCGAGGCGCTGCACGACCGGCTCGCCGACGCCGGTCTCGCGCGCGCCGACCGGATCCGGATGATGACGATGGTGACGGCCGCGTCCGGGTTCGTCGTCGCCACGCCGGCCGGTCCGGACGCGGTGCGGCAGGCGGAGGTGACCGGCGTGCTGCTCGCGTCCCGGCTGGCCGCCCCGGTGTTCACCGCGTCGCTGTCCGACGAGGCGGCGGTGAAGGCGGTCGCCGAGCAGTTGCGGGCGTCCGGCGCCGCGACGGTGGCGATCGCGCCGCACCTGATCGGCATCGAGCCGGAGACGGCGCTGGTCCCGGCGGCGGGCGGCGCCATCGGCGCCGGGCACGCGGCCCCGCTGGGCGCCCACCCGGCGCTGGCCCGGCTCGCCGCGCTCCGCTACGTCGAGGCGCTGGCGACCGCCCTCGCGGACTGACGGAGCCCCTCAGGGGGCGCCTCAGGGCCTCGCACGCACGACGCGGGGGCCGCGGCGGGACGTCGTCCCGCCGC
>NZ_MKJY01000082.1 GCF_001942465.1 Actinomadura sp. CNU-125
GCGGCCGCCGCCGCGCCCGTCCGGCAGGCGCGGCGAGCGCGATGCCGAACCCGTCGAGCAGGTGCCGGGTCGCCGCCGCGCCGACCGGCGCCGGCACGCCGTCGAGGCCGACCGCCCAGGCGGCCAGTTCCCGCGCGATCACCGCCCCGCCCCCGTGCCGCCGTCCGATCGGCCCGCGCCGTTCGTTCCGCCCGTGCCGTCCGGCTCGTTCGGGGCGTTCGAGTTGTTCCGGTCCGGTTCGCTCGGTAGGCGGGGCTCGTCTTGCGTCTCCCGTGGGGGTGGGCCGAACGCGCCTCCGGCTCGCAGGTTCGCCACCGTGGCATCGTCGTAGCCGGCTATCCGCCGGACGACCAGGTCGAAGTCCTCGCCGCGCAGCGGGGCGCGGCGGTAGTCGGGGGGTTCGGTGCCGACCCGGACGGGCGAGGCGAGCTGCTCGACGGTCCCGAAGCGGGGGTGCTCGGTCGTGACGCGCAGCCCGCGCGCCCGCGTGTGCTCCTCGTCCAGGGCGCGCCGGACGTCGTTGATCGGCCCGCAGGGGACGGCGGCCGCGTACAGGTCCGCGAGCCACGCGTCCACGGTGCGGCGGCGGAAGACGTCCTCCAGCAGGGGCAGCAGCGTGTCCTTGTTGCGGCGCCGGTCCTCGAACGAGCCGTACCCGGAGTCGGGTCCGGCCCACTCGGGGCGGCCCACGACGGTGGCGAGCCGCCGCCAGAACTTCTCCTTCGCGCAGCCGACGACGAGCCAGCCGTCGCTCGCCTCGAACGCCTGGAACGGGACGAGCGAGGGGTGCGCCGACCGGCGGGTGCGGGCGGGCTCGAACCCGGCGTTGAGGTGCCAGGTGGCCGGGTAGGTCAGCAGCCCGATCGCGGTGTCGTACAGGCTGACGTCGCAGTCGGTGCCGACGCCGTCGCGGCGCGCCGCGTGCAGCGCGGCCAGCAGCGAGATCGCGGCGACGAACCCGCCGCAGTAGTCGACCAGCGACAGCCCCGACTTGACCGGCGGCCCGTCCGGCTCCCCGGTCAGCTCCATCCACCCGGCGAGTCCCTGCAGCACGTAGTCGTAGCCGGGTTCGGCGCGGCGCGGCCCGGTCATCCCGAACCCGGTCAGCGAGCAGCAGACGATCGCCGGGTTCAGGTGCTTCAGGTCGGCGTAGGTGATGCCGATCTTCTCCGGGACGTCGCCGCGCAGGTTCGAGTAGACGGCGTCGGACACCTTCACCAGGTCCTCGAACACGCGGCGGCCCGCGTCGGTGGCGAGGTCCAGCGACAGGCTGCGCTTGTTCCGGTTGAAGGTCTCGAAGAACAGCGAGTCCTCGCCCGCGCCGTACGGCGGGACGTACCGTCCGACGTCGCCGCCCGACCGCGGCTCCTCGATCTTGATGACCTCGGCGCCGAGGTCGGCGAGGTGCACGCTGCCGAACGGGCCGGCGCCGTACTGTTCGAGCGCGATGATGCGGACGTCCGCGAGGGGCTTCACGACGCGCTCCCCGCGAGTTCGGGGAGCAGCGCCAGCAGGTCGTCCTGGGACGCGCGGATCTCGGCGGCGGCGAGGCCGTGGGTCGGCGGGCCGAGCTTGAGCGTGTCGGCGAGGCCCGCGTAGGCGGCGACCGGCGGCGACGTCGTCGCGTCCGCCGGTCACCGTGACCGCGTCGACCATGTCGGCGGGGACCGTCCCGGCGAGGTCCCCGGCGGCGGCGCCCGCGCGGAAGGCGTCGGCGACCGCTTCGCGGGGCCCGCCGAGGCCGTGGAAGTCGAAGAACGCGGCGTAGGTGCGGACGCTCGCGTAGAAGCCGACGGTCCCGGCGGCGCGCCGCCGGGCGGCGGCCCGGTCGACGCCGACCGAGCAGCAGGCGGACGCGACGACCTCGATATCCTCGCGTTCCTTTCCTCCGGCGTCGGCGATCCCGGCCTCCAGCGCGGGCAGGACGATTTCGGCCAGGTACCGGGGCGAGCACAGCTCGTGGCCGAGCCAGCCGTCGCCGATCGTCCCGGCGAGACGGGTCATGGCCGGGCCCATCGCGCCGAGGTAGACCGGGATGTCCGTCCGGTGCACGGCGACCGGCCGCCGGTAGCCGCGGATCCGCATCGGCGCCTCCCGGCCGGGCAGGTCGATCGGGTCGCCGCTCGCGCAGGACGCCCAGAAGCGGCGGACGTTCCGGACGACCTCGCGGACGTGCCGGACCGGGTCGCCGAACGCGACGCCGTGCCAGTCCTCGTTGAGCCGCCGGACCCCGGTGCCGAGCCCGAGGACGAACCGGCCGCCGGACAGCTCGTCCACGTCCAGCGCCTCCAGCGCGGTGGTCATGGGGCTGCGGGTGAACGCGAGCGCGACGCCGGTGCCGACCCGGGCACGGCCGGTGGCGGCGGCGACCGCGGCGGCGGTGACGGTGGCGCTGCGGTGCAGCTCGGGCGTCCAGATGGCGGCGGCGCCCGCGGCCTCCGCCCGGCGGGCGGCGTCGGCGAGTTCGGCCAGCGTCTCGCCCCACGGCGCGAACGCGATCCTCATGCGCGGTCCGCCTCCCCGTCGGGGGACAGCGGCGTCCGCGCCTCGGGGAACACCCGTTCCAGCCGTTCGGCGCCCCGCTTGTAGACGTAGAAGGTGCGCCGGAACGTGCACACCTCGTCGCCGTCCTGGTTGAGGGTCCGGGTGCGGATCGTGACGATCCCGGCGTGCGGGCGGCTCGCCGACTCGCGTTTGGCCAGCACGAGCGACTCGCTGAACAGGGTGTCTCCCGCGAAGACCGGACGGGGCAGCCGGATGTCGTCCCACCCGAGGTTCGCGAAGGCGTTCTGGGTGGTGTCGACGACGCTCTGCCCCGCCGCGATCGCGACGGTCAGAGTGGACACGACCAGCGGCCTGCCGAACTCGGACCGGGCCGCGTACTCGGCGTTGAAGTGCGTCTGGTTCGTGTTCATCGTCAGCAGCGTGAACCAGGTGTTGTCGCTCTCGGTGACCGTCCGGCCGAGGGGGTGCCGGTAGACGTCGCCCACCTCGAAGTCCTCGAAGAAACGTCCTTGCCAGCCGTCCTTGACCGTCATCGCTTCCTCTCGTCAGTGTTCGCGCAGCAGGGTTCCGGCGCCCTCGACGCGGTCGTCGACGCCGTTGTCGCGCAGCGCCATCCACCAGGTGGCGGCGTTGATCGCGATGACGGGCAGGTCGAGCCACCGCTCGGCCTCGTCGGCCGTCGCGACCATCGACAGGTTCGTGCCGCACTGGACGAGCGCGTCGACCCGTCCGGCGGCGAGTTCGCGCAGCGCCGCCCGCAGGTCCGCGGCGGTGACGTGCGCGATGGACACGGCGGTCGGGCAGCGCAGGCCGATGATCCGGTCGACCTCGAAGCCGAGTTCGGTGAAGAACCGCCGGACGTTGGCGTCGCCGACCGGCTGGTACGGGGTGACGACCCCGATCCGCCGCGCGCCGAACAGCTTCAGCGCCCGCTCGCACGCCTCGGCGCCGGTCGCGACGCCCAGCCCGGTGATGTCGGTGATCTGCCGGACGAACTGCTTGTTGCCGTCCACCCCGCCCCAGAACGTCTCGGCGGACATGCCCATCACCATGTAGTCGGGTTCGCACGTCAGGACGCGCTCGCAGGCCGCGCCGATCTCGTCGCGGATCTGTTCCAGGAGCCGTTCCATCCCCGCGTCCCCGGCCATGTTCTGGTCGCGGATGTGGATGCGGGAGAAGTGGGACGTGACGCCGGGCACGCCCATCCGGTGGAAGTCGGGTTCGACGATCGTGTTGGTGGACGGCGCGATCACGCCGAACTTGCGCCGCCAGCCGAGTGCGTCCGTCACGTCTCCGCCCTTTCCGTGGTCCGGGTCGTCGTGCCGAGCCGCCAGGCGGCGAACGCGAACGCCGCCTGCGCGAGCGTGTTGCAGGTCTGCTCCACCCACTGCAGGGCGACGGACTGGTCGGCCCGGGCCGCCAGCGGGCCGAGCACGTACTGCCCGGCCAGCCAGGCGGCGAACAGCGGCGTCGCGAGCGGGTCGCCCGCCCGCCGGGCGCCCGCAGCAGCAGGACGGCCGCGCCCGTCACCGCGGCGATCGTCCACACCATCGCGGGCCAGGTGTCGCGCAGGACGGCCGATGCCGCGAGCGCGAGGACGAGCGGCACCGCGAGGACGGCCGGACGCGGCGGGCGGCGCGGCTCGCGCGACAGCGCGAACAGCAGCGTCGTGAAGCCGAGCGCCAGCAGCGGGAACAGCGCGTGGTGGAGCCAGGGCAGGTCCGGCCCGTCGAGGGCGACGATCAGCTTCCAGGTCGCCTTGGCGAACCCGCCCGCCACCACGAGGGCGGCCGCGACCGGGACGAGCGGGTGCCGGTGCCGCAGCATCGCGACCCCGGCGGCGGTCAGCGCCACCGGCACGAAGTCCTCGACGGCGAGCGAGATCGGGTACTCGCTCATGCCGCGTCGCCGAACAGGTCGCGCTTGCGGAACGGCGCCGCCAGGAACCGCCGCATGATCTTGGGGGTGGTGAGCCAGGCGACGGTCCCGCCGTTGCGCGTACCGGCCAGGACCTTGGCGGCCAGCCAGGGCGTCACCGTCTCCACCCGGTCGGCGAGGATGTTGAAGACCTTCTTCGCCTTCGCCAGCTCTTCGGGGGAGTAGTCCTGGACGAGCAGGTCGGTCAGGACCATTCCGGGCGACAGGTGCGCCACCTTGACCGGGCCGTCCTTGGACTCTTCGGCCAGGCCGGTCGTGAGGTAGTCGGTGCCGCGCTTGGTCGCGCCGTAGGCGATGAGCCCCGGCACGGTCCGTCCGTCGCTGCCGAGCCCCGCCATGTTCCACACGGTGCCGCCGCCGCTCTGCGCCGCCATGCCCCGCACCGCGACGGCGCTGCCGTGCAGCACGCCGAGCAGGTTGGCCGCCACGACCGTCTCCAGCTGTCCGGGCGGCAGCTCGGTGAGCGGACGCCGCGCGGTGGACACGCCCGCGTTGTTGATCCAGTGGTCGATCCGCCCGAACGCACCGGCCGCCGCGTCCCACAGCGCCTGCACCTGGTCGCGGTCGGCCATGTCGCAGGACCCCGACGGCGCCGTCGCCGAGTTCGGTGAGGGCCTTGTCGACCGATTCGCGGGACCGGCCGCAGATCGCCACCCGGGCGTCGCGGGCGAGGAACTCGCGGGCCAGCCCGAGCCCGATCCCGCGCGTCCCGCCGGTGACGACCACCGCCGGCCCCGTCCCGGTCGCGGCGTTCCCGGTCACGCGGCGTCCTCCCAGGTCAGCACCCCGTGCAGGACACCGGCCAGGACGTTGCCCTCGAACAGCTCGTACACCACGGCCAGCGTCTCCCCGGCGTCCATCCCGGGCTTCGCGTCGATCATGAACTCGCGGCCCTTGAGCTTCCACACGTCGGTGAAGTGCAGGACGGGATGGTCGGCCCGGCCGAACGCCTGCGCACTGCCCCACGCGTCCGGGCCCTCGAAGAACGAGCGGCAGCCGTCCCGCCTGGCGTCGACCGCGCAGATCCGGTCGATGGCGCCGGTCCAGGCGATGCGGCGGCGGGTGCGCAGCAGGTCGATCGGCTCCAGCTCGATCGAGACGGCGACCTCGCCCGCCGGTTTCTGGTCGGCGCCCCACAGCTCGCACGTCCCGCTGTACGCGCCGCGCCGCTTCGTGGGGAGGATGTACGGGACGGGCCCGTGCTTCGTCTCGTCCGCCAGGAACCGTTCGATCGACTCCCTGGTCGCGGCGTTGGTGTCGTAGTCGGTCGTGCGCCGGTAGACGCCGTTGAAGCAGCCGACGAGCGCCCAGCCCTGGTAGAGCGTCGACGAGTAGACCTGCGTCTCGCCGTCGGGCAGCACCTGGTTCCAGGTGTTGAGGTCGACCTGCCAGCCCGGCCCGTAGTAGTGCGCGTCGACGAACGCGCCGTACGGCTGGCCGGTGCCGTGGAAGTCCGGCCCGGTGTAGAGCCGGTCGCGGTCGGAGTCGACGACCCCGAACGCGAACGGCGCACCGAGGCGGAACCGTCCGGCCAGCGGCCCGCCGCCCTCCAGCCCGCCGTCCATGTAGTAGGTGGTGGTGCCGTCCTCGAAGACCGACGACCGGCGGATGTCCTCGAACCCCTGCCACGTTCCGGCGGCGTCGAACAGCGACGGACGCCCGTGCCACTCGCCCTCGATCCGGCTCTGCCACTCGCTCGGCTCAGCCATGGGCGGCGTCCTCCTCCGGCAGGTCGTTGGTCAGCAGTTCGCGGCGGAGCTCCTCCGCCTGCCCGTCGCCGACGAGCCGCGCCACGTTCGCCCACACCGGATCGACCTCGGGGCTGAACAGGGCGGCGCGGTTGCGCGCGTCGCGCGCGGCCAGGGCGGCACCGTCGAGCGCGCCGAGGACACCGTCCGGGACGCCCTTCACCAGCAGGTCCCGCCAGTGCTCGAAGTAGCGGTCGAGGTAGGCGCCGATCTGCTCGAACCGCTCCTCGTCGGCCCGGTCGACGAGCATCCAGGGCGACATCATCGCGTGCTGCCGGGGGCCGATCGCGGCCGCGGACGGCCCGAACCGGTCCCTGACCTCCTCGAACACGGGGGTCAGCGGCTGGTACACCGCGTTGACGTACTCCAGTTGCGCGCCCAGGTCCGCCCGCGGCACCAGGTCGATGTGGTAGGCGAGGTAGCCGCCAGCCCGGACCGAGTCCAGGGTGAAGTGCGGGACGGCCGACTCCGCGCCGGTGAACGCGAAGATCATGTGGCTGTCCATGCCGATCGCGTCGACGGTCAGCCCGATGCGGACGACCTTGGCGATCCGCTCCCCGCGCAGGACGTGCAGGGTGCCGACGGGGTCGGGGGACATCGGGCTCGTGAGGTCCCGCTCGCGGACCGTCGTCAGCTCGTCGACGCCGGCCAGCGCCGCCAGCGTGCGGTCGCTCAGCGCCTTGGGCGGTGACACGCTCACTCGCGCGCTCCTTCGCTCGCGGCCGACCCACCCGGAGCCGGCTCGACAGTGGACGGTTCGGCGGGAGCCGCCTCGGTGGTGGGCGTCCCGGTGTCCGCCGCTTGCGGGGCGGTGCCGCGCGCGCGGTGCTGCCAGGCGCGGGCCAGCTCGGGGTTCTCCCGGCGCGCCGGGGACGGGATGACGGCGGCGCTCCCGCGCGGCCCGCCGGGCCGTGCGACGTCCTCGTCGCCGACCCACCAGCGGCGGCCATCAGCGCCTGGCGGCGCCGCCGGTAGGCGACCTGGAGCGCGTCGCTGCGCAGGTGCAGTTCGTCGGGCAGGTCGTAGGGCAGCAGTTCGGGACGCTGGCTCTCCACGACCGGCTTGTCCTGCAGCAGGATGCTGCGGATCCGCCTGCGGGCGTCGCCGTCGGCCCACCGGCCGGTGAAGAAGTTCCGGTATCCGACGATCTTGACGAGGGTGCGGTCCCGGTCGAGCGGGATGTTGTGGTCGTAGAGGATCATGTCGCCGAACGGCAGCCGCACGTGCAGCTTGACGATGTTCGGCAGGTACCAGCCGTTGGTGACCAGCACCTCCTCGGGCCGTTCCTTGTACAGCCGCTTCCACAGGCCCTTCGCGGGCGGCGGGCTGAGCGAGATGTCGGCGACGGCGGACCAGTCGTCCTCGACGATCCGGTAGTCGGGGATCTCCGGCTTGTCCGGGTTGCCGAACCGGGTGCCGTGGACGAACGGCGTGTGCGACGCGTCCACGACGTTCTCGAACGTCCGCTCGTAGTTCGCGTCGATGACCATCTCGACGTAGACGGTGCGGAAGGACGGATCGTCGTGCTCGGGGAAGCCGGGGATCGGCGGGCGCTCGTCCTCCGGCAGGTCGCCGAGGAACGCCCAGATCAGCCCGGACTCCTCCCGGACGGGGTAGGCGTCGACGCGGGCCTTCTTCGGGATGCCCCGGCCGGGCGGGTTCGCGGGGATCCGCGTGCACGCGCCGTCCGGCCCGTACCGCCAGCCGTGGTAGGGGCAGGCGATGCCGTCGTCGCCGGTGAGCGAGCCCGCCGACAGCGCGGCCCCGCGGTGCACGCACAGGTCGGACAGGCAGACCACGCCGCCGTCGCGCTTGCGGTAGAGGACGAAGTCCTGGCCGAGGCACGTGACCCGGCGCGGGGCGCGGGTCACCGCGTGCGCGAACTCGACCGCGTACCAGAAGTTCTTGAGCATGGTGCTCCTATCGGCGCCGGAGGTCGATGAGCGCCGGGTCGGCGGACGGGGTCACGTCGTCCCCGCGCACGTGGGCGCGCAGGAACGCGACGACCAGGTCGGCGAACGCGCGGCGGGCCTCGGCCGGGTCGGTCCCGGGCGTCCGGTCGAGGAAGGCGCGGGCCGCGGTCGGGTCGACCGGGTCCGCGATCGCGAAGTGGTTGGCGCCCCGCACCACGGCGAGCAGGTCGCGCGGGTCGCGCAGCGCCTCGGTGAAGGTGCGGGTGACCGGATCGGACGCGTCGTCGCGGCCGTACCGGTCGGCGCTGCCCGCGATCACGCCGTCCCGGGTACCGACGCCGAGCAGCACCGGGCCGTCGACCTGCGCGGGCAGCACGGTCCCGGCGGGCCAGCCGAGCATGGTGGCGACCATGGTGTGCGCGCCGTAGCCGAAGCAGGCCCGCACGCCCGGGACGAACCGGGCCGACTGGAGCACGACGGTGCCGCCCGCCGAGTGCCCGCCGAGCGCGACCCGGTCGAGGTCCAGCATCCCCTTGAGCAGGTCGATCCCGCCGAGCGCGGCCAGGACGGCCGGGACGGCGGGGCAGGTCGGGCGGGTGCCGTACGCGTCGGGGCGGGCCGCGTCCAGATCGACGCCGGGCGTGAGCCCGTACTGCCCGCCGAACAGTTCGGCGACCCGGTCGAACGTCACGACGACGAACCCGGCGGCGGCGATGCGGGCGGCGAGCGGCCGGTAGACGGCCTGCTCGACGTTCACGCCGGAGCAGAACACGACGACCGGGTACGGGGCGCCCGCCGGGTCGGCGGGGATCACGCCGGACAGCCGTTCGGCGTCGGTGCCCTCCGCGCGGGCCGGGTAGTACACCTTCAGGTGGGAGGTGCCGAAGGGCGCCGCGCCGCCCGTCGCGGCCGACCACCACAGGGACCGGACGTTCATGGGCGGGGCAGCTTCCGGTCGCCGCCCCACAGGGCGCGGACGAGACGTCCGGTGGTCTCCTCGCCGAAGTACCGGACGCCCATCACGTTCGCGGGGTCGCGTTCGGCGATG
This sequence comes from Actinomadura sp. CNU-125, assembly GCF_001942465.1. GTDB lineage: Bacteria > Actinomycetota > Actinomycetes > Streptosporangiales > Streptosporangiaceae > Spirillospora. The sequence goes on from NZ_MKJY01000082.1 coordinate 9,153, forward strand.
TTGCGCCGGGTCGCCAGGTCGGCGGCGGCGAGCGCCGCCCGTTCCGGCTCGGGCACCGGGTCGGCGGCCTCCACCCAGCCGAGCCACCGGTCGACGTGCTCGGTCAGCACCCGTTCGACCAGGTCGACGTTCTCGCCCGCGCGGGGGAACGAGTAGCAGTGCGCGGTGGGGGACAGGCTCGCCCGGATGAATCCGGCGCGGCTGGTGAACCACTCCAGTTGCGGGTTCTCCTCCCGGAGCGCCAGCCAGCCGGCGTTGAGCGGCTCGTAGTAGGCGTCGTAGTACGCGCCGTCGGCGAGGAGGTTGGCGCGGGGGACCGAATCGACGTAGAACCAGCCCTCCGGCCAGACCAGCAGCGCGATGCCGAGATGCGGGACCCGGACGTGCGGGCCGAGCCACACCGTCAGGTGCAGGTTGGCGAAACCGGCGGCGGGGTTCCCCAGCCACGAGTGGACCATCCAGTCGACCTCCGGACCGCTGTAGGCCGCCAGCGTCCCGCCGGGGCTCTCCGGCGGGTTCCCGTAGGACTCCAGGTCGTCGGTGGACGGGTCGCGGGTCAGGTCGAACCGATCGTCGATCTTCGCCTTCAACCCGGACAGGATCGACCGGAACCGGTGGAAGGTCTCGGTCACGTCGGTGACGGGGGAGTCGTCCAGCATCTGCTCGACGTGCCGCAGGGTCTCCTTCAACGGGCAGCTCCGCTCGGTTCGGCGCCGGCGAGCGCGGCGACCGCGTGCGCGGGCCGCCCGCCGACCAGATCGGTGTTCTTCGAGACGAACCGGTTGACGGCCTGGGCCGGGTGGACGGCCGCCACGGTGACCGGTTCGGTGGCTCGGGTGACGAGGGGATGGCTGATCCGGCCCTCGAACGGGCCCTGCCAGGACGTCCACAGGGTGAAGTCGGCGGGGAGCGCGAGGATCAGGCCGCCCGCCGGACCCGAGGCGATGACGTTCAGCCTGTTCTCGGCGGCGCGTTCAGGGAGGCCGAGCGCGGTCTCCCACTCCTGCGCCGGGGCGAACGGGACGGCGACGGCGTCGGCGTCGGCGATCGCGGCGAGCCGGAACACCTCGGGGTAGAGGGCGTCGTCGCCGGTGACGAGGACGAGCCGTCCCCAGGGCAGCGCGAACACGTCGAGCCGGTCGCCGAGTTCGGTGGCCCAGCCGGAATGCCGGGCGCAGGAGTGCAGCTGCGGCTGGGTTCCGGCCAGGCCGTCCGCGTTCACCAGGTAGGAGGTGTGCGTGCCGCCCGCGCGCACACTGGTCACCGCATGCGCGGTGGTGCCGTTGAGCGCCTCGGCGAGTGCCCCGACGACGTCGGCCGGGGCGGCGTCCGCGCCGAAGGCCAGCTCGGGCAGGACGATCAGTTCCGCGCCCGCGCGCGCCGCCTCGCCCACCCGTCCGGGAGAGCGGACGACGGCGGCGTCGAGCCGTTCGTTCCCGGGCGGGGCCGCGCGGGGACGCGGCCGCGCGGCGATCGGCGCGTACAGCCGCGGCCTGCGCGACGCGAACAGGTCGGTGCCGTCGGGGCGGGTCTTGCGGTCGGCGAGTGCGGGGTCGATGTCGGCGGCGACGACCGCTTCGCCGGTGCGCGGGCCCTTCGCCACGACCGTCCCGTCCGGGGCGACGATCTGGCTCTCGCCCGCGCCCGCCAGCGACTCCGGCGGGACGCCCAGCCGCTCGGCGATCGCGGGCAGCAGCTCGGTCGGCAGCAGCGGCCCGACCTTGTTCGCGGCCACCGCCCACACCCGGTTCTCGGCGGCCCGGACCGGGACGTGCAGGCTCGCCTCGTCGACCGCGAACGAGTTGAGGCTGTTGAGCAGCACCTGCGCGCCGCGGACCGCGAGGTCGCGCGGGACGTCGCTGGTGACGCCCTCCATGCAGGCGTACATGCCGAGCCGGCCGTGCGGGGTGGCCAGGACCGGCCCGGGACCGGTGCCCGGGTCGAGGTGGTCGCCCTCCGCGCCCATCAGCGTCAGCTTGTCGGACCGGCCGAGCAGTTCGCCGTCCGGGCCGTACAGCAGGCTCGCGACGGTGATCCGGCCTCCGTCGGCGAGGGTGACGTTGACCTTGACGTGGGCGCGGTGCGCGCGCGCCCGGTCCGCGATCGCGGACAGGAACCGGCCGTCCGGGGTGCACGCCCGGCGGGCGGCGTCGGCCCGGTCCTCGTACCAGGACTGGTGGTTGCAGAACTCTGGGAGCACGATGATCCGCGCGCCCTCGTCCGCCGCGCGGTCGATCATGCGCAGGCAGGCGGCGAGGTTGGCGGGGACGTCGCGGCCCACCGCGAACTGCACGGCGGCCACCCGGACCGGACCCATCGGGCCTCCCGGTTCCACTAGCGAAACGCTGTTTCCAAAAACCATACAAGCGTGGTGATCCCACCGCCAGATCCCGCGGGCGGAAACTTCCCGCGGGGCTACCCGGGGCCGGGGCCGGGGCCGGACGGCCGCAGGGCGCGGGCGGCGTCGGCGTCGTGCCGCGGCGGCCGCCGAACGCGACGAGCGTCCCGGCCAGCAGCGGGAGCAGCAGCACGGTGAACGCGCCGCGCAGCGAGCCGGCCAGGTCGGACGCCGCGCCCACCAGCAGCGGCCCGGCCGCTCCGCCCAGCGTGATCAGGAACTGCAGCACCGCGAAGCCGAGCCCGCGGCGGTCCGCGCGACGCGTCCGCGCCGGCCGCGGTGAGGTTGGGGATCGCGATCGAGAACCCGATGTTGGCCAGGCAGTAGAACGCGACCTGCGCGGGCAGCGCCGGGATCAGGACGGCGCCCGCCAGCCCGGCCGTGCCCACCGCCAGGCCGATCGCGCCGAACCGGACGCGCCGGCCGGGGGAGCGGCCGTGCCACCGGTCGCCGTAGCGGCTGCCGAGCAGCGTGCCGACGACCATCCCGGCCAGCCCGACGCCCCCGGCGACGGCCGGCGCGGGCCGTCGCGAGGTCGTGGGCGCGCTGGTAGTAGCTGGGCATCCAGAAGAACAGGCCGCCGAGGCCGAAGAACAGGATCGTCAGCCCGAGGGAGATCGAACGCAGTGTCCGGATCGCCCAGAGGCCGCGCAACTGCGCGACCAGCGGCTCTCGCTCCGTTCTGGGGGCGGTCCCGGTCTCGGCGGGGGCGGGCCCGGTGGAGCGCATGGCCTCGATGCGGTCGCCCAGGCCGCGCACCGGCTCCCGGACGGTGAGGCAGAGCAGCGCGATGAGCACGCCCGGGACGCGACCAGGAAGAACATCGCCCGCCAGCCGAACGCCTGGGCCAGCGCGCCGCCCGCCATGATCCCGAGGGGCAGCCCGGAGAAGTAGGCGAAGCGCTCCAGCCCGTACGCGCGGGAGCGCCCGGCGCCGGGGTAGTAGTCCGCGATCAGGCTGGATCCGGACGGGTTGTAGAGCAGCCCCGCGCCGCCGAGGAACACCCGGACGGCGAACAGCGCCGCGTACGACCGCACCAGCCCGCTCCCGGCCGTCAGCACGGACCAGACCGCCACCACGGCGGCGATCGTCCAGGTCCGCCGGGCGCGGTCGGCGAGCCGCCCGGCCGGGATCAGCAGCACCACCCCGGCCAGCGCCGCGGCGGTGGCGATGGCGCCGCCCGCGGTGTCGGAGAAGCCGAACTCCTCCTGGATCCGGGGCAGCGCCCCGGCCATCAGATTGGCCTCGACCCGGTCGATCAGCGCCACCAGGGCGATGCACGCCGCGGGCCACCAGCCGAACGGGGCGGCGCGCGCGGGGTCGAAGGCGACCGGCGGGCACCCGGGGAACGCGGCGATCCGGGCGGCGGGGGCCGGCGGGGTTTCCTTGGCTGCGCTCATCGTGGCGGGTTCTCTCGCTCTGCGGGTCGGACGGGACGGGACGGAGGGGCGGTTCCGGCAACGCACGCGGGGCGCGCGGTGCCGGAACCGGGGCGTGGCGCCGCCGGGTCAGGAGGCGCCGGTGAGGGTTTCGATCCGGCCGGAGGCCAGCTGGCTCTGGTAGTAGGAACCGCCCGGCAGATAGGCGGGGGTCTGCGTGCCGTCGAAGGCGTCGGTGGCCCAGGCGACCGCGAACGTCTGGAGCACCTCGACGTTCGCGCTCTCGGGTTCGCCGCAGGCGAGCGTGCCGACGCCGTCGGTGCTGGCGCCCTCGGCGTCGGTGTGCGCGCCGTCCGGCAGCCGGACGCCGACGAACGGCGCCGTCACGCGGGACTGGACGAGGTCGGTCCCGCCGCCGCTGTTGTTGCAGAGGCCGTCCGGCCCGGAGATCGTGCGGATCATCCGGCCGGTGCCGTTCACGGCCTCCAGGCCGGTTTCGAGGTTGTCGCCGATGAACGACGCGACCGGGTCCAGCAGGACGAGGCCGCGGAGCCGCGCCCACGCGGCCGGGCCGTCGGTGCGCAGGCGCCCGGCGACGTAGCTGACGGCCTCGCCGCCCGCCGAGTGCCCGGAGAAGACGAGCTCGTCCGGCATGGTGAGCCCGGGGCGTCCCGCCTCGGCCTTCGCGTCGGCGAAGCTGCGGCCGAGCTTGTCGTCCGGGTCGGACATCTTGGTGAACAGGTCGGCGACGTTGCCGAGGAAGTCGGTGTTGTTACCGATGTTCTGCAGCGTGCAGCCGAAGATGTTCCCCGTCGGCAGGGTCGGGGCGAAGACGAGGTACCCGGCGGCGGCGTACTCGGACGCCAGGTCGGCGACGTGGTCGTTGGCCCGGGCGAAGCCGTGCTGGAGCCAGACCAGCCCCTCGGGGGCGCCGGACGGGAAGTACCAGTCGGCGTCCTGTTCGAGCGTCGTGAACGCGCAGCGGATGTCGACGGTCGTCTGGATTCGGGTGACGGCGGCCTGGGCCGGGGCGATGGGACCGAGGGCGGTGAGGGCGAGGGCGGCGGCGGTGGTTCCGCCGAGGGTCCGGACGGCGTGTGAGACGCGCATGCTGCCTCCGTGGGCAATCCACCCCGTTTCCATTAGGGAAACGGAGTTTCCATTAGGATGCTCTCATTAAGCGCGCAGACGTGCGATAAGGCAATGGGCCGATGCCGCGAACGGGTAACGATGCGGGGGTCAAGGGACCTGTCAGCCGGGTGGTCAGGCGGGTGGTCAGGCGGGGTACGCGCCCGCGCCCATGCCGGCGCCGCCCGCCCGGAACGCGGCCGGGGCGTGGATCGCGCAGGTCTGCACGTATTCGAGCAGGCCCTCGGCGCCGTACTCGCGGCCGTGCCCGCTGCGCTTGACGCCGCCGAACGGGGCGTGCGGCGCCATCCCCGTGCGGTTGTGGGTGTTCACGAAGGTGAAGCCCGCGTCGAAACGGCGCGCGAACGCGAACGCGCGGGCCTCGTCGGCCGACCAGACCGACGCGGCCAGCCCGAGTTCGCCCGCGTTCGCGCGGGCCACGACCTCGTCCTCGTCGTCGTAGGCCAGCAGCGGCACGATCGGGCCGAACTGCTCCGCGGCCACGACCGGGGCGCCGTCCGTCACGTCCGTGACCAGAACCGGCCGGACGAAGTGGCCCCGCTCCAAGTCGACCCGGACCGCGCCCAGTTCGGTCACGGTGCCGCCCCGGGCCCGCGAGTCGGCGGCCAGGGCGCGCACCCGGTCCGCCGCCTCGGCGGAGATGACGGGCCCGACCGTGGTCCCGTCCGCCAGCGGGTCGCCCAGGACGAGCGTCCGCGCGGCCGCCGCCAGGTACGCCTCGCGGACCTCGGCCAGCCGCGACCTCGGCGCGTACAGGCGCTTGGCGGCCATGCACACCTGGCCCGCGGTGGCGAACGACGCCATCACCAGCCGGTCCATCGCCGCGTCGGTGAGGTCCGCGTCGTCCAGCAGGACGAGCGGGTCGTTGCCGCCCAGCTCCAGCAGCACCGGGGTGACGGCGCGCGCGGCGGCGGCCCCGACGGCGCGAGCCCGCCGCCGCCGGTGAACGCACCCGGTGGACGCCGGTGTGACCGGCCAGCGCCCCGCCCGTCGCCGCGCCGCCCTGCACCGCACTGACGAGCCCGTCCGGGAACGCCGTCAGGACGCGGGCGACCGCCAGCGGCGCGAGCGGCGACGGCTTCACCACGACCGTGTTGCCCGCCGCGAGCGCCGGGCCGACCTTCAGCAGCGTCAGGACGACCGGCGCGTTCCAGGGCGTCACCGCCGCGACGACCCCGTACGGGCGGTGCCGCAGCACGAGCCGTCCGGCGTCGTCGTCGGTCTCGCGGTCGGCGAGCAGCGCGGGCGCACGGTCGGCCGTCCAGCGCAGCAGGGCGGCGGCGAACCGGATCTCCCCGGCGCAGTCGGCGACCGGCTTGCCGGACTCGCGGGCCAGCAGCTCCGCCGTCCCGGGCATCGCCTCCACGCGTCCGCCGGCGCCGCGAACGCCGGCGCGCTCCCCGGCCGGGACGCCGCACCAGTCGCGCTGCGCGTCTCCGGCGGCCCGGACGGCCCGGTCGACGTCCGGCGCGTCCGCCACCGGCACCCGGCCGACGACCTCCCCGAGGCGGGCCGGGTTCTCCCGGACGATCTCCGCGCGCCCGGCGCCCCGCGTCACCCGGCGTCCCGCAGCGAGGCGATCATCGAGGTGCGCAGCAGGTGGCGGCGCGCCGCGACCGGATCGCCGGCCAGCTTCCGCAGCTCCGCGTGCCGGTCGGCCGTGCCGCCGGACCGCATCCGGTCCCAGTTGGCGCGGGCCGTCCGCTGCACGAACGACAGCGCGGTGTCGCGGCGCGCGACCGCGGCGGCGTCGAGGGCCGCCTCCGGGCCGCCCCGGACGACGCCCGCGAGCGCCTCCGCCAGCAGGACGGCGTCGTGGATGCCGCTGTTCATGCCCATGCCGCCGAGCGGGTTGTTGACGTGCGCGGCGTCCCCGGCCAGCAGCACCCGGCCGGTGCGGAACGTCGCGGCGACGCGCTCGTGGACCTCGTAGAGGCTGGCGTGCGCGACGTCCCAGGGCACGTCGGCGACCCCGCGCAGCCGCGCGGGCAGCTGCGCCAGCTCGCCGTCGTCCGGCGTGCCGTCCGGGGTCGGGAACAGCACCCGCCAGTGGTCCGGGGTGCGCAGCAGCACCAGCCACTCGTCGGGGTCGAAGACGTAGTTCACCGCGGCCGCCCCCGGCAGCAGCGCCGCCGCGTCGGTGCGGGTCGAGGCGACCAGGAACCGTTCCGGGTAGGTCATGCCCGCGAACTCCACGCCGAGCGACCGCCGGACGGCCGAGTCCGCGCCGTCCGCGCCGATCAGCCAGCCGCCGCGCAGCCGCTCGCCCGCGCGGGTGCGCACCTCCACCCCGTCCGCGTCCGGCACGACCGTGTCCACGGCCGCCCCGAACCGCACCTCGCCGCCCGCGCCGAGCACGTCGTCGAGGAGGATCGGGGTGAGCTTGCTCTGCTCGCACTGCAGCCGGAACGGGAAGGGCGTGTCGTCGGCGAGCACCGACAGGTCCAGCTCGGCGATGACGCCGCCGCGCCGCTCCCGGTACTGGAACGTCCGCGAGACGAGGCCGAGCTCCAGCAGCCGGTCGAGGACGCCGAGCCCGTCCAGCATCTCCAGCGACGGCGGATGGAACGTCGAGGCGCGCGACTCGGCGGACGGCGCGTCGCGCGCCTCCAGGACGGTCACCGGGACGCCGCGCCGGGCCAGGGCCAGCGCGGCGGTGAGGCCCACGGGACCGGCCCCGGCGACCAGGACCCGCGAAACCCCCGTCACGGCGCCTCCCGCGAGTGCAGCGCGAAACCGTTCTCCACGCCCGCGACCCGCGGGTTGGTGAAGAACCGGAGCGTCTCCGCGGTGCCCTCCTCGCCCAGCCCGGACGCGCCCCACGCGGGACGCGGCGCGGACATGTGCAGGCTCAGCACGCTGGACCCGTTCACCTTGACCTCCCCGGCCCGGACGCGCCAGGCCACGGCCAGCGCCGCCTCCTCGTCGGTGCCGGTCACGTACCCTTCGAGCCCGTACTCGGTGCCGTTGGCGAGCGCCACCGCCTCGTCCACCGTCCGGTACGGGTGGACGGTGGCGACGGGCCCGAAGATCTCTTCGGCGGCGGCCGCCGGGTCCGCCCCCGAGACCAGCGCGGGAGCCAGGTAGTTCCCCTGGTCGGGGACCTCGGTCGTGGAGAGCCGCCGCCCGCCGAGGGCGTCCCGGTGCGCGGCGACGAGGGCGCGGTGGCGCGAGTGGACCAGCGGCCCGAAGTCGGTGTCGTCGTCCAGCGGCGGGCCCGCGCGCAGCGCCGCGAGCCGCGCGCCGATCGCGTCGAGCAGCGCGTCCCGCGCGTCCGCGGGCACGATCAGGCGGCCCAGCGCCCGGCACCACTGCCCGTTGAGCGTGGTGAGCAGGTCGACGGCCGTGCGGGCGGCGCGGCCCGGGTCGGCGTCGGGCATGACGATCAGCGGGTTGCTGCCGCCCAGTTCCAGCTGCGCCGGCTTGAGCCCGGCCGCGCAGGCGGCGGCGACCGACCGGCCGCCCGCCGTCCCGCCGGTGAACGACACCGCCCGGATCCGCGGGTCGGCGGTCAGCCGGGCGCCGGTGTCCCCGTCGCCGTTGACGAGCTGGAAGACCCCGCCGGGGACGCCGCGTCCGGCGAGCGTCCCGGCGACGACCTCGGCGAACCGGCGGACGCCGTACGGCGCGAACTCGCTCGGCTTGAGGATCGCGGGGCAGCCCGCCGCGAGCGCGTTCGCGACCTTGTGCGCGGCCATCGGCGCGGGCGCGTTCCACGGGACCAGGCACAGCGCCGGACCCCACGGCAGCCGCCGCACCTCGGCCGGGCGGCCGTCCGGCCGCACGAACGTCGCGTCCGCCGTCGTCGGCGCGCAGCCGCTCGGCGGCCAGCCGGAACGCCCCGGTCACGATCACGCCGAGCGGGCCCGCCTGCCGGATCGGGACGCCGGTGGCCGCGGCGACGAGCCGCGCGATCTGCGCGACGGCGGGTTCGAGGGCGGCGCGACCGCGTCCAGCAGTCGGGC
>NZ_MKJY01000083.1 GCF_001942465.1 Actinomadura sp. CNU-125
GGCTCACACGCGCCCACCCCGCCCACGCGCGGTCCTGTGCCCCACATCCGCACCGGGCCCACGCCAGGGGTCCCAGGGCCGGTGTCTGCCCGCACTCGGCCCTTCACGCCGACGCTTGGGGTCTGTGCCTACACCCGTGCTCGGGCCTGCACCCTGGGTCTCTGGGCCCGCTCCGTCCGGCTCTGGGGCTCGATGCCCACCCCGTCCATCCCCGTCCGCGTTTACACCCGGCTCGCGCGCGCCTATCCCGCCCGCGCCTAGGGCTTGTGCCCACACTCGCACTCGGGCCGCGCCCGCCCATGCCGGGAGCCACAACGGCACTCGGGTTCGTGCTTGGGCCCGTACCCCGGGCCTCTGGGCCCACCCGGCCCATGCCCTGGGGTCGGGTCTGCGGCCACACTCGCGGTCGCGCCAACCCGCTTACAGCCAAGTCTCCGGGGTGCTACCGGGGCTTGACGTCCGCCCCATCCACATCCGGGGCTTGGGCACAGCCGGGCCTCTGGGGGGCGCACGCCTGGCCTTCGTTTTCGGCGGCCGGGCGACCGGCAAAGGGGGTTTGTCGGTGTTGTGGCGTAGCATCGCGGGCGTGATCGAGCTCAGTGCGGACGAGGCGAGACGGCTGCAGTTGCGTGCCCAGGGGTTGCTGGGGGCGCGGCACAGGGGCGGGGTGCCCGCGATGCTGCGGCGGCTGGGGGCCGTCCAACTGGACACGATCTCGGTGCTGGCGAGGTCGCACGAGCTGGTGCCCTACGCGCGCCTCGGGGCGGTGGGGCGCGAGCCGGTGGAGTCGGCGTACTGGGGGAACGGGACGCCGACGGCGTTCGAGTACTGGGCGCACGCCGCGTCCGTCCTGCCCCTGGACGACTGGCCGCTGTTCGCGTTCCGGCGGCGGGCGTACGAGCGTCGCGGGTGGCGCTGGCACAAGGTTCCCGAGGGCGTGTGCGACGTGGTGCGCGAGCGGCTGCGGACGGACGGGCCGCTCACCACTCGGGAGCTCGGCGGGGCCAAGGCAAGCGCCGAATGGTGGGACTGGAGCGACCAGAAGATCGGCATCGAGTGGCTGCTGGACGTCGGCGAGGTCGTCTGCGTGCGGCGGGTCGGCTGGCGCCGCGTCTACGACCTCGCGGAACGGGCGGTGCCCGCGGAGCTGCTCGCGCGCGACCCCGGCGACGACGAGTGCCTGACCGAGCTCGTGGGGAGGGCCGGACGGGCGCTCGGCGTGGCGACGCGCGCGGACCTGGCGGACTACTACCGGGTCCGGCAGGACGAGGTCGACCGTGTCATCGAGGGGACGGGTCTCGTGCCGGTCGAGGTGGCCGGGTGGGGGCGCCCCGCGTGGGCCGATCCCGAGGCGCTGGACGTCCCGGCGCGGGGGCGGCACGTGACGACGCTGCTCTCGCCGTTCGACTCCCTGGTGTGGGACCGGGCGCGGACGTCACGGGTGTTCGGGTTCGACCACCGGCTGGAGGCGTACGTGCCGAAGGCCAAACGGGTGCACGGCTACTTCACGATGCCGCTGCTGTCCGGCGGGCGCCTCATCGGCCGCGTCGACCCGGCCCGGGACGGGCGCACCCTGGTCGCCCGGCAGGCGTCGTTCGAACCGTGGGCGGTGCGGACCGCCGCTCGGGCGGAGGCGTCGGCCGCGGCGCTCGCCGCGGCGCTGTGGCGTGCCGCCGGGTGGGTGGGGTGCGACGACGTCCGGGTGGAGCGGGTCGACGCCGACCCGGCCCTCGTGGCCGCCGCCGTCCGGGCCGGAGCCGACCCGCGCTGACCGAAAACGGTGCTTCCGGTCGGGAAGAATCAGCCGTGGGGGCTTTGTTGGGGATCGGTGGCGACGGGAAGGTCCAGCGCCTCGCCCTTCGGCCCGCCGCGGCGTTTGTCCGTGCGGGAGCCGAAGAGGGAGTAGTCGACGATCTCGGGGATCACCCGGGGGGCGTCCACGACGACGTCGGCGAACAGGTGCACGAAGCCGCTGACGATCATCCCGAGGACGATGATGCCGACGCCGACCCAGAACATGATCCAGGCGGGCCCGATGCACAGTGCGACGCCGCCGACGACGAATCCGGCGAAGATGATCGACACGGCGAGCCAGGAGCCGGGACGTCCGGCGTGGGACCCGGTGGACTCTTCGGACATGGGGGCCTCCCTCCGTCTTGTGAAAGATCCTGTCCGTGACGGGAAGGATCAAACGGGTCGCAACGATTGCGCCGCGGGAGTGAGCTAGACCATTCTGGGTCTCGCCTACGATGGGCATCGTACGTGTGGTGTGCGTGCCGCCGGGAGCGGTCAACCACGATCTGCAAGGAGCCTTCGAGAGTGCCGCCAGTCATCGACAGAATCCTTCGTGCGGGCGAGGGAAAAACCCTGCGCAAGCTCAAGAAGCTCGCGGATCAGGTCAACTCGATCGAGGAAGACTTCCTCGAGATGAGCGACGACGAGTTGCGCGAGCAGACTGCGAAGTTCAAGGAGCAGTTCGCCGAGAACGTGGCGAAGCTCACCGACAAGGGCAAGCGGCAGCGGGACGCCGAACGCGAGGTCCTCGACGAGCTTCTGCCCGAGGCTTTCGCGACCGCCCGTGAGGCCGCTCGCCGGGTGCTCGGCCAGCGCCACTACGACGTGCAGATCATGGGCGGCGCCGCGCTGCACATGAGCGACCACCGCGCGGCCGACGAGGACAGGCGTACGTCCGAGCAGGCGGGCGCCGTCAAGCGCCATGTCGGCTACATCGCCGAGATGAAGACCGGCGAGGGCAAGACCCTGACCTGCGTGCTCCCCGCGTACCTCAACGCGCTCGCCGGCAAGGGCGTTCACATCGTCACGGTGAACGACTACCTGGCCAGGCGCGACGCCGAGTGGATGGGCCGTGTGCACCAGTTCCTGGGGCTCGAGGTCGGGGTCATCCTCCCGCAGATGACGCCGGACGAGCGCCGCGCCGCCTACAGCGCCGACATCACCTACGGGACGAACAACGAGTTCGGCTTCGACTACCTGCGCGACAACATGGCGTGGAGCCTGGAGGAGTGCGTCCAGCGCGGCCACTACTTCGCGATCGTCGACGAGGTCGACTCGATCCTGATCGACGAGGCCCGGACGCCGCTGATCATTTCGGGTCCCGCTGAGCAGAACTCCAAGTGGTACGCGGAGTTCGCGAAGATCGTCCCGCGGTTGAAGCGGGCGGAGCTGGTGAGCAACGCCGGTCAGGTCGACGAGTACGGCCCCGGCGACTACGAGGTCAACGAGAAGAAGCGCACGGTCGGCATCACCGAGTCGGGCGTCGAGAAGGTCGAGGACTACCTCGGCATCGACAACCTGTACGACTCGGTGAACACGCCGCTGGTGAGCTTCCTCAACAACGCGCTGAAGGCCAAGGAGCTGTACAAGCGCGACAAGGACTACGTCGTCATGAACGGCGAGGTCCTGATCGTGGACGAGTTCACCGGCCGCATCCTCCACGGCCGCCGCTACAACGAGGGCATGCACCAGGCCATCGAGGCCAAGGAGGGCGTGTCCATCAAGGACGAGAACCAGACGCTCGCCACGATCACCCTGCAGAACTACTTCCGCCTCTACCAGAAGCTGTCCGGTATGACCGGTACGGCGGAGACCGAGGCGGCGGAGTTCAACAAGACCTACTACCTGGGCGTCGTCCCGATTCCGACGAACAAGCCGATGGTCCGCGAGGACGTCGCGGACGTCGTCTACAAGACCGAGCAGGCCAAGTTCGAGGCCGTGGTCGACGACATCGCCGAGCGGCACGAGAAGGGCCAGCCGGTCCTGGTCGGCACCACGTCGGTGGACAAGTCGGAGCGGCTGAGCAAGATGCTCAAGCGGCGCGGCATCCCGCACCAGGTGCTGAACGCCAAGCACCACGAGCAGGAGTCGGCGATCGTCGCGGAGGCGGGCCGCAAGGGCAGCGTCACCGTCGCGACGAACATGGCCGGTCGCGGCACCGACATCATGCTCGGCGGCAACCCCGACTTCCGCGCCGACCTGGAGCTGCACCAGCGGGGCCTGTCGCCGCTGGACACTCCGGAGGAGTACGAGACGGCCTGGCCGGAGGCGCTCGAGAAGGCCAAGGAGGCCGTCAAGGGCGAGCACGAAGAGGTCGTCGAGGTGGGCGGCCTGTACGTGCTGGCGACCGAGCGGCACGAGTCGCGGCGGATCGACAACCAGCTGCGCGGCCGGTCCGGCCGGCAGGGCGACCCGGGCGAGTCCCGGTTCTACCTGTCGCTGGAGGACGACCTGATGCGGCTGTTCAACTCGGCCCGCGTCGAGGCGATCATGACGCGGCTGAACATCCCGGACGACGTCCCGATCGAGTCCAAGATCGTGACGAACGCGATCAAGTCGGCGCAGAGCCAGGTCGAGCAGCAGAACTTCGAGATGCGCAAGAACGTCTTGAAGTACGACGAGGTGCTGAACCGGCAGCGCAAGGTCATCTACGCCGAGCGCCGCAAGGTGCTGGAGGGCGCGGACCTGCACGAGCAGGTCCGCCGGATGATCGACGAGGTCGTCGCGGGCTACGTCGCGGGCGCGACCGGCGAGGGCTACGCCGAGGAGTGGGACCTCGAGAAGCTCTGGAAGGCGTTCAAGCAGCTCTACCCGGTCTCGATGACGGTCGACGAGCTGGTCGAGGACGCCGCCGGCGGCGAGATCTCGAACCTGGACGCCGAGACGCTCGCCGAGAAGATGCGCGACGACGCCGAGAAGGCGTACGAGAAGCGCGAGGAGGCGCTCGGCGCCGAGGTGATGCGGGAGCTGGAGCGCCGCGTCGTCCTGTCGGTGCTGGACCGCAAGTGGCGCGAGCACCTCTACGAGATGGACTACCTCCAGGAAGGCATCGGCCTGCGGGCCATGGCGCAGCGCGACCCGCTGGTCGAGTACCAGCGCGAGGGCTACGACATGTTCAACGCGATGCTGGACGGCATCAAGGAGGAGTCGGTCGGCTACCTGTTCAACCTCGAGGTCGAGGTGGAGGAGCAGCCGCAGACGCCGAAGGTCGGTGCCGAGCCGGTGTCGGTGGCCAAGTCGTCCACGACCGAGACCGCCGAGGACGAGGCCGCCGAGGAGAAGGCCGAGGACGCTGCCGAGGACGACTCGGTCGAGGAGTCCGGCGAGGCCCCGGCGATCGTCGCGAAGGGCCTCGGCGAGCCGGACCGTCCGAAGAAGCTGGAGTACTCGGCCCCGACCGTCGACGGTGAGGGCGGCGTCGAGACCCACAGCGAGGAGACGGACGACCCGTACGCCGGGGTGAGCCGCAACGAGCCGTGCCCGTGCGGTTCCGGCAAGAAGTTCAAGCGCTGCCACGGCGACCCGCGCGCGAAGAACAAGTAACGCGATTTGACGCAGACGGCCCCCGGGGACTTCCCCGGGGGCCGTTCGCGTGCCCGCCGCCCTAGGCGGCGGTGGTCTCGACGGTCGTGCAGCGCCACCGGTCGCGCCGGTGCTCCAGCCGCAGCGCCAGCGCGTGCACGCGGCCCGCGACGACGATGACGGCGCCCGTCTCGGCCGCCGCGGGCCCGGGCCGCTGCAGCCAGGTGGTGAGGACGCGCGGCGGGACGATCCGTCGCGCGGACGGGATCGCGCGCCGTGCGTCCAGCGCGCGGCACACCTCCGGCACGGCGATCACCGACAGGCGTGTCGCGGGCCGGATCCCGGCGAGCGTCTCGGCGACCATCCGCACCGCCGCCTCGGCGAGCTTGCGCACCTCCGCGTCCGCGTCGTCCCCCGGCCGCACGACCCGCAGCCGGTTCTCGGCGGCGACGGCGCCGGGCACCCGCCCGAGGGCGAGGGCACCGTCCGTCCCGGGTGCGGCGGGGTACCGGTTGACGCGGACGATCGCGGACGTGTTCGGGCGACGGCTCATGGGGGGACCTCCTGCTCGGTGCTGTCGAGACACAGAGCCCCGAGCGGCCCCATAAATACATGGTGGCCGGATACGGCCACGGCCGACTTCTGCCCCGCGCCGAACATCCCCATATAACGCGCGTCCCGCACATAACGCGCGTCCCGCATGGAGGGCACGTCCTGCATGGAGGGCGCGTCCCGCATGGAGGTTGTGTGCGGCGCGGAGGGGTGTGCCGCATGGAGGGGTGTGTCGGGTAGGTGCGGTGCGGGCCGGAGATGACGCGCGTCCGCTGTGGGGGCGCGTTTCGGGCATCACTCCGGAAAGGGGCGGAAAGGCGGCGGCGGGGCGCCTTGGGAGGCGCCCCGCCGCTGCGGGTGAGTCCCGTCGGGTGGTTCGGGAGCCGGGACTCGCGGGGCGGACCGGTGGGAGAACCGGCCCGGGTGAGGGTCAGGTGGCCGGGGTGTCCTGCGGTTCACCGCCGTTCTTGCGCGGCTTGCCCTTCTCCTTGGCCTTGGCCGCGCCGGCCATCTCCGGGTCCGCGGCGGGGTCGGCGGCGACCGACTCCTCGTCGTCCGGTTCTCGGCCCGGGGTCGGGATGTTGAACCGCACGATCAGGAATCTGAAGATGACGTAATACAGGACGAAGTACAGGACGCCCATCCCGATGATGAGCCACAACCCTTCGGTGTTGTCCTTCCGCGCGTTCAGCAGCAGGTCGATGAGGCCTGCGGAGAAGCCGAAGCCGAGTTGGGCCCCGGCGGCCTCCAGGACCGCCATCGAGATGCCGGTCAGGACGACGTGGCGCCGTACAGCAGCGGCGCGACGAACATGAACGCGAACTCGATGGGTTCGGTGACGCCGGTGACGAACGCGGTGAGCGCGGCGGAGATCATGATGCCGCCGACCGCCGGGCGGCGGTGCTTGGGCGCGGCGTGCCACATCGCGAGGGCGGCGCCGGGGAGGCCGAACATGAGCACGGGGAAGAACCCGGCGAGGAAGCCGCCCGCGTCCGGGTCCCCGGCCAGGTACCGGTTGATCTCGCCGTTCGTCACGGAGCCGTCGGGGGCCGTGTACTCGCCGAAGACGAACCAGATCAGCGAGTTCGGGATGTGGTGCAGGCCGAACGGCAGCAGGAGGCGGTTGATGACGCCGTAGACGCCCGCGCCCGCGGCGCCCGCGCCGGTGATCCACTCGCCGAAGTCGGTGAGCCAGCCGCCGAGGACGGGCCAGAGGAAGCCGATGAGGATGCCGAGCGCGAGGCCCGCGACGGCGGTGATGATCGGGACGAACCGGCGGCCGCCGAAGAACGCGAGCCAGGTCGGCAGCTTGATCCGGTAGAACCGCTGGTAGAGCAGGGCCGCGACGAGGCCCATGAGGATGCCGCCGAGGACGTCGGTCGGGTTCTTCGCGCCCCAGTTGATGACCTCGGCCTGCGCGCCGTCCGTCACCGTGGTGACGAGGACGTTGCCCTTGAGTTCGTCGGTGTGCGAGAACATGATCTTGGACACGCGGTCGAAGACCAGGTAGCCGACCACCGCGGCGAGGGCGGTGGAGCCGTCGGATTTCTTGGCGAAACCGATCGCCACGCCGACGGCGAAGAGCAGGGGCAGGGCGGCGAACAGCGCGTTGCCGGCCTCGCCGACGATCTCGGCGACGCGGTCCCAGCCGAGGCCGTCCGCGCCGAGCATGTCGGCTTGGCCGAAGCGCAGCAGCAGCGCGGCGGCGGGTAGGACGGCGATCGGCAGCATGAGGCTGCGGCCGATGCGCTGGAGCACGCCCAGCACGTTCGACCCTCGGCGTGGCGCCGAGTCCACGGTTGTCGCTGTCATCGGGGGGTTCCTCCTTGGGGGTTAGGAGTTCGGCGGGGGGTTTCCGAGGGCCGTGTGGATCTGGTAGCGGTCCGCTCTGTAGGTCGACACGCCCAGTTCGGCGCACACGCCTCCGGTGTACGAGCGTCGTTGCAGGAGCAGCACGGCGCTGCCCTTGGCGATCTGCAGGTGCCTGGCGTCGGCGGCGTCGGCGAGGCCGGCGTCGATGGTCTGGTCGCCGGCGTCGAAGACGATTCCGTAGACGGCTTCGAGGACGCCGTACAGGGATCGGTCGGCGAGCCGCCGGTCGAGCAGGTCGGGGGCCAGCGCGGCGAGGATGTGCGCGCGTTCGAGGGCCATCGGCTCGCCGTCGGCGGTGCGCAGCCGTTCGATGATGTGGACGGGCGTGCCCGCCTCGACCCCGAAGACGCGGGCGAGGTGCGCGTCGGCGGGGGCGGTGCGGCGGTCGAGGTCGACGGCGCCGGGGCGCAGCCCGCGGGCGAGCATGTCCTCGGTGAACGACACCAGCCGCAGCGGCATCTCGATCTTGGGGCGGGCGACGAACGTGCCCTTGCCGGGGACGCGGTAGAGGCGTCCCTCGGTGACGAGCTGGTCGACCCCCTGCCGGACGGTCATGCGGGACAGCTCGTACCGGGCGCACAGTTCGCGTTCCGAGGGGATCGGGGCGTCCACGGGCAGCTCCGCGCTCTCGATGAGATCGAGCAGGATCGCGCGGAGCTGGAAGTACTTCGGGACGGGACTGTGCGGATCGATGGTCACGGGGGTCCTCGATGGCCGGAGCCGGATCGATGGTCGTCGGACGTGTTGGGCTTCGTGTCGGTTTCGGACTGGTCTAGGCCGGACTAGACCACACGGATGAAAGACGTGTCAATGCACGAAAAGATAACGGGCCGATCACGGCGACGTGCTGGCAAGATCGACGTTTTCGCAGGTCAACGGGCTCGCGGGGGCGGGGTGTCGGGCTTTGACTCCGGCGGCATGTCCTCTTCCGGCTCCCGGCCGGGCGTCGGCAGGTCGAACCGCCGGATCACGAAACTGAAGATCGCGTAGTACAGGACGAAGTACAGGACGCCCATCCCGATGATCAGCCACAGGTGCCGGGTGTTGCTCTTGGTCGCGTTGAGCAGCAGGTCGATGAGCCCGGCCGAGAAGCTGAACCCGAGCTGGGCGTCCAGGGCCGCGAGCACGCCCATCGACAGGCCGGTCAGCACGACGTGGATCCCGTACAGGACGGGCGCCACGAACATGAACGAGAACTCGATCGGCTCCGTGACGCCGGTGACGAACGCGGTGAGCGCGGCGGAGATCATGATGCCGCCGACGGCCGGGCGGCGGTGCGGGGGCGCGGCGCGCCAGATGGCGAGCGCGGCGCCGGGCAGGCCGAACATCAGCACGGGGAAGAACCCGGCGAGGAACGTCCCGGCGTCCGGGTCGCCCGCGAGGTACCGGTTGATCTCGCCGTGGACGACGTCGCCGTCCGGCTCGCGGTACGTGCCGAAGACGAACCAGATCAGCGAGTTCAGGATGTGGTGCAGGCCGAACGGCAGCAGCAGCCGGTTCGCGACGCCGTAGAGCCCGGCGCCGACGGCGCCCGCGCCGGTGAGCCAGTCGCCGAAGTCGTTGATCCAGCCGCCGAGCGTCGGCCAGACGAACCCGAAGACGACGCCGAGCAGCAGCGCACCGCCCGCGCTGACGATCGGGACGAACCGGCGGCCGCCGAAGAACGCGAGCCACGACGGCAGCTTCACCCGGTAGAACCGCTGGTAGAGCAGCGCGACCATGATCCCCACGACGATGCCGCCGAGGACCTGCGTCGGGTTCTGCAGCCCGTACGCGACGGTCTCCTCCAGCGAGCCGTCCTCCTGCTGGACGTTCTGGACGACGGACGCGCGCAGTTCGTCGGTGTGCGCGAACATCACCTTCGAGACGCGGTCGAACACGAGGTAGGCGACGACGGCGGCGAGGGCGGTCGAGCCGTCGGACTTCTTCGCGAACCCGATGGCGACACCGACGGCGAACAGGATCGCGAGGTTGTCGAGGAGGGCGCCGCCCGCGGCGGCGAACACTTCGGCGATGCGGTCCTGGCCCAGGCCGTCCGCGCCTAGGAGGTCGGGCTGGCCGAGGCGCAGCAGGATGCCCGCGGCGGGCAGGACGGCGATCGGGAGCATGAGGCTGCGGCCGATGCGCTGGAGCACGCCGAACGTCGCCGACCAGGCGCGGCGCACCCCGCCGTCGCCGTCGCCGGTGCCGCCGTCGCCGCCGGTCGCGGTTGCCGAACTCATCCGCCGATGACCTCCCCCGAGCGGGCCCGATGGGAGGAGTTCGGACCGACATCTTTAGTTGCATCCGATTCGTGCAGTATGGTGCTGACTGGTCTAGTCCGGACTAGACCAGTCGCGAAAGGCGACGACAAGCGATCGCAGCGTCACGGAGAGTGCGCAGAGATGTCACTTCTGATCACGGCCGAAAGCATGATCACCACCCCCGCCGGTGGTACTACCCGCGTGCTCTCCCGGGGATACGTCCGAGTCGAGAACGGTGTGATCACCGAGGTCGGCGAGGCGACCCGGACGGGACGCCCGACGTCGAACTGCGCGGCGGCCTCCTCGCCCCGGGCCTCGTCGACCTCCAGGTCAACGGCTTCTTCGGCCACGACATGGTGGACGCCGACGAGACCGGCTGGCGCACCGTCGTGTCGCGCCTCCCCGAGACGGGCGTGACCTCGTTCCTCCCCACGTTCATCACCGCGCCCGTCGAGACGCAGGCGGACGCGCTGCGCCGCGTCCGCGGGTTCCTGCCCCGCCTCCCGGACGGGACGCGCGTCCTGGGCGTCCACCTCGAAGGCCCGTTCCTGTCGGAGAAGCGCAAGGGCGCCCACAACGCCGACCACATCACCGACCCGACGCCCGAGGCGATCGCGACGCTGCTCGAGACCGGCCTGGTCAAGCTCGTCACCCTCGCCCCCGAGCGCACCGGCGCCCTCGACGCGATCCGGACGCTCACCGGCGCGGGCGTCCTGGTCAGCGTCGGGCACAGCGACGCGACGGCCGAGCAGGTCGCCGCCGCGGCCGGCGCGGGCGCCCGCAAGGTCACCCACATCTTCAACGCGCAGTCCGGCGTGCACCACCGCGACCCGGGCGTCGCCGCGCAGGCGCTGATCGACGACCGGCTCAGCCCCGGCCTGATCCTCGACCTGCACCACGTGTCCGCGACGGCCGCGAAGCTCGTGTTCCGCGCGGCCGCGGGCCGGACCGTCCTGGTGACCGACGCGGCGTCGTCGGCCGGGATGCCGCCGGGCACCTACGACCTCGGCGGCGAGCCGATCACCATGCCCGCGGAGGGCCCGCCGCTGCGCGCCGACGGGACGATCGCCGGTTCGGGCCTGCGGCTGGACGAGGCGATCGGCAACGCGATCGCGATCGGCGTCGACCCGGCCGCGGCGGTGGACGCCGCCACGCGCGTCCCCGCGGACCTGATCGGCCGCGCCGACCTGGGCCGGATCGCGCCCGGCGCCGCCGCCGACCTGGTGCATCTCGGCCCGGACCACCGGGCGCATGCGACCTGGATCAACGGGCAGAAAGTCTTCGGAGGGGATTCATGACCAGTCTGATGCGCGCCGAACTCGGCCAGCAGCCGGACGCGCTGCGCCGGACGATCGACGCGCTGCTGCCGCGCACCGCCGACATCGCGAAGCTGGCGGGGGAGACGCGGCAGGTGCTGTTCATCGCGCGCGGGTCCTCCGACAACGCGGCCGCGTACGGGCGGTACCTGGTGGAGTCCCGCGCGGGGCGGCTGGGGACGCCCGCCGCGCCGTCCATCGCGACGACCTACCGGCGGAAGCTGGATCTTTCGGGCGTGCTGGCGGTGGCGATCAGCCAGTCGGGCAAGACCGAGGAGATCGTCGAGACGCTGCAGTGGGCCGCCGACTGCGGCGCCCGCACGGTGTCGGTCACCAACGGCGAGCGCTCCCCGCTGGCGGAGGCGGCCGAGGTCGCACTGATCACGCGGGCCGGGGAGGAGAAGGCCGTCCCGGCGACGAAGACGTACACGACGCAGCTCGCCGCGCTGTCCGTCCTCGGCCTCGGTCTCGGCGCGGACGTGGCGGAGGACGACCTGCGCCGCGTCCCCGACGAGGTCGCGGGGCTGGTCGAGGCCACCGAGGCGTCCCCCGCGCTGGCCCAGATCGTGGAGGAGCTCGCGGACGTCTCGGGCACGGTCGTGTCCGGACGCGGGATCGCGTTCGGCACCGCGCTGGAACTCGCGCTGAAGATCAAGGAGGCGTGCTACCTGCACGCCATGGGCCTGTCGTACGCGGACCTGCTGCACGGCCCGATCGCGGTCGTGGACGCGAAGACGCCCGCGCTGCTCGTCGCCGCCGACTCCGGCCCGACGCTCCCCGGGACGATCGCGCTCGCCGAACGCGTGCGGGGCGCGGCGCGCCCGCGTACGGCGTCGGCGGCGGCGCGGGCCTGGCCGCCGCGTGCACGGCGGCGCTCCCCGGCCCCGCGCTGCCCGAGTGGACGGCGCCGCTGGGCCTGATCGTCCCCGGCCAGATCCTGGTCGAGAACCTGGCGCGCCGCCTCGGGATCGACCCCGACGTCCCGCGCGGCCTGAACAAGGTGACTCAGACGACCTGAGCCCCCGCACCCGAAGACCCGTTCACCGGAGGGTCTGCCCCACCCCGGACCGAGGAGACACGACATGGACAAGGCCGAGGCGATCGTCGCCGCGCTGGGCGGCGCCGACAACATCGAGGAGATCGAGCCGTGCGCGACCCGGCTGCGCACGGAGGTCTCCGACCCCGGCAAGGTCGACGAGGCGGGCCTGAAGGCGGCCGGCGCGTTCGGCGTGATGAAGAGCGGCAAGGTCGTGCAGGTCGTGGTCGGCACGGAGGCCGACACGATCGCCAGTGACATCGAGGACATCCTCGACTGACGGCCCGACGCGACGAAGGACGAGGGACCTCCACATGACCCGAGTACTCTCCCCGGTGTCCGGCCGCGTCGTCGGCCTGGCCGGGGTGCCCGACCCGGTGTTCGCGCAGGCCATGGTCGGTCCGGGCACCGCGGTCGACCCCGAGCGCGGCCCCGGCCGGGCGATCGCCCCCGTCACCGGCAAGATCGTCAAGCTGCATCCGCACGCGTACGTCGTGGTGGACGCCGAGGGGCACGGCGTCCTCGTGCATCTCGGCATCGACACCGTCAAGCTGAAGGGCGAGGGCTTCGAGCTGCTCGCCGCCGAGGGCGACGAGGTGACCGCCGGGCAGCCGCTGGTCGGCTGGAACCCGGCGGTGATCGAGGCGGGCGGCCGCTCGCCGGTCTGCGCGGTGGTCGCGCTGGACGCCGGGGACGGCGCGCTGGCCGACGTCGTCGAGACCGGCGAGGTCACGAAGGGGGACGAGCTGTTCACATGGAGCTGATTCCGCTCCGCGCGGCGGTGTTCGATCTCGACGGCACCCTGATCGACAGCGAGCCGCGCAACCGCGTCATGTGGCGCAAGCTGTTCGAGGCGCACGGCGTCCCGCACGACGAGGAGATGATCGCCTCGTTCGCGGGGCGCCGCGGCCTGGAGGTGCTGCAGGACCTGCTGCACATGTTCCCCGGCCGGACGGCCGAGGAGCTGTTCGAGGAGGCGATCTCCTACGAGTCGCTGCCGGGGATGCCGCCGCCCGAGCCGGTGCCCGGCGCGGTCGCGCTCGTCCGGTCGCTGGCGGACGCCGGGCTGCCGCTGGCCGTCGTGACGTCCGGGCAGCGCGCGTACGCCGAGGGGCTGCTGGCCGTGCTCGGCATCCGCGACCTGCTCGACATCGTGCTGACCGCCGGTGACGTCGCCACCGGCAAGCCGCACCCCGAGGGGTACCTGGCGGCGGCCCGCGACCTCGGCGTCCCGCCGGACGAGTCGATCGGCTTCGAGGACGCCCCGGCCGGGGTGGCGGCGGTCAAGGCGGCGGGGATGACCTGCGTCGGCATCACAACGACCCAGCCGGCCATGGCGCTCGCCGCGGCCGACCACGTGGTCGCCGACCTGCAGCAAGTGAACGTCGCGCCGGGGCCCGCGTTGCGCGTGCCCGTGTCCGGCGCGTGAGCAAGGTGACCAAGGCGTCGTCCGGTGAGGAGTGTGCAGTGAGCGAGCGCAGTGTGAGGATCGAGTCGAAGGTGGGCCTGCACGCGCGACCCGCCGCACTGTTCGTGCAGACCGCGGCGAAGGCCCCCATGGACGTGACCGTCGCCAAGCGCGGCGGCGACCCGGTGAACGCCAAGAGCATCCTCGCGGTGCTGGGCCTGGACGCCCGGCACGGTGAGGAGGTCGTGCTGTCCGCCGAGGGGGACGAGGCCGACGCGCTGCTCGACAGCCTGGAGGCGCTGCTCTCGACGCCGGAGCCCGGCGGTGCCTGAGGGCGCGGGCGGCATACTCCAGGGCGCGGGCGTCAGCGCCGGAGTCGGGTTCGGGCCGGTGCGCGGCATCGCGGGCGCGGTGCCGGAACCGGCGGCCGGGGAGCGGCACGGGGGCGACGCGGAGGCCGAGAACGCGGTCGCCCTCGCCGCACTGGAAGCCGTCGCGGTCGACCTTGAGGAGCGCGGCGCCCGCGCCGCCGCGGCCGGCAACACCGACGGACGGGACGTGCTGGACGCGCAGGCGCTCATGGCGCGCGACCCCGGCCTCGCCGACGGCGTCCGCGGCAAGATCGGCGCGGGGACGGCCGCGGCCCGCGCGGTCTTCGAGGCGTTCGGCGTCTACCGGGAGATGCTCGCGGGCGCGGGCGAGTACCTCGCCGCGCGCGTCACCGACCTCGACGACATCCGCGACCGGACGGTCGCGCGGCTGCTGGGCCTCCCGGTGCCCGGGGTGCCGGAGTCGGACGAGCCGTTCGTGCTCGTCGCCCGCGACCTCGCCCCCGCCGACACCGCGGTCCTCGACCCCGCGCAGGTCGTCGCGTTCGTCACCGAGGAGGGCGGCCCGACCAGCCACACCGCGATCATCGCCCGCACGATGGGCGTGCCCGCCGTCGTGGCCCTCCCGGGCGCGACCGCCCTCGCCGACGGCACCCCGGTGCTCGTCGACGGGGCCGCGGGCACCGTCCGTCCGGACCCGTCCGACGCCGAGGTGACCGCCGCCCGCGCCGCCGCGGCGGCCCGCGCGTCCGCGCTGGCCGAGTCGACCGGGCCGGGCGCCACCGCGGACGGGCACCGGGTGCCGCTGCTCGCGAACATCGGCGGCCCGAAGGACGTCGAGGCGGCGCTGGCGAACGGCGCCGAGGGCGTCGGGCTGTACCGGACCGAGTTCCTGTTCCTCGACCGGGCGACGCCGCCGTCCGACGCCGAGCAGGAGGAGGCGTACCGGAAGGTGCTGGAGGCGTTCCCGGAGGGCCGCGTGGTCGTCCGGACGCTGGACGCCGGTGCCGACAAGCCCCTCGCGTTCCTGCCGCCCCCCGGCGAGGAGCCCAACCCGGCGCTCGGCGAGCGCGGGCTGCGGATGTCGCTGCGGCACCCCGACGTGCTCGCCGCGCAGCTGCGGGCGCTCGCCCGCGCGTCCGCCGGGACGACCGCGAAGCTGCAGGTCATGGCGCCGATGGTGACGGACGCGGCGGACGCGGCGTTCTTCGCGCGCGAGTGCGGCAAGGCCGGGATCGAGGCCCCCGGCGTCATGATCGAGGTGCCCGCCGCCGCGCTGCGCGCCCGCGATCTGGCGTCCGAGGTCGCGTTCTTCAGCATCGGCACCAACGACCTGACGCAGTACGCGTGCGCCGCCGACCGGCAGATCGGCGGCCTCGCCCACCTCCAGGACCCGTGGCAGCCCGCCGTCCTCGACCTGGTCGCGCCCGCGGCCGCCGCGGGCGTCCCGTGCGGGGTGTGCGGGGAGGCCGCCGGCGACCCGGCGCTGGCCTGCGTGCTCGTCGGGCTCGGCGTGACGTCGCTGTCGATGAGCGCGCCGTCGCTGCCGCTGGTGCGGGCGGCCCTGGCCAAGCACACCCTCGACCAGTGCCGGGACGCCGCGGCGGCCGCGCGCACCGGCCGCACCGCGATGCAGGCCCGCAACAACGCCCGCGAACTCCTCCCGGGCCTGGACGAACTGGGCATCTAGCGCGGCCCCTGACGTTGATCTGCGGCGTGTTGCCCTTATGGGTGCCCGAGTTAGGGCAACACGCCGCAGATCAACGAACCGGGGTGACGTCAGTAGGTCAGGCCGTGGCCGACCTTCGCGCCGCCCGCCGGGACCGGCAGCTTCCCGGTCGGTTTCACCGCGCCCGCCAGCACCCGCGCGAGGCCCTGCAGCGACGTCGTCCCGGACGAGTACGCGGCCAGCGTCGCCGCCGCGCCGCGCGCCGAGTCGAGGTCGTAGGGGCTGCCGAGCGCGGCCACGACCACCGGCTTGCCGCGCAGCGCCCGCACCCGTCCGGCGGTCGCCGAACCGGCGTCGTCGGTGGTCAGCACCGTGACGTCCGCCGAACCCGCGGGGGCCGTCCGGACGCCCTGGGCCTGCAGCGCGTCGGCGAGCGCAGCGGCCTTCGGCCCGGTCACCGCGACCGTCTTGCCCTTCAGCGGCAGGACGCCGCCCTTGTCGGCGACGAGCGTGATCGCCTTCTCCGCGACCTGCCGGGCCGTCGCCTCGTGCCGCTCGCTGCCGATGACCGACGCGGCCTTCGCCGGGTCCGCCTGCGCCTGGTCGAACAGGCCGCGCCGCTGCTTCAGCCGCAGGATCCGGGTGACCGACGCGTCCAGCCGCTGCTGGGTGATCTTCCCGGACTTCACTGCCTTCACCACCGCGCCGTACGCCTCCGGCAGGTCGGGCGGCATCAGCAGCTGGTCGGCGCCCGCCTGGACGGCCCGCACCGCGACGGCCCCGTCGCCGTACTTCGTCCGGACGCCTTCCATCCGCAGCGAGTCGGTCGTGATCACGCCGTCGTAGCCGAGCTTCTCGCGCAGCAGCCCGGTCAGCACGTTCTTCGACAGCGTCGCCGGATCGCCCGACTTGTCGAGTTTCGGGACGACGATGTGCGCCGTCATGATCGCGTCCACCCCGGCGTCGATCGCGGCCTGGAACGGCGGCGCGTCGATCTCGCGCCACTCGTCCGGGCTGTGCTCGATCACCGGCAGGCCGCTGTGGCTGTCGGTGGCGGTGTCGCCGTGGCCGGGGAAGTGCTTGGCGACGGCCGCGACCCCCGCGTCCTGGTAGCCCCGGACGGCCCCGGTCACCATCTGCGACACCCGCGCCGGATCGGACCCGAACGAGCGGACGCCGATGACCGGATTGTTCGGGTTCACGTTGACGTCCGCGACCGGTGCGTAGTCGAGGTTGATCCCGACCGCGCGCAGCTCCGCCCCGGTGACGCGCGCGGCGGCGCGCGCCTGCGCCGGATCGGCCGTCGCGCCGAGCGCCATGTTGCCGGGGAAGCGGGTGATGAACGGCGTGCGGGTGACGAGATGCCCTGCTCCTCGTCCACGCCCAGCACCAGCGGGATCTTCGACGCCTTCTGCAGCGCGTTCGACTGCGCGGCCGTCTCCTCCGGAGACCCGAAGTTCTCCGGGAAGTAGATCAGGCCGCCCACGTGGTACCGCTTGATCGTGCGGAGCGCGTCGGCGCGGCTGTAGAACGTCGGGACGAACAGCTGCCCGACCTTCTCGGCCACGCTCATCTTCGCGACGTGCCCGGGGATCCAGGCGTCGGCGGGCGGCGACGACGCGCGTGCCGACGCGGACGCGGACGCGCTCGCCCCGCCGCGCCCGTCCGTCCCGTCGCCGCTGCCGCCGCCGTCGTTGCAGGCGGCGAGCGTCGACGCCGCCGAGCGCGACCGCCGCGCCGACCGCGAGTGAACTCCGTGGAAAACGCACCTGACCAGGCCCCCCGACATGGTCTCCGGGTCGATCGTCGTCACAGGGTAGCGGCGGCGCGACGATGCGACGCGACATAGCGTCAAAACCCATGGGTCTCCCTGAGGGGCCGCCGTTAGCAGGGAAGCGGATGTCCCAGCCTACGGAGGGCCAGCCCGGCCGCGCCCACCGCACCGTCCCCGGCGCTGCGCGGCGCCTCGGCGAACCGGTTCCGCAGCCCGGTGCGGACGGCGTCCGCGACCGGGCCCTCGCGCAGCACCGAGCCGTGCATGACGACGGGCGGGCACGGGTCGTCCGACAGCGCGGGCCGCACGGCGTCCACGTCCCGCAGCAGCGACGCCGCGGCCTCCTCGGTGATCCGCTTGGCGACCGGATCGCCCGCGGCCGGCCGCCGCGGCGGCGACGACCGGGCCGAGCCGGCCCAGCGCCGCGGCCGGGCGGCCGTAGA
>NZ_MKJY01000084.1 GCF_001942465.1 Actinomadura sp. CNU-125
CGCGGTGGAGCGCAGGCGGGGGCGCGGCCGCCGCCTGCTCGCCCGCCGCGGACCCGCCGGTTCCGCCGCCGGTGGCCCGGACGGCGGCGTGCCGCGGCCGATGCTCCCGCTGGAGGTGTTCGGTTCCCGGCAGTTCTCGGCCGTCAACGCGGTGACGTTCCTGGTCTACGGCGGGATGGGCGTGCTGTTCTTCCTGCTCGTGCTGCAACTGCAGGTGGTGGGCGGGTTCTCGCCGGTCGCGGCGGGGGCGGCGCTGCTGCCGGTGACGGTGCTGATGCTGCTGCTGTCGGCGCGGGCGGGCGCGGTCGCGCAGAAGATCGGGCCGCGCTGGCCGATGACGGCGGGACTGCTGGTGGCGGCCGCCGGAATGCTGCTGGTCGGCCGGATCGGCGCGGGCGCGTCCTATCCCCGGGAGGTGCTGCCCGCGGTGACGCTGTTCGGGCTGGGCCTGTCGGCGGTGGTGGCGCCGCTGACGGCGACGGTGCTGGCGACGGCGCGGTCCCGACACGCGGGGGTGGCCAGCGGCGTCAACAACGCGGTGGCGCGGGCGGCGGGGCTGCTGGCGGTCGCGGCGATCCCGCCGCTGACCGGCCTGACCGGCGGCGCGCTGCGGGACCCGGACGCGTTCGCCGCCGGGTTCGGCGTCTCGATGACGGTCTGCGCGGGGCTGCTGGTGGCCGGGGCGGCGCTGACGCTGCTGACGATCTCCGACGGCGCGCTCCACGTCGCGGAGGGGATGCACTGCGAGCCGGAGGCCCGGAGCCACTGCTCGGTCGGCGCACCGCAGCTGCAGCCGGAACCCGAGACCGTCCCGGACCGGGACGGGGACGCCGCCGCGGGCAAGGACGCCGCCGGGCCGGGATGAACCGGGGCGCGGCCGGATGGGGCCCGGCGCGGCCGGGTCGGGCCGTTTCGGGCCGGGTTCCGGCGTTGTCCGGGACCGCGGCGGCCGGGTGGCATACCGTCAGGGCATGAACCTGCGGCAGCTGCGCTATGTCGTGGCGACCGCCGACCACGGGACGATGACGTCGGCGGCCCAGGCGCTCTACGTCGCCCAGCCCGCGCTGTCGCGGGCCGTGCGCGAACTGGAGCGCGAGCTCGGCCTGGAGCTGTTCGCCCGCTCGGGGCGCGGCGTCGCCCTCACCCCGGCCGGGGAACAGGTCGTCCGGCGGGCGCGGGCCGCGCTGGAGGCGGTGGACGCGATCGAGGCGCTGGCCGCGCGCGCGGCCACGGGCAGGGTCGCCGACCTGCGCATCGCCACGACCGTGCCGCTGGAGGCGGAGCTGACCGGACGGCTCGTCCCGCTGTTCGCCCGCGCGCAGCGCCCCGTCCGGATCCGGGTGGTGCGGTGCGCGGACCGGGCCGGGGTCGCGGCGGCGCTGCGCGCGCCGCGCCGACCTCGGGCTCGCCGACCTGCCCGTCCCCGGGGACCTGGCCGCCCATCCGCTGGCCCGGTCCGCCGGGCTGGTGCATCCGCACCGGCGGCTGCCGCCCGCCGGCCGCGACTTCCTCGCGTTCGCCAAGGAGTCGGTGCGCGAGGCGCCGGGCGGCGGGTCCCGCTGAGCGGACGGATGCCCCGGCCACGAGCACGCCGTGGCCGAGGCGCTCCCCCGCGGTCGCGTGCGGCGCGCCCGTCAGGACGTGCCGTCGGCGCGGCCGTCGGGGAGGTCGGCGGCGTAGGACTCCTTCACCACGTCGAGGTGGTGCCAGGATTCCCGGACCGTCACGCCGGGCACCGACCGGACCGCGTCGAGCACGGTGACCAGCTCGGCGCGCGAGGCCGCCTCGGCCTGCCCGACGATGTCGTAGCGGCCGAACCCGGTCGCCACGTAGCGGACGCCGTCCAGCGCGGCGACCGCCTCGGCGGCCTTGCGCAGGCCGCCGCCGACCAGCAGGCCGAACCCGCCGAGCTCGGCCGCGCCGAGCGCCCGCGGATCGGCGAGGCCGGTCACCTGGATGACCCCGGTGCGCATGAGCCGCACCACCCGGGCCCGGGTGGCCGCCTGCGACAGCCCGATGATGTGCGCGAGCCGGGTGTAGGGGGCACGACCGTCGCGCTGGAGCTCGCGCAGGAGCCGCCAGTCGATGTCGTCGAGGGTGACCTCTCCCAGCTCCCGCACCACCGTGTGGGCGTCCCGCACGGTGGCGACGGAACGGAACACCTCCGCCGTCCGCACCCCCGGGACGGACCGCAGGTGGTCCAGCTCGGCGGCGAGCGCGGCGTCGTCCCGGGTGCGCACCTGGACGACCAGGTCGTGCGGGCCCGCGGTCAGCGCGGCGAAGCCGACCGCCGCGCGTTCGGCGACGGCCGCCGCGACCTCCCGCGCGGAGCCGTCCACGGTGACCGAGACGTGTCCGATCGCCTCGGTGCCGACGACGGCGGCGTGCACGATGCCGACGACGCGGACGACCTCCGTTTCGAGAAGGTTCTGCACGCGTGCCCGCACGGCCGTGCGGGATAGCCCGACGCGATCGGCGAGCGCCTGGAACGTGGCCCTGCCATCCCGCTGGAGCTCGCGGACGAGCACGGCGTCGACCGCATCCAGCACGGCTGTCCTCCTCGACATGCGATGAATCGTTTTGCCAGCAACTGCAAGATCATTCCATTTCAGTACGGGATGACGTCAAATATTGATCTTGCCCGTGTTCGCTCTGCCCGGCGGCCGTCGATGCGTCTGCGAACGGTCGCGCGCGCTGCCGTTTTCGGCGTCGCGCACCCCGCTGCGGACGTGCGAACGCCGCCGGCGGCAGGAGCCGTCCGGCGGCCCGGCGGCGGCCGCGCGGGACGCACGCCGACACTCCACAGGGCTCGGCGGGACGCCCCCGGAGGGACGCACCCGGGATCGCCGCGGGGGCATCGGGAGCCCCCGCGGGGCGCGAGACGCGCGATGTGCGCGGGGCCTGCGGCGGGTGCGGCGCTCGCGCCCCCGGCGATGACGCGGACCGGGTCCGCGTGCGTGGCCTGCATGCGCCTCTCCCGGTGTTCTGATGTGACGCCCCTACGGCAGGACGGCCGTCCGCGTGAGGCACATGTAAGAAAAGTGCATCGGGGGCGCAGTTACGTCAAGAGGTAACTTTACAGAGAGCTAAGCCTCACGTTGCACCGCTTTCCGCTCTGTACGGGCATCCACTTCTGTTATGCCTGCAAGGCGGCACGGAAACCGGTACGAAAGTGTCGTCCGCACGCCGGAGACACAGGGTCATCACCCCTGGGTGCGGACGCACGCACAGACGCACACGCCGACGCACACACCGACGCACGTACGGGCGCACGTACGGATGCACGTACAGACGTCCGTACGGAAGAGGCGGGTGCGTGTGCCGACCATCGGGGGGTATGGCACACAATGTACGGTGGCCCAGCCACTTTCATCCTCGATTGGTGTGTTTGACAGCCGTGCGCCTGCTGAACGGTGAGCACTCCGCTCACGACCTCACCTACAACGACGTCTTCATGGTGCCCGGCCGCTCGTCGGTCGCTCGCGCCTGGAGGTCGACCTGTCGACCGGGGACGGCAGCGGGACGACCGTTCCGCTCGTCGTCGCGAACATGACCGCGGTGTCCGGCCGCCGGATGGCCGAGACCGTCGCCCGGCGCGGCGGCGTCGCGGTGCTCCCGCAGGACATCCCGGCGGAGGTCGTCGCCGAGGTCATCGGCTGGGTCAAGGGACGCGACCTGGTCGTGGACACCCCGATCACGCTGGGCCCGTCGAGCACCGCCGGGGACGCGCTCGCGCTGCTGCCCAAGCGGGCGCACAACGCCGTGATCGTCGTCGCCGACGACCGTCCCGTCGGCGTGGTCACCGAGGCCGACTGCCAGGGCGTCGACCGGTTCTCGCAGCTGCGCGACATCATGTCCCGCGACCTGGTGACGCTGCCCGCCGGGGTGGACCCGCGGGAGGCGTTCGAGCGACTGCACGAGCGGGGCCACCGCCTCGCGCCCGTCGTCGACGCGCAGGGCCGCCTCACCGGCGTCCTCACCCGCACCGGCGCGCTGCGCGCCACCCTCTACGCCCCCGCCGTCGACGCCGCCGGGAAGCTGCACATCGCCGCCGCGGTCGGGGTGAACGGCGACGTCGCCGGGAAGGCGAAGGCGCTGCTGGAGGCGGGCGCCGACCTGCTCGTGGTCGACACCGCGCACGGCCACCAGGACAAGATGATCGCCGCGCTCGCCGCCGTCCGCGCCCTGGACCCGGCCGTGCCGGTCGTGGCGGGCAACGTGGTGACGGCCGAGGGCACCCGCGACCTGATCGAGGCGGGCGCCGACATCGTCAAGGTCGGCGTGGGGCCGGGCGCCATGTGCACCACCCGGATGATGACCGGGGTGGGCCGCCCGCAGTTCTCCGCCGTCCTGGAGTGCGCCGCCGAGGCCCGCCGCCTGGGCCGGCACGTGTGGGCCGACGGCGGCGTCCGGCATCCCCGCGACGTCGCGCTCGCGCTCGCCGCCGGGGCCGCCAACGTGATGGTCGGCTCCTGGTTCGCCGGCACCTACGAGTCGCCGGGCGACCTGCAGCGCGCCGCCGACGGACGGCTCTACAAGGAGAGCTTCGGGATGGCGTCGGCGCGCGCGGTGCGGCTGC
This sequence comes from Actinomadura sp. CNU-125, assembly GCF_001942465.1. Lineage (GTDB taxonomy): Bacteria > Actinomycetota > Actinomycetes > Streptosporangiales > Streptosporangiaceae > Spirillospora. The sequence goes on from NZ_MKJY01000084.1 coordinate 4,580, forward strand.
GCACCGCCGAGGACTCCCCGTTCGACCGCGCCCGCAAGGCGCTGTTCGAGGAGGGCATCTCGACCTCCCGCATGTTCCTGGACCCGCAGCGTCCCGGCGTGGAGGACCTGATCGACTCGATCGTGGCGGGGCTGCGCAGCTCCTGCACCTATGCGGGCGCCCGCTCGCTCGAGGAGTTCCACGAGCGCGCGACCGTCGGGATCCAGAGCACGTCCGGCTACGCCGAGGGCATGCCGCTGTCCAGCAGCTGGTAAACGGACGCGTTCGGGCTGGTCAGCGGCCCGCGTTTTTCCGCGACACGCCGCGCGCGCCGCCCGCGCGTGCGGTATCCGCGGTTGCACGCTCGCCTCAGGACGCGGCAGGGGGACCGCGCCCGGGAGGGGCGGAGCATGCGCGAGGGGGAGCCGGACCGGGGACCGGCGGACGAGCGCGACCGGCGGTACGAAGCGGACGGGCACGGCGGGCGTCACCGGCGCGGCGCGAGCGGCCGGCGCGTACTCGATCGCGATGTGAGTGATCGGCTTGTACGTGATCGGCAGGTGAGTGGTCGGCACGTGCTCGATCGGCACGTGCGTGGTCGGCGCGGCGGCGCGCGCGGCGGGGGCCCGCCCCTGTTCGCGCTGGCGGAGGCGCTGCTGATGGCGTCGGTGTCCCCCGTCCTGCCCGGCCTGGCGCAGCTGCGGGCCGGGCGGGTCCGGCTCGGCGGGGCGCTGCTCGGCGTCCAGGCAACGCTGCTGACGGCCGCGGCGCTGGCGTTCGCCCAGCTGCGGCCGCTGTTCCTGCAGCTGTCGGTGCGTCCGGGCTGGCTCGCGGCGCTCACGGCCTGCTCGGTGGTGCTGGCGGCGCTGTGGGCGCTGCTGATCGTCCACTCCTACCTGGTGCTGCTGCCGGACGGGCTCGCGCCGCTGTGGCGGCTCGCGGGCGGCACGACCGTGTCGGTGCTGTGCCTGCTGGTGATCGTCCCGCCGCTGACGGTGGCGCACTACGGGCACCTGCAGCGCGGGCTCGTCGACGGCGTCTTCGCCGACGGGCCCGCGTCGCCCGCCGCGGGGGCGGGCGGCACCGGCGGCCCCGTGCCCGCCGAGGACGGACCCGGCGGAAACCCGTTGGCCGGCGTGCCGCGCCTCAACGTCCTGCTGCTCGGCGGCGACGCGACGTGGGACGGCCGGGCGAGCGCACCGACAGCATGACGCTCGCCAGCGTCGACACCGCCACCGGCGACACCGTCCTGCTGAGCCTGCCGCGCAACCTGCAACAGGTGCCGGTGTGGTCGGGCGCGGGGCGCGTCCCCTATCCGGCCGACGGGCTGCTGAACGCCGTCTACCGCGAGGGGACGGACCGCCCCGGGCTGCTCGCGGGGGGCGGGCGCGCCGTCCGCGACCCCGGCGCGGAACTGCTGAAGCGGACGGTCGGCCACATCCTGGGCATGCCGGTCCCCTATTACGTGATGGTCGACATGCGCAGCTTTCGGCAGATCGTCGACGCGGTCGGCGGCGTCCGGGTGTGCGTGCCCGAACCGGTCCCGGTGCCCCGGTCGCAGGTCCCGGCGGGCGTGCTGGCGCCGGGCTGCCGCACGCTGACCGGCCGGGAGGCGCTCTGGTACGGGCGGTCCCGTACGGACAGCAGCGACTACGTGCGGATGGGCCGGCAGAAATGCCTGCTGTGGGCGCTGGCGCGCCAGGCGGGCCCGCTGACCGTGCTGCGCAGCTTCCAGCGGCTCACCGAGGTGTTCGCGGAGTCGGTCGGCACCGACGTCCCGCGGGGGCTGCTGCCCGCGCTGGTCGGGCTGGCCGCGAAGATCCGCGACGCCGACGTCCGCAGCCTGCAGTTCGTCCCGCCGGTGATCTCGCCGGGACGTCCCGACTACGCGGCGATCCGGCGGCTGGCGGCGCGGGCGGTCCGGGACACCGCCGGGCCGGACGGCTCCGCCGGCGGCGGCGCGAAGACGGGGGACGCCCGGCCGCTGCCGGCCCTCGCCGACCGCTGCGGCTGACCGGCCGGTGGGCGACGCGCGGGTGACGCGCGCGCGAACGCGGGGTATCGATCCGCCCTCAACAAGATCACGAATGTGCGCGAGAGAAACCCTTGACGGGTTTCGTGCGTCCATAATGTGAGGCCGGAGGATTAAATCACCGTGGGCGGGGATCGGAGTTACATGGGTGGATGGGCGAGTCGTCGCGCCCGGCGGCCGGACGGCGGCGGATCTCCCGGAGGGTCGGGCGGGCTTCCCCGCGCGCTCGCGCTGACGCTCGCCTCCGCCCTGGTCTGGGGCGTCGCCCACATCGTGACCGGCCGCCGCCGGTTCGGCGGCCTGCTGCTCGCGCTGTACACGGTGCTCGTCGCCGCGGTCGCGGCCGCCGCCACGATCTACCGCGGCGACCTGGTCAACCTGGCCCTCCGCCCGGACGTCCTGCAGCAGATCACCGGCGGCCTCATCGTGCTCGGCGTGCTGTGGGTCGCGATCGTCGTCCGCTCCTACCAGCTGCTCCGCCCGGACGGGCTGCGGCTGAGCGGGCGGACGCTCGGCGCCGCCGCCGTCGCGCTGATGTGCTTCGGCGTCGCGGTCCCGACGGCGTGGGCGGTGCGCGGCACGTACGTCTACCGGGACGCGCTGACCAGCATCTTCAAGGCGGGCGGCTCGAACGGCCAGAAGATCGACGCGGACGATCCGTGGAACGGCGAGGAGCGCGTCAACATCCTGCTGCTCGGCGGCGACGCCGCCGAGAACCGCCCCGGGGTCCGCACCGACAGCATGACGCTCGCCAGCGTCGACACCGCCACCGGCGACACCGTCCTGCTGAGCCTCCCGCGCAACCTGGAGAGCTTCCCGATGCCGCCGGGGCCCGCGCGCGACCGGTTCCCGTACGGGTTCACCGGCGACGGCGCGCTGAACCCCGGGCTGCTGAACGAGGTCTACCAGTACGCCGAGGAGCATCCCGACGTGGTTCCGGGCGTCCCCAAAGGCGAGCGCGGCCCGACCCTGCTGAAGGCGACCATCTCCGGAATTCTCGACATGCCCGTCGATTACTACATTCTTGTCGATATGTTCGGTTTCGCCGACATCATCGACGCCATGGGCGGCGTGCAGATCAATATTCTCCAGCCGATCCCGTACGGGCAGCAGGGCGACGTCCTCCAGCCGGGAAACCGGATGCTGACCGGCAAGGAGGCCCTCTGGTACGGGCGGTCGCGCACCAACAGCAGCGACTACGTGCGGATGGGCCGGCAGAAGTGCCTGATGGCCGCGATCGCCGAGCAGGCCGACCCGCGGACCGTCCTCACCAAGTTCGACGCGCTGGCCTCGGCCGCCAAGCAGACGCTGTCGACCGACATCCCACAGGAACTCCTGCCCGCGCTGATCGAGCTGTCCGGCGAGGTCAAGGAGGACGCGCGGATCGACAGCCTCCAGTTCGTCCCGCCGCTGATCCATACCGGCAACCCCGACTTCGAGAAGATCCGCAAGCTCGCCGCCGAGGCGGTCGGCGCCGCCGACGAGGCCGCCGCCTCCGGCACCCCGAAGCCGTCCGCATCGCCGTCGACGACGCCGACCGGCGGGGCGACCGTCGACCCGCCCGTCCAGGCGCAGGGCTCGCCGAGCCCCGGCACGACCCCGACGTCCGCGGCCCCCGACACCGAGCCGGTGTCGCTGGAGGCGAGCTGCCCCTGAGCCCCGCCGGGCATGTTCCCGCAGCTCCCCGAAGGGTGGATCATTGAGGGGAGACGTCTGCCGAGCATGAGAGAGGCGGGTGCGAGGTGCCTCGGATCCAGGACTGCCACGCCTTCCGGGTGGCGATGCCGCGCGGCCGGCGGGCCGAGAGCATCCTCGTCCGGCTCGCCGACGGCGGACGGCACGACCGGCTGGGGCGAGGTCGCCGTCCCGGACGCGCGCGGCGACCGCGGCGCGCACGGGCCGCAACGGCGCCGTCCCCCCGGGCACCGGACGGGACGGCGCCGGACGGGCCGACCCGTGGGCCGACATCGAGAACCGGATGGGTCCCGCGCTGATCGGGCTCGCGTGGGACCGGCCCGAGGACGTGTCCGCCGCCGCCGACCTCGGCGCGCACGAGGCCGCCGCCGCGATCGACACCGCCTGCTGGGACCTGTGGTGCCGCACCCGCGGCCTGCCGCTCGCGCACGCGCTCGGCGGCACCCGCACGTCCATCGTCACCGGCGCCCGGATCACGCCCGCGCAGGTGCTGGAGACCCTGCCCACCCGCGTCAACCAGGCGATCGGCGCGGGCCACACCCGCGTCACCGTGGACGTCCGCCCCGGCTGGGACATCGAGCCGATCCGGGTGATCCGGCAGGCGTTCCCGGCGCTGGCGCTCGTCGTCGACGCGGGCCACGCCTACCGCGACACGCCCGAGCACCTGGAGGTGCTGGCCGGGCTGGACGCCTACGGGCTCGCGGCGATCGAACGCCCCTTCCCGTCCGACGACCTCGCGGCGCACGCGCGGCTGCAGCACCGGATCGGCGCGGCCGTCGCGCCCGACCTCGGCGACCTGGACGCCCTCGAAGCGGCACTGCGGCTGGACGCGGGCCGCGCGCTGCACCTGCGCCTCGACCGGTTCGGCGGGCTCACCGCCGCCCGCAGCGCCCACGACCTCGCGTACGCGGCGGGCTGGGACGTGTGGTGCAGCGGCACCGGCGGGTTCGGGATCGGGCAGGCCGCCGCCGTGGCGCTGGCCGCACTGCCCGGCTGCACGCTGCCGAGCGACGTGTCCGACCCGGCGCACGGCCCGGTGTACGTGACGCCGCCGGTGCGCTCGTCCGGCGGCGTCGTCGGGGTGCCGCTCACCCAGCCCGGCCTCGGCCACGAGATCGACGAGGAACGCATCGAGCGGCTCGCGACCCGCCGCATGCGGCTGTCGGCGTGACGGCGGGCGATCCGCCCGCGCCGGTGTGGGCGGTGGCGGGCCCGCCAGGCGCCGGGAAGTCCACGGTGGCGGCGCTGCTGCTGGCGCGGCTGCGGCCCGTCCCGGCACTGCTCGACAAGGACACCCTCTACGGCGGGTTCGTCGCGGCGACGCTGACGGCGGCGGGCCGCGACCCGGGCGAACGCGAGGGCCCCTGGTACGACGCGCACATCAAGCGGCACGAGTACGCGGGGCTGACCGCCACCGCCCGGGAGGTCCGCGGGCACGGCTGCCCGGTGCTGCTGAGCGGCCCGTTCACCGGCCAGATCCGCTCGGCGGACCGCTGGGCGGAGTGGGTCCGGGCGCTGGGCGGCGACCCGGTGCGGCTGGTGTGGATCCGGACGGACGCGGCGACGCTGCGGCATCGCCTGGAGCGGCGGGGTTCGCCGCGCGACACCGGCAAGCTCGCCGCGTTCGCCGAGTTCGTCGAACGGATGCGGCCGGACGAGCCGCCGCCCGTCCCGCACGCCGCCGTCGACAACCGGCTCACCGCCCCGGCCGCACCGGCCGACCAGGTGGACGCCCTGGTCCGCCGCTGGTGCGGCCCGCCCGAGTCGTGAACCGCGAGCGGATCGGCGGGGCCGCACCTCAGTAGGACTTGGGCAGCCCCAGGGAGTGCTGGGCGACGAAGTTCAGGATCATCTCCCGGCTGACCGGCGCGATCCGCATCAGCCGGACGACGCCCGCGAGCATCCCGACCCCGTACTCGGTCGTCAGCCCGTTGCCGCCGTGCGTCTGGATCGCCTGGTCGACGCAGTGGATCGCGGCCTCCGCGGTCGCGTACTTCGCCATGTTCGCCGACTCCCCCGCGCCCATGTCGTCGCCCTCGTCGTACAGCGCGGCGGCCTTCTGCCCCATCAGCCGCGCCAGCTCCAGCTCGATCTTCGCCGCGGCCAGCGGATGCGCGACACCCTGGTGCGCGCCGATCGGCGTCTTGAACACCTGCCGGTCCTTCGCGTACGCGGTCGCCTTGCCGAGCGCGAGCCGCCCGATCCCCGCGCCCATCGCCGACGCCATGATCCGCTCGGGGTTGAGGCCCGCGAACAGCTGCAGCAGCCCGCCGTCCTCGTCGCCGACGAGCGCGTCGTAGGGCAGCCGCACGTCGTCGAGGTGGCAGACGAACTGCTTCTCCGGCGACACGATCTCCATGTCGATCGGCGTGAAGGCGAACCCGTCCGCGTCCGTCGGGACGATGAACAGCGACGGCCGCAGGTTGCCCTTCTGGTCCTCGGTCCGGCAGACGAACAGGACCGCGTCCGACTCGTCCACGCCCGAGATGAACGTCTTCTGCCCGTTCAGCACCCAGCCGTCGCCGTCGCGGCGCGCGGTGGTGGTGATGCGGTGCGCGTTGGAACCCGCGTCCGGCTCGGTGATCGCGAACGCCATCTTCACCGACCCGTCCGCGAACCGCGGCAGCCACTGCTTCTTCTGCCCCTCGGTGCCGGACCGCGCGATGATCGTCGCGCAGATCGCCGGGGACACCACCATCAGCAGCAGCGGGCAGCCCGCCGCCGCCAGCTCCTCGCACACCGCCGCGAGGTCGCCGATGCCGCCGCCCCCGCCGCCGTACTCCTCGGGCACGTTGACGCCGAGATAGCCGAGACGTCCCGCCTCCGCCCACAGCTCGTCCGTCTTCTCGCCCGACCGGGCCTTCCCCACGTAGTACGACGAACCGTACTTCGCGCCCAGTTCCGCGACGGCCGCGCGCAGCGCCCGCCGCTCCTCGGTCTCGGTGAAACTCACTCGTGGTTCCCTTCGATCACGGCGAGGACGGCACCGGCCTCGACCTGCCGCCCGGCGGCGACGTTGAGTTCCGCCACGGTCCCGGCGGCGGGAGCGGCGATGCGGTGCTCCATCTTCATCGCCTCCAGGACGACGAGGGCCTGCCCCTCGGCGACCCGCGCGCCCGCCTCGACCTCGACGCGCACGACCGTCCCGGGCATCGGCGCCAGCAGCGACCCGGGGGCGATCTGGTCGCTCGGGTCGGCGAACCGCGGCACCGCCCGGAACGCGACCGGGCCGAACCGCGAGTCGACGAACACCGCGCCGCCTCCCGTACCGTCACCCGTTCCACCGTCCGCTCCGCCGCCCGCCGTCGTCACGGCGAAGGTCTCGCGGAGGCCGCCGCGTTCCAGGACGACCTCGTGCGGCGCCGCCGACACCACCGACGTCCCGGGGCACTGCTCGCAGACCAGGCCGTCACGGCCCAGGACGTAGTCGACGTCGACCGTCCCGGCCGGGCCGTCGAACGACCTGCGCTGCGCCGCGACCGCACCGTTGCGCCACCCGGACGGCAGCCCGCCCTGCACCCGCGCCGCCGCCCGCTCCCCCGCGCGCCGCGAGCGCCGCGGCCAGCGCGGACGTCCGGACGGCGTCCGCATCGGCGAGCGGCGCCGCCAGCACGTCCACCCCGACCCGATCGAGGTACCCGGTGTCGGTGTCGCCCGCGAGGAACGACCGCTCCTCCAGGATCCGCACGAGCAGGTCGCGGTTGGTCGCCGGGCCGTGGATCCGGGCGCCCCGCAGTCCCGCCGCGAGCCGCCGCGCCGCCGCGTCCCGCGTCGGCCCCCACGCGATCAGCTTGGCGAGCATCGGGTCGTAGTGGACCCCGACCACCGACCCGCTCTCCACGCCCGCGTCCAGCCGCAGCCCGAACGACGCGGGCACGGCGAACGCCGCGTCGACGCCCGGCACCTCGAACGTGTGCAGCACGCCGCTCGCCGGGCGCCAGTCCGCGGCCGGATCCTCCGCGTACAGCCGCACCTCGATCGCGTGGCCGCGCGGCTCCGGCGGCGCGTCCGGCAGCCGGGCGCCCTCGGCGATGTCGATCTGCCACCGGACGAGGTCCACCCCGTGCACGCACTCGGTCACCGGATGCTCGACCTGCAGCCGGGTGTTGACCTCCAGGAAGTAGAACCGGCCGTCCGGCGCGAGCATGAACTCGACCGTCCCCGCCCCGGCATAGCCGATGGCCCGCGCCGCGTCGACGGCCGCACGGCACAGCTCGTCCCGCAGCCCGGCACCGACGGCCGGGGACGGCGCCTCCTCGACGATCTTCTGGTGGCGGCGCTGGATCGAGCATTCGCGCTCGCCGAGCGCCCACACGGTGCCGTGCGCGTCCGCCAGGATCTGCACCTCGATATGGCGGGCGTTCTCCAGCAGCGGCTCGCAGAACACCGCCGGGTCACCGAACGCCGACTCGGCCTCCCGGCGGGCCGCGGCGACCGCGTCGTCCAGCTCCGCCAGGTCGCGGACGACCCGCATCCCGCGCCCGCCGCCGCCCGCGGACGCCTTGACCAGCAGCGGCAGGTCACCCCCGGACGCCCGCTCGGGATCGAGCTCGGGCAGCACCGGGACGCCCGCCGCCGCCATCAGCTTCTTCGCCTCGATCTTCGACCCCATCGCCGCGATCGCGGCGGGCGGCGGCCCCACCCAGGTCAGCCCGGCGGCGACGACGGCCCGCGCGAAGTCCGCGTTCTCCGACAGGAACCCGTACCCGGGATGGACGGCGTCCGCCCCCGCCGCGCGGGCGGCGTCGAGGGATCCGCCCGGCGGACAGGTACGTCTCGGCGGGGGCCGCACCGGGCAGCCGTCCGGCGACATCGGCCTCCCGCACGTGCGGGGCGTCCGCGTCGGCGTCGGAGAACACCGCCACCGCGCCGACGCCCAGCTCCCGGCAGGCGCGCATGACGCGGCGCGCGATCTCGCCCCGGTTCGCGACCAGCAACCTTTTGATCATCACGCTCACATCCGGAAGACGCCGAAGCCGTCGGCTCCGCGCACTGGCGCGTTGTGGACGGCGGACAGGCACAGGCCGAGGACGGTCCGGGTGTCGCGCGGGTCGATCACCCCGTCGTCGTACAACCGGCCGGACAGGAAGAACGGCAGCGACTCCGCCTCGATCTGCGCCTCCACCATCTCCCGCATGGCGCGATCCTGATCCTCGTCGTAGACCTGCCCGCGCGCTTCGGCGGCCTGCCGCGCGACGATCGACAGCACCCCGGCGAGCTGCTGCGGCCCCATCACCGCCGACTTCGCGCTCGGCCACGCGAACAGGAAACGGGGATCGTAGGCCCGCCCGCACATGCCGTAGTTCCCGGCACCGTAGGACGCCCCCATCACGATCGAGATGTGCGGGACCTTGCTGTTCGACACCGCGTTGATCATCAGAGCGCCGTGCTTGATGATCCCCGCCTGCTCGTACTCCCGGCCGACCATGTAACCGGTCGTGTTGTGCAGGAACACCAGCGGCGTGTCCGCCCGATTCGCGAGCTGGATGAACTGGGCGGCCTTCTGCGCCTCGTCCCCGAACAGCACGCCCTGCGCGTTCGCGAGGATCCCCACCGGATACCCGTGCACGCGCGTCCACCCGGTGACCAGGCTCGTCCCGTACAGCGGCTTGAACTCGTCGAACCGCGAACCGTCCGCGAGCGCGCGATGACCTCCCGCGGGTCGAACGGGGTCTTCAGATCCTCGGGGACGATCCCCGCCAGCTCGTCCGACGGGTACAGCGGCTCCTCGACGGCACCCGGCTCCGGTCCCCGCCGCCGGTGGTTCAGCCCTTTGACGATCTGCCGGCCGAGCCTGAGCGCGTCCGGTTCGTCCACGGCCATGTAGTCGGCGAGCCCGGACGTCCGCGCGTGCATCTCCGCGCCGCCGAGCTCCTCGTCGTCGGCCTCCTCGCCCGTCGCCATCTTCACCAGCGGCGGTCCGCCGAGGAACACCTTCGCGCGTTCCTTCACCATGACGACGTGGTCGCACATGCCCGGAATGTACGCCCCGCCCGCGGTCGAGTTCCCGAACACGAGCGCGATCGTGGGGATCCCGGCCGCCGACAGCCGCGTCAGGTCCCGGAACATCCGCCCGCCGGGAATGAAGATCTCCTTCTGCGACGGCAGGTCCGCGCCGCCCGACTCCACCAGGTTGATCACCGGCAGCCGGTTCTCCAGCGCGATGTCGGAGGCGCGGAAGCTCTTCTTCACCGTCCACGGGTTGCTGGCGCCGCCCCGCACCGTCGGATCGTTGGCGACGATCACGCACTCGACGCCCTCGACCACCCCGATGCCCGTGACGACGCTCGCCCCCACGGGGAAGTCGCTCCCCCACGCCGCGAGCGGACTCAGCTCCAGGAACGGCGAGTCGCGGTCGAGGAGCAGCTCGATCCGTTCGCGCGCGAGCAGCTTGCCGCGCCCGCGATGCCGCGCGACGTACTTCTCGCCGCCGCCCGCGAGCGCCTTCGCGTGCTCGGCGTCCAGTTCCGCCAGCTTCGCCAGCATCGCCGCCCGCCGCTCGCGGTACTCGGGGCCGTGCGGATCGAGCGCGCTCTTCAGTTTCACAGGACGGCCTCCGGGACGTCGACGAGGCGGGACCGCAGCCATTCCCCGAGGGCCTTGCCCTGCGGGTCGAACCGGGTCGAGGCGGACACGCCCTCCTGCAGCAGCCCTTCGACGACGAAGTTGACCGCGCGCAGGTTCGGCAGGACGTACCGCGTGACGGTGTGCGCCCGCGTCTCGGGCAGGAGTTCCCGAAGCCGCTCGACGGTGAGGTAGGGCTCCAGCCACCGCCATTGGGCGTCGGTGCGGGCCCACACGCCGATGTTGGCGTCACCGCCCTTGTCTCCGCTGCGCGCCCCGGCGACCCGCCCCAGCGGCACGCGCCGGGCCGGCCCCGCGGCGGGGACGTCGATCCCCGCCGGGTCGGCGGAAGGCGGGGCGGAAGCGGCGGGCTGGGTGGAAGCGACGGGAGCGACGGCGACGCGGGTGCCGTCCGGCAGGACCGCCGTGTGCTCGACCTTTTCGTTGGGGACGAACGCGGGCGAATACACCCCGTACGGGCTGCCCTTCCCCGGTGGGGACGTCATCGTGAAGCCGGGATATCCGGCGAGCGCCAGCTCCACGGCGGCACCGCTGAAACTCCGGCCGACCTTCTCGGGGTCGGGGTCGAGCACGGCGCAGCGCAGCAACGCCGTCGCCTCGCCCTGCGTCACGGGGTCGGGCGCGGGGTTTCCGACGAGCGTCCACTCGACCCTCGCCGGACGGGAGCCGCCGAAGCCCGCCTCCAGCTGCGCCTTCGCGAATTCGGCTTTGGCTTCGATGTCCAGGCCGGTGAGCACGAACGTCATCTCGTTACGGTGCCCCCCGAGGTGGTTGAGGCACACCTTGGTGGACGGAGGCGGCGGCGCTCCCCGCACACCGGCGATGGAGACCCGGTCGGGCCCGTCCCGGTGCAGCTCGATCGTGTCGAACCGCGTGGTCACGTCCGGGCCGGCGTAGTCCGGGCCGCCGATCTCGTACAGGAGCTGGGCGGTGACGGTCTCGACGGTGACGGCCCCGCCCGTCCCGGCGTGCTTGGTGATCACGCACGTCCCGTCGGAGTGCACCTCGGCCAGCGGGAAGCCGGGGGCCTTTACGTTGTAGATTTCTTGGAAGAACGCGTAGTTGCCGCCCGTCGCCTGCGTCCCGCACTCCAGGACGTGCCCGGCGACGGTCGCACCGGCGAGGGCGTCCCAGTCGTCGCGCTCCCAGCCGAAGTGCGCCGCCGCGGGGCCGACGACGAGCGACGCGTCGGTCACCCGTCCGGTCACGACCACGTCGGCGCCGCCCCGCAGGCACTCGGCGATCCCCCACCCGCCGAGGTAGGCGTTCGCGGTGAGCGGCCGCCCGTACCGCGCGTCCGCCAGGCCCAGTTCGTCCGTCCGCGCCAGCAGGTCGTCGCCCTCGACGTAGGCGACCTCGATCGGGACGCCGAGCCGTTCGGCGAGCCCGCGCAGCTTCGCCGCCAGTCCGCGCGGATTGAGCCCGCCGGCGTTGGTGACGATCTTGGTGCCCCGTTCGGCCGCGAGCCCGAGCGATTCCTCCATCTGCCGCAGGAACGTCGTCGCGTACCCGGCGTCCGGGTCCTTCATCTTGCCGCGGCCGAGGATCAGCATCGTCAGCTCGGCGAGATAGTCGCCGGTGAGGACGTCGAGCGGCCCTCCCTCCAGCATCTCCCGGACGGCGGAGAACCGGTCGCCATAGAAACCCGAGGCGTTGCCGATCCGCAACGGTCGACTCATGGCCAGCACACTGCCACCCGGTCAAGAAAAAATCAATCACGCATGATTGTTTCTCTTCCGGCCGATCACCGGCCGCCGGTGTCGCCGCGAGGACGGGTGCGCGCCGTCAGCGGTTCCGGAGGGTGTTGATCCGGGCGGCTTGCCGGGTCAGGTGGTCGCGTTCGGCGAGGTTGGGCGCTTTGCGGGCCGCCTCGGCGTAGAGCCGCGCCGCCTTGACCAGGTCGCCGTCGCGCTCGTGAAGGTACGCCGCGACCGCGGTGTGGCGGGGCAGGGCGTCGTCCAGCTCCGCGAGGGCGGCCAGCCCCGCGCGCGGCCCGTCCGCCTCGCCGACCGCCACCGCGCGGTTGAGCCGGACGATCGGGCTCGCGGTCAGGCGCGCGAGTTCGTCGTACCACTCGACGATCTGCACCCAGTCGGTTTCGGCGGCGGTGGGCGCGTCGGCGTGCAGGGCCGCGACGACGGCCTGCGCCTGGAACTCGCCGAGCCGGTCGCGGGCCAGCGCCGCCTGCAGGATCTCGACGCCCTCGGCGATCAGCCCGGTGTCCCACCGGCCGCGGTCCTGCTCGGCGAGCGGCACCAGGCCGCCGTCGGGCGCGGTGCGGGCGTCCCGGCGGGCGTGGTGGAGCAGCATGAGCGCCAGCAGCCCGGCCGCCTCGGGGTGGTCGAACGCGGCGGCGAGCCGCCGGGTGAGCCGGATCGCCTCCGCGACCAGGTCCACATCGCCCGAGTACCCCTCGTTGAACACCAGGTACAGAACGCGCAGCACGGTGCCGACGTCGCCCGGACGGTCGAACCGCACCCCCGACACGGTCCGCTTGGCGCGGCTGATGCGCTGGGCCATGGTCGCCTCGGGCACCAGGTACGCGCGGGCGATCTGGCGGGTGGTCAGCCCGCCGACCGCCCGCAGGGTCAGCGCGACCGCCGACGACGCCGTCAGCGACGGGTGGGCGCACAGGAAGTAGAGCCACAGCGTGTCGTCGGCCCCCGCCGCCGGGCCCGGCTCCGGTTCCCGGTCGGCCCGTTCCTCCCGCCGGTGGCGGGCGGTGTCGGCCCTGGTCGCGTCGAGGAACTTGCGCCAGGCGACGGTGACCAGCCAGCCCTTGGGGTCGCGCGGCGGGTCCTGCGGCCAGGCCCCGATCGCCTCGACCAGGGCGTCCTGCACGGCGTCCTCGGCCGCCGCGAAGCCGGCCCCGCGGCGGACGAGGATCTGCAGGACGTCCGGTGTGAGGCCCCGCAGCAGCGCCTCGTTCATTCGGTGACGGTGGGGGCTTCGGTCAGGAACGGGCGCAGCTCCAGCCACTCGTGGATCGGCTCGCCCCCCGCGCCCGGCGCCGCCGACAGCTCCC
>NZ_MKJY01000085.1 GCF_001942465.1 Actinomadura sp. CNU-125
GCTTCGGCCCGGACGGACGCCGCGGCCAGCACCCGCGCCCCGAGCGCCGTCGCGACCCGCACCGCCGCCAGGCCCGTCCCGCCACCGGCGCCCAGCACCAGCACCGACTCGCCCGCCCGCAGGCCCGCCCGGTCGCGCAGCCCGAACAGGGCCGTGCAGTGGCTCTGCGTGAACACCGCCGCCTCGGCCGCGCCCAGCGCGTCCGGGATCGGCACCGCCGCCGCCTCCGGCACCGCGACGTGCGAGGCGAACCCGCCGAGCCCGCACATCGCCAGCACCCGCTCCCCGGACGGCAGCGTCCCCGCGACCTCGCTGCCGGGGACGAACGGCAGCGGTGGCTTGATCTGGTACCGGCCCTGCATGAACAGGGCGTCCACGTAGTTGACGCCCGCCGCCTCCACCGTGATCAGTACCTGGCCGGGCCCGGGCTCGGGGGTCGGCGTCTCCTTGAGGGCGAGGGAACCGAGTTCCTCGCAGACCATCGCACGCATCCGATCAGCATGCCGCAACCAATTCGCGTGCATGTACGTTGGGATGGTATGGACTACACCCCCGAGCGGCATCGTTCAGGCGGCCTCGCGAAGCACGGGGCGCGCGCGCTGGGATCGGCCGTCCTGGTCCTGTCCGTCACCGCGGTGATGTGGGTCCTGGAAGCGGTCGACTACGTGGCGAACGGGTGGTTCGACCGGTTCGGCATCGACCCCTGGAACGTCAACGACCTTCCGGACATCTTCACCGCGCCGTTCATGCACGCCGGGTTCGGGCACCTGATCGCGAACACGATCCCGTTCCTGATCCTCGGGTTCCTCGCCGCCACCCGCGGCATCGCCAAGTTCCTCGTCGCGAGCCTGATCGTGATCGTGGTCGGCGGGCTCGGCGTGTGGTTCACCAGCTCCGCGAACACCCTCGGGTCGAGCATCCTGATCTTCGGGTTCTTCGGCTACCTGCTCGGCCGCGGGGTGTTCGAGCGCCGCCTGGTCGACGTCGCGATCGCCGTCGGCGTCGTCGCCGTCTACGGCACGATGCTGCTCGGCGTCCTGCCGAGCGACCCCGCCATCTCGTGGCAGGGCCACCTGTTCGGCCTGATCGGCGGCGTCCTCGGCGCCTGGGCGCTGCGCCGCGCCCGGACAAGCCCGCTATCGCGGACCTGCCGTGACCTCCGCCGCGCCGCGCCGCCGGTAGACGAGCCGCCGCAGCAGCGTCTCCGCGGGCCCCCGGTGCCCGCGCCGCGCCGCGAGGTCGGCGGCGACGACGGTCAGCAGCCAGGTCGCCAGGGCCGCGACGGCCATCGCGGCGGTTCCGACGTCGTCCCCGAGCCCGCCCGCGTACCCCACGAACAGGGCGACGAACACGACCGACTGGGCGAGGTAGCACGACAGCGAGCGGCGTCCGGTCGCGGTGAGCGCCCGCACGACCGGCCCGGCCCGTCCGGCCGTCCGGGTCGCGGCCAGGGCGAAGGCGGCGCCGGCGCCCGCCGCCCCGGCGAACCCGGTGAGAACGTGCAGGAGCGAGGCCGCGAGCGTCGTCGGGGCACCGGTGCTCCAGAACCCGGCGGCGATGAGCCCGAGCGGAACGCCGCCCGCCGCGCCGAGCGCGACGCCCGTCAGGGCGGTGCGCCGTAGCAGGCGCCGGTGCCGCCCCGGGTCGTCGAGGAAGCCCCGCCGCGCGACCCAGACCCCCACCAGCATCGGCGCGAACGCCGACGGTGCGAGCAGCAGGAAGTCGAGCGGCCACGCGGTGACCCGCAGGACGAGCGCGTCCCACGGCCCCTCCGCCAGCAGCGACGGGATGCCGTTGCGCACCGCCCCGTCGAACGGGGGCATGCTCACGAGCGCGCCCAGCGGCGCGGCGACGGCGGCGACGGCGCCCGCCGAGACGAGCAGCGACCGGTCCGCGGCCCGCACCGCGAGGAGCAGGCCGAAGCCGAGGACGCCGTAGATGGCGAGGATGTCGCCGCCGAAGAGCAGCAGCACGTGGACCAGGCCGAACCCGGCGAGCCAGCCCGACCGCCGCCGCAGCACCCCGCGCGCCGCGTCGGACGTGCGGTCCGCCGCCCGGCGGCGCACCGTGAGCATCGCGCCGTAGCCGAACAGCGCCGCGAACAGGGGCAGCCACCGGGCGTCCACCAGCGCCACGAGGAGCAGGTCCACCGCCCGGTCCACGGAGGAGCCGCCGAGCGGGCGCGAACGCGCGCCGTACTCGGCGGCGTTCACGTAGTACACCGAGTTCGCCAGCGCGATGCCCAGAAGCGCGGCCCCGCGCGCCAGGTCCGGGGCGAGCGACCGCTCTCGTTCAGGGATCGGTGCGGGTGCGGCGGGCCTCGCCGCCGCCCGCCGAACATTGGGTTTCGTGTCGTCCATGCCGGTGAGTCTGGAATCGCGGAACGCGGCGACATATCCGCTGAACGGGCCACCGGAGATTCAACCGGTTGAATCTCCCCGGGACCGGGTGCGCGCCGTCGAAACGGCGCCGACAGGCGAGTACGGGCGGGACGACACCGGGGCTCGGCATCATGACCGCCCCATGCAGGTCGACTACCAGGGGTTTCTCCGCGTCTGGGCGGGAGGCCGACGGCATCCCCGAGGCCGGGCACGGACGGTTCGCGTGTCGTCCGAACGGTTGAATCGCCGCCGGTCGGCAGGCCCGGACGGACGGGCGGGGCGGCGATACTACAAGCGCACCCGAATCGCGCTCCGGGAACGGGGGACCAGGTGGACGCCCACGCCGACGGCAGCTCGCAGAGCAGATGGGACCGCGTCTGGCTGCTGTCGCCCTACCTCGCGGTGGCGGTCGCGGCGCCGAGCGCGGCCCTGCGGGAACCCGCGCCGCTCACCCTCGCGCTGTCGGCGCTGGTCGTCGGCTGGCACTGGTGGATGGTCACGGCGCACCCGGGCTGGCCCGAGCGGCGCGCGGTGCCGATGACGCTGTACTTCACCGTGCTGCTCGGCCTGGCCGGGGCGCTGTACGTGCGCGATTCCGTCTACTTCGTCCTGCTGGCCGCCTGCTACCCGACCGCGTTCGTGACCCTGCCGGGCCGGCTGGCCTACGTGGGCGTGGTGGCCACCAGCGCGGCGCTCGCCGTCCCGTCCGCGCTCGGCGCTGACTGGTGGGCGTTGCCCGGCCCCCTGGCCTCGGCCTGCGGCAGCACCGTCCTGGTCTGCGCCGTCGGGGGAGCCCTGCGTGCGGTGGAGGCGGAGGCCCGGCGCCGCCGCCTGGCCTACGACGAACTCGCCGCCGCCCACGCGCGCATGTCCGAACTCGCCCGGACGAACGCGGGGCTCCAGGACGAACTGCTGGAACGCGCCAGGGAATCGGGCGTCCTGACGGAACGCACCCGCATGGCGCGGGAGCTGCACGACACCCTGGCCCAGGGCCTCGCCGGGATCCTCACCCACCTGGAGGCCGCGGACGGGCACGTCCCGCCGGAGCATCCGGCGCGCGGCCATGTCGACGTCGCGCGGCGCGCCGCCCGGGAGAACCTGGCCGAGGCCCGCCGCTGGATGCTGGCCCTGCGGCCCGCCCCGCTCGACGACGGGACGCTGGCGGAGACGCTCGCGGCCGTGGTCGAGCGCTGGCGGACCGACAACGGCGCCCGCGCCACCGTGACCGCCACCGGGGCGCCCGTCCGGCTGCGCCCGGACGCCGAGGAGACGATCCTGCGCGCGACGCAGGAGGCGCTGGCGAACGTGGCGCGGCACGCGCGGGCCGGGCAGGTCCGCGTCACGCTGTCGTTCATGGACGACGTGGTCGCGCTCGACGTGCTCGACGACGGCGTCGGCTTCGATCCGGACGCGCCGTCCGGTGCGTCCGAGCACGGCGGGTTCGGCCTGTCGGCGATGCGGCACCGCGTCACCCGCGTCGCCGGGACGCTGACCGTCGAGTCGGCGCCCGGACGCGGCACGGCGCTGAGCGTGACCGTCCCGGCGCTGCGCCCCGAAGCGGACGAAGCGGACGAGGGGGAACGATCGTGAGCGACGAGACCGCGGGCGACGGGGCGGAGGTCGTCCGGGTGGTCGTCGTCGACGACCACCCGGTGGTGCCGCGCCGCTGCTCGCCATGCTCGGCGAGCAGCCCGACATCGAGGTCGTGGGGGAGGCCGCCGACGGCGCAGAGGCCCTCGCCGTCGTCGGGCGGACGCGCCCCGACGTCGTGCTGAGCGACCTGCGGATGCCGGGTATGGACGGCCTCGCCCTGATCGAACGGCTCGCCGAGACGGCGCCGCGGGCCCGCGTGCTGGTGCTCACCACCTACGACGGCGCCGCCGACGTCGTCCCGGCGATCAACGCCGGGGCGGTCGGCTACCTGCTGAAGGACTCGCCGCGCGAGGAGCTGTTCCGGGGGCTGCGGGCCGCCGCGCACGGGCGCAGCGTGCTGGCCCCGACGGCGGCGGCCCGGCTCATCGCCCGCGTCCGCGCGCCCGCCCGGCCGCCCGCGGGGACGCTGAGCGAGCGCGAGATCGAGGTGCTGACCCTGGTCGCCGGAGGCGCGAGCAACCGCGAGGTCGCCGCCGCCCTGTTCCTCAGCGAGGCCACCGTGAAGACCCACCTCGTGCGGATCTTCGCCAAGCTCGGCGTGTCCGACCGGACGTCCGCCGTGGTCGTGGCCGGAGAACGGGGCCTGCTGCCGGGCCGCGACCGGCCGTGACGGTGCGGGCGCGGCCCCGGGGCGGCTACCTCGGGCGGACCGTGACCTCGGAGACCACCGCGTCCCGGGGCGTCTCCAGCGCCGCGACGAGGACGCGCGCGACGGTCGCCGGGGCGGCGAAGTCGTCCGGGTCGTAGCCGCGGCCCTCCTGGGAGCGGACCCGCCGCTGCATGGCGGTCGCCGTCCGCCCGGGGAACAGCGTGGTGACGCGCAGCGCCGGCTCCTCGGCGCGCAGCGAGTCGGCCAGCGCCCGCATGCCGTACTTGCTCGCCGCGTACGCCGCCCAGTTCGGGTTCGCGCGCAGCCCGGCCGTGGAGTTCACGAACACGACGTGCCCCTGCGCGGCGCGCAGCGGCGGCAGCAGCAGCCGGGTCAGCTCGGCGGCCGACACCAGGTTCGTCGACAGGTGCTCCTGCCACGTGTCGACGTCGAGGTCGGCGACCGGCGACAGCCGCACGGTCCCGGCGGCGTGGATCAGCCCGTCCAGCCGTCCGGGGACGTGCGCGGAGGCGAGGGACGCCTCCAGCCTGCGGGGTTCGGCGAGGTCGAGCGCGACCGTGGTGATCGACGCGCCGGTGCTCTGCGCCGCCATCTCCAGCGGCGAGAAGATCTGGGTGTTGGCATGGGCGCCGGTCCGCAGCGCCGTGGTCAGCGCGTCGAGCCGCTCGGTCGACCGTCCGGTGAGGATCAGGTCGTGGCCGCGGCCCCGGAGCAGTTCCGCGACCGCCGTGCCGATTCCGCCGGTCGCCCCCGTGATCAGATACGTGCCCATGGTCACCCATTGTGCCGGGTCGGGGCACGCGGTCAGTTCGGGCGCAGGACGCGCGTCACCCCCGCGATCAGCGCGGTGGCCAGCACCCAGCCGGTCGCGACGAGCAGGTAGGCGACCCACCGGGACCAGCCGACCGCGTCGTAGGTGAGCTGCTGCCCGAACGTGTCGAGGGGGATGAGCAGGTCGAGGGAGTAGACGAGCGCGTGGAAGTCGGGCAGCTCGTCCGGCGGCCGGATGGCGTGCGGCTTCTCGATGGAGAACACGATCGTGCCCACGGCGAGCAGGAACGCGAACCACGCGAAGGCGAGCCACGGACGGTAGCCGTAGCCGACCGTCCAGTCGAGGAGGTGGTTCCAGGAGCGCCCGACGAAGTTCAGCTTGCGGCGCGCGCGCGCAGCTTGGCGAGCTGCACCTTGCGGGCGAGGTCGTCGGAGCCGCCGCCGTGGTACCAGGCGGCGAGCTGCTCGTACGGCTGCAGGTGGAACTGCGGGTCGCGGGAGACCCAGGTCAGCCGGTCCCGGAACTCGCGCCCCGGAGCGTCTCGTACACGAGGCCGTTCAGGAACAGCTCGTCCGGCCAGACGGACGGGTGGTCGTGCAGCACGCCGACGCGCGAGTACGACAGCGACACCCGGCCCTGGATCTTCTCCGACGTCCACAGCAGCAGTTCGTCGGCGTACATGTGGGACGCGTGCAGCGACATCCGCGTCGGGTCGGTGGAGTCGAGGACGCCTTTCGAGAACGACAGGATCCCGTTGAAGCGGGCGCTGCGCAGCCGGACCGTCCCGCGCGCGGTGAACCCGGCGCTGAACTCGGCGGCGTCCTCGACCACCATGTTCTGCGCGTCCATGGCGATCCGTCCCGGATTCGACAGGACGGTCCGTTCCATGAACAGTCCGCCGTTCATGCGGGCTCCGACGAACCGGACGCCGCCGGTGATCTCGGCGTCGCGGATGAACGTGCCGACGTCCACGACGAGCCCGCCGCTGAACAGCGCCCACTTGTCCGGGTCGACCGAGGTGATGCGCGTCCCGTTCATCCGCAGCCCGCCCGAGAGCTGGGCGCGCGGCAGCCGCACCTGGCCCTCGATCGTCGAGCCGGACAGGCTGAGGTAGCCGTCCGCGCGCAGCCCGCCGCCGTCGAAACCGGGCATCCGGCAGTCGGCGAACCGAAGCTGGCGGGTGTCGGCGTTGGACAGGTCGGGTTCCTCCACCAGCCTGCAGCGTTCGAGCCGCAGTTCGTGCTCGACGGTGCCGCCGGACACGTCGATCTGCCCGACGATGTAGGCGCCGCGCAGCTTCAGCGCGGCGACCGAGCCGGGCCGGGTCTCGCAGGCGCCGAGCAGCAGCCGGGTGAGGACGTCCGCGCGGACGATCCGGTCGGGGAGCGGGCCTTCGGGGAGGTCGTCGCCGAGGACGAGCGTCGTGCCGGTGGGGAACGCGGCCCACAGGCGTTCTTCCGCGTGGGTCAAACCGGGGGGCGGGGTCACAGGCTCTCTTTCTACGCGCATCCCCTCCGCGATCAAGATCGCGGAGGGGATCGGCGGCACGACGTGGTCTCCGGTACCGCTTAGAAGAAGCCCTTCCGGCGCCCGGCGTCCTGGAGGAACCCGTTGAGCTGCCCCTCCCAGTCGGTGTTGCCGACGGTCGCGTAGTCGACCTTGAAGCGGCTGAACGAGTCGTGGCCCTCGGTGAACATGCCGCCGCGCTTGTCGAGCTCCAGGACGACGTCCATGGAGTCGGGGTAGGCGACGAACGTCACTTCGAGCTGCTTGATGCCGCTCGCGTACTGCGGGGGCGGGGTGAACTCGATCTCCTGGTAGAACGGCAGCTTCTGGTTGACGCCGTAGATGCGGCCCTTCTCGCAGTCGGCGTTGCGGAAGCGGAAGCCGAGGTTGCCGAACGCCTCCAGGAGGCGCTCCTGCGCGGGCAGCGGCTGCACGACGATCGGGTCGAGGTCGCCCGGGTCGACCGCGCCGGCGACCTCAAGCTCGGTGGCGAGGCCGACGGTGGTGCCCAGCAGCGGACGCCCGTACATGTGCGTGAGGGGGGCTTCCCACGGGATGGCGAACTCGAACGGGATGCTGTGCCGCGAGCCGTCGTCCAGCTCGAAGCCGCCCGCGAGCGACACCCCTCGCGTACTCCAGGTTGGCGACGTGCTCGGAGTCGCCCGACTCGACCTCGACCCGGCTGCGCAGCGCCAGGTTCAGCGACTTGATGTCGCTGTCGTGCTCCCCGCCGATCAGCGTGATCTCACCCCGGACGACGCCGCCCGGCTGGGTGTTCGGGTTCTGCAGCGTCGTCTCGATCTGCGGGCCGCCGATGCCCATCGCCTGGCGGATCTTCTTGAAGACCAAGGTCCTACCTCCCGTGGTGGTGCCCGAACGCCCCCTGGCGCTCTCGACACATAGACGCATATGTCGGGGTGCGCGTTCCACCATGTCGGAAGATCGGCCCATGTGAAAGGCCCGTTTCGGACGGCCGCGGCGTCAGTGGCCGCCCCCGGCCAGGTTCAGGCCGACGACGCCCACGATGATGCAGGCCAGCGCACCGATCTTCAACGCCGACACGTCGTCGCCCATCAGCAGCATGCCGAGCGCGGCGGTGCCCACGGCGCCGATCCCGACCCAGACGGCGTAGGCCGTCCCGACGTCGAGGGTGCGGAGCGCCATGTTCAGCAGTCCGAAACTGGTCACGGCGAAGACGAGGAAGCCGACGGACGGCCACGGCTCGGTGAAGCCCTTGCTGGCCTTCAGGCACAGGGCCATGGCCACTTCGAAGAGGCCGGCGACGAT
The DNA here is from genome assembly GCF_001942465.1 of Actinomadura sp. CNU-125. GTDB lineage: Bacteria > Actinomycetota > Actinomycetes > Streptosporangiales > Streptosporangiaceae > Spirillospora. The sequence goes on from NZ_MKJY01000085.1 coordinate 8,210, forward strand.
GACGAGGATCCAGGCCACGATCTGCTCCCGGTGGACGAGACGACTGCGGTCAGCGTCGTCTTGTCGTGCCGGGTACGGCGCACCTCGTCCGGGAAGGCGGAGATCGCCCTCAGCCGGTTCCAACGTCCGGCCCGCCGCCGCTGTTCCCAGGGTTGCACTAGTTCGTAGTACAAACTAATCTGCTTCGCACTACGTATATTACGTACTACGTATATTAAGCACTACGAACCAAGGAGCATCGATGGCCGACCACACGACGCACGGCGGTGCCCGATGAGCCCCGGCCGCGCCGGAACGTCCGAAGCCGCCGGGAACACCGGGACCAAGACCCTGGTCGCCCTGGTGGTGGCGGTGTTCGGATACGCCCTCATGCAGACCGTGGTGGTTCCGGCGCTGAAGGTGCTGGAGGCCGGGCTGCACACCACGCCGTCCGCGGCCGCCTGGATCCTCACCGCCTTCCTGCTGTCCAGCGCCGTCCTCACCCCGCTGCTGGGACGGCTCGGCGACCAGTACGGCAAGCGCCGCGTGATCCTCGCGGTGCTGGTCGTCTACGCGGCCGGGATGGCGGCCGCCGCGGCGTCGCAGAACATCGGGCAGCTCATCGCCGCCCGCGTCCTGCAGGGCGCCGCCCTGGCACTGGTGCCGCTGTCGATGGCGATCCTGCGCGAGGCGCTGCCCGTCGTCCGGCTGCCGTTCGCGATGGGGCTGGTGTCGGGGATCGTCGGCGCCGGGGCGGGCGCCGGGCTGATCATCGGCGGGCTGCTCGCCGACCACCTGTCCTGGCGCTGGCTGTTCGGCCTCGGCACCGTGCTCGCCCTGGTCAGCCTGGCGCTGGCCGCGTTCTGGGTGCCGGCCGACCGGCGCACCGCCCCGGCCGGGATCGACCTGCCGGGCACCGTGCTGCTGGGCGGAAGCCTCGTCTCGGTCCTGCTGGCCCTCGCCAAGGGCCCGTCCTGGGGCTGGACGTCCGGACGGGTGACGGCGCTCCTCGCGCTCGGCGTGCTGCTGTTCGCCGCGCTCATCGCCGTCGAACGGACGAAGCGCGACGCCCTCATCGACGTCGCGGAGCTGACCGACCGTCCGATGCTGATGACGCACCTCGGCGCGTTCCTGTTCGGCACCGGCTCCTACTTCTTCTACCTGGCGCTGCCGCTGTACGCGCAGCAGCCGCCCGGCGACACCGGCGTCGGGTTCGGATCGTCGGTCACCGTGGCGGGACTGCTGATGCTCGCGGGCATGCTCGCGGTGATCCCCGCCGGGACGGCGGTCGGGCGGCTCACCACGGCGCTCGGCCCCCGCTGGCCGATGGCGATCGGGTTCGGCCTCATCACCGCCGGATCGGTGCTGTTCGCCCTCGCCCACGACGCCATGTGGCAGCACGTGGTGTTCTACACGGTCGTCGGCGCCGGGACGGGCCTGGTGATGGGCGCGCTGCCCAAGCTGATCGCCGACATCGTGCCGCTGGAGCGCACCGGCACCGCCAACGGCCTGAACAACATCGCCCGCACCGTCGGCAGCGCCGTCGGCACCGCGCTCGCCGCCGCCGTCCTCGCCTCCGCCGACGCCCCGCGCGGCGCGACCCCCGACTCCGCCTACACCACGCTGTTCTGGCTCGCGGCGGCCACCGGGGTGCTCGGCGTCGCGGCCGCCCTCCGCGCCGTCCGCCGCCGCGCGGCCGCCGCCACCGCCGCGGCTCCCGGCACCGCCCGCACCGAACGGCATGAGAAAGCGAAGTGAGACCCACCATGAGCGTCTTCAGCGCGGCCGAACTCGCCTACCTGCGCGACGACCCGCACCGGCTCGGGCGGCTCGCCACGGTCGGGACGGACGGCATGCCGCACGTCGTCCCCCTCGGCTGGTCGCTCGCCCCGGGCGCCGCGCACCTCGAAATCGGCGGCCGCGGCTTCGGCCGGTCGAAGAAGTTCCGCGACGTCGCCGCCACCGGCCGGGCGGCCCTGGTCATCGACGACGTGCTGCCGCCGTGGCGGCCGCGCGGGATCGAGATCCGGGGCCGCGCCGAGGCCGTCCCCGGCCCGGCGGCCCACATCCGCCTGATCCCCGAACGCGTCGTGAGCTGGGGACTGCACGACGGCGCCGCCATCGAGGACACCTACCGGGCCCGGGACGTCGAGGCGGGCGGCCATGCCTGACTACCGGCATCCGGTGCGGTTCGCCGCCAACGTCGTCCCGGCCGCCCACGACCCGGCCGCGGTGGTCGCCCTCGCCCGCGAGGCCGAGCACGCGGGCCTGGACCTGGTCACCTTCCAGGACCACCCCTACCAGCCCGCCTTCCTGGACACCTGGACGCTCCTCGGCTACGTCGCCGCCGCCACCGACCGCATCCGGCTGGCGGGCAACGTCCATCCGATCCCGCTGCGGCCGCCGGCCGTCCTCGCGCAGGCGGCGGCGAGCCTGGACCTCCTCAGCGGCGGACGCCTGGAACTCGGCCTCGGCGCGGGCGGATTCGGCGACGCCATCGCGGCGATGGGCGGGCCGCGCCGCGCCCCGGGCGAGGCCGTCGAAGCGCTGGAGGAGGCCATCGGGATCATCCGCGCGTCCTGGGACACCGCGACGCCCGGAACGATCGGCGTCGCGGGGCGGCACTACCGGGTCGACGGCCTGCCGCGCGGCCCACGCCCCGCGCACGACATCGGCATCTGGGTCGGCGCGTACAAGCCCCGGATGCTCCGCCTGGTGGGCCGGACCGCGGACGGCTGGCTGCCGTCCCTGCCGAGCCTCGGACGGCCCGACGCGCTCGCGCGGGGCAACGCCGTGATCGACGAGGCCGCCGCCGAGGCGGGCCGCTCCCCGCGGGACGTCCGCCGCCTGCTCAACCTCGGCCGGGAGGCGCCCGCCGAGGCGCTGGCCGAACTCGCCCTCGCCCACGGCGTCAGCGTCTTCACGGTGCCGACCGAAGACGCGCACGCGATCCGGGTGCTCGCGGAGGAGACCGCCCCGGCCGTCCGGGAACTGGTGGCGGCCGAACGCGCCGCCGCCGGGTGAGAAGGGGCCGTCAGCCCGCGGCGGCCGGCCGGACGAAACCCTGGTCGGCCAGCAGCAGCGTGACGACCGCGGAAAGCCGGTCGCGGTCGTCGCGCGCCAGCCGCGCCGTCATCGCGTCCAGCCGCGCGACGACGTCGCCATGGGCGCGGCCCGCGAGGTCGGACCCCTCCGGGGTCAGCGCGACGAGGTAGGCGCGCCGGTCGGCCGGATCGGCCGTCCGGGCGACCAGCCCGCGCTTCGCCACGCGATCCACCAGGCCGGTCATGGTGGACCTCTCCAGGTTCATCAGCCGACTCAACCCGGTCATCCCCAGCGGCCCCTCCAGCAGCACGCACACCAGTTGCAGCTGCTGGGGGGTGACCTCGTGCTCCCGGGAGACGTCGGCGAACACGCGCTGCACCACGTGCGACAACCGGACCAGGGCGTCGGCGATGCCGAGCCCGCCGGGCGCGTCGACCGTCATCACACCTCCCGGTCGAAGTCTAAACGGCGTCCCGCCGCCCCGGACCGGCCGGAGAACCGGGCGCCTGCCCCGCCTCCGGCCGCGCCGAGCGCGGCCGGAGGCGCCGGTGCCGGACGGGACGCGCACTAGCTGCGGCCGAGCGCGCGGTACTCCCAGCCGGCGGCGCGCCAGCGGTCGGCGTCGAGGGCGTGGCGGCCGTCGACGATCCGCTTGTGCTTGACGACCTCGGCGAGGGCGTCCGGCTCGATCTCGCGGAAGTCCGACCACTCGGTCAGCAGCACGACCACGTCGGCGTCCCGCGCCACGTCGAACGCGCTGTCGCCGTAGCGGAGCTCGGGGAACGCGCGGCGCGCGTTGTCGAGCGCGGCCGGGTCGAACACCCGGACGTGCCCGCCGAGCCCGTGCATGGTGCGGGCGACGTCCAGCGCGGGCGCGTCCCGGATGTCGTCGGAGTTCGGCTTGAACGCCGCGCCCCACGCCGCGATGCGCTTGCCGGAGATCCCGCCGAGCATCTCCCGGACGAGGTCGACGGTGCGGGCGCGGCGGCGCCGGTTGATGTCGTCGACCTCGCGCAGGAACGACACCGCCTGCCCCACGCCGATCTCCTCGGCGCGGTGCGCGAACGCGCGGATGTCCTTCGGCAGGCAGCCGCCGCCGAAACCGAGGCCCGGCTTGAGGAACTTGCCGCCGATGCGGTCGTCGAGGGCGAGCGAGTCGGCGAGGTCCTTGATGTCGGCGCCGACGGCCTCGCAGACCTCCGCCATCGCGTTGATGTAGGAGATCTTGGTGGCCAGGAACGAGTTCGCCGCGACCTTGACCAGCTCGGCCGTGGCCAGGTCGGTGCGGACGACCGGCGTGCCGAGGTCCAGGACGGGCTGGAACGCGGCGCGCAGCCGCTCCTCGGCCCAGTCGGACGCGACGCCGAACACGAGCCGGTCGGGACGCATCGTGTCGTCCACGGCGAAGCCCTCGCGGAGGAACTCGGGGTTCCACGCGAGTTCGACCTCGTCGCCGACGGGGGACAGCTCGTGGATGACGTCGGTGAGCCGCTTCGCGGTCCCTACCGGGACGGTCGACTTGCCGACGACGAGCGCGCGGCGGTTCAGGTGCGGGGCGAGGGCCCGCACGGACGCGTCGACGTAGGTGAGGTCGGCCGCGTCCGAACCGGGCTGCTGCGGGGTGCCCACGCAGATGAAGTGCACGTCGCCGAACTCGCCCGCCTCCTCGAAGGAGGTGGTGAAGCGCAGCCGGCCCGACTCCAGCGCCTTGGTGAGCAGCTCCGGCAGTCCCGGCTCGAAGAAGGGGACCTCGCCGGACGCGAGTTTGCCGATCTTGCGCTCGTCGACGTCCACGCCGAGCACCTCGAAGCCCAGCACGGCCATGCAGATGGCGTGCGTCGCGCCGAGGTAACCGGTCCCGATGACGGTCAGCCGAGGGGCGTCCGCCTGATTCATTGGCACTTCTCCTTCTTGCTGATGATGACGGTAGGGCCCCTAAGAGCACTTCCCCTTGTTGAGCAGTTCGCCGCCCGAGACCCTGTTGTCGCAGGCGACCGCGTTACCGGCCGAGTCCAGCCGGATCCCCACGCCCTTGGCGTCCCCCAGTGCGATGACGTTGCGGCGGAAGACGTTCCGCGTGCCCCAGCCCTTGTACTCCTCGTGGGTCTGGAAACCGTCGGCGTTGGTGTGCGCGCCGCGGTTGTGCTCGATGACGTAACCGTTCCCCTTGACGTCGACCCACGAGTCGTTGAACCCGCCGGAGAGCTCCGAGCCGTCGAAGGCGTTCCCCGCGATGCGGCCGCCGGCGGTCCCTTCCTTGACGTCCACCGCCTCGGCGGTGGACTTGATCTTGTTCCCCGCGACGAGGTTGTTGTCACTGCGGTCCGGCTGGCCGTTGGTCAGCGTGCCCCAGTTGTTGTGGGACGAGCCGAGGTACACCCCCTCGCCGAAGCGGGGGTTCTCGCGGCCCGTGTGCGAGATGGTGTTGAACAGCACGGAGTTGCCCGTGCTGTTGCGCCGCAGGTGGACGGCCTCGTCGCCGGTGTTGCGGATCGTCAGCTCCTGGACGAACGACGCGCCCGTACCGTCGAACATGACGCCCTTCTGGCTGTTCTGCAGCGTGAAGCCGATCAGCCGCCAGTGCGCCGCGTCCTGCAGGTGGAACCCGTACCCCTCGCCGGTGCCGCCGCCGTCCAGGATCGACTTGTCCGTGCCGCACACGAAGATGGGCCGGTCGGCCGTCCCGGACTTCTGGCTGAGGAACTGGCCGTCGAACTTGCCGGGCGCCAGCTGGACGACGGTGCCCGGTTCGGCCACGTTGAGGGCTTCCTGCAGCTCGACGCCGTTCTTCACGGTGACGGTGGCCTGCGGGCAGGAGATCCGCTCGGGCGAGGTCGGCAGCGGGAACCGCTGGGTCCCGCCGCCGTCCGCGCCCGCTCCGGCGCCCGCGCCGGCGGGGCCCGTCCCGGCCGGGACGGGCGCGTCGCCGACGGCGGCGCCACGATCTCACCGCCCGTCGGCGTGCCCTCCGGATCGCCGCCCGAGCCGGTGGCGAGCACGACGAGGGCGCTGGTGGCGGCCGCCCCGGCCACCAGGATCCCGGTGAACTTCAGATCGATTTTCACGATGCACCAACTGCACCCCCGGTCCGCGCGGTCCGCGCGTCAGGAGCACTTCCCGTCCTTGGTGAGCTTGCCGCCGTTCACCATCTTGTTGTCGCACTTGATGATGTTGCCGCCCTTGGTGTCGGCGATCCCGACGCCGCCGCTGCCCTTCAGGTCGATGGTGTTGCCGGTGAACGTGTTGTTCTTGCCCCAGCCGTCCATGATCTCGTGCGTCTGGAAGCCGTCCAGCGGCGTCCCGGTGCCCTTGTTGCCCTGGATCAGGTAGTTGTTGCCCTTGACGTCGATCCACGAGTCGTTGTGCTTGCTGCCGCCGGTCTTCGACCCGTCGAACACGTTGTTCAGGATCTTCCCGCCCGACGTGCCCTCCTTGATGTCGATCGCCTCGGCGGTGGCCCGGATGACGTTGCCGCGCACGACGTTGTTGTCGCTCTTGTCGGGCTGCCCGCCGGAGATCTTCTCGAAGTTGGACTCGGCGCTGCCCAGGTAGACGCCCTCGCCGAACTTCTCGCGGCGCAGGCCGGTGTTCCAGATCTTGTTGTACTGGACGGTGTTGCCGGTGGAGAACTTCCGCAGGTGGATGGCCTCGTCGCCGATCTCGTGGACGGTCAGCCCCTGGATGATCGACCCGTTCGTGCCGTCGCCCATCACGCCCTTCTGGCTGTTGGTCACGGTGAACCCGATGAGCCGCCAGTAGTTCGCACCGTCCAGGTGGAGGCCGTAGCCCTCGTCGACGCCGCCGCCGTCCAGGACCGTCTTGGCGTCCCCGCACAGGTAGATCGGCTGCTGCTGGCTGCCGTCGGTCTTCGCGACGAACTTGCCCTTGTAGGTGCCGGGGTTCATCTTGATGACGTCACCGGCCTTGGCGCCCCGCAGCGCCGTCTCCAGGCTCGCGGCGTCGCTCACGGTCTTGGTGGGGGACGGGCAGTTGATCTTGCCTTCGCCCTCGGGGACGGGCAGCGTCAGCGCCGGGCCGGCCGCGTTGCCGCCCTCCTCGTCGCCCTTGTCGCCCTCGTTCCCCTCGTCGCCGCCCTCGGACGCGCCCGGCTCGGGCGCGACCGGCTCCAGTGACGAGTTCTGCGACGCGTTGCCGGCCTCGGGGTCGTCATCGCCGCCGGTGAACAGGATCACCAGCGACCCCACCACGATGGCGCCGATGAACAGTCCCGCGAGGAACTTGATGTCGATCTTGATCGTCATATGACGGTCTACTCCTTGGATCCGCTCTGGTGCGTCCTTGCCGTACCGGTCGCCGTGCCGACCTCCCGATGGGACGGGCTAGTGGTCGACGCGGGTTCCCCCCGCGGGCTGCCGCTGCTGGTGCCGCGGCGGCGCCGTGGGAGCGGTACGGCGCAGCAGGCGCACGGGGCGTTCCTCGAGGACGGCCTGCTGTTCGTACGGGTGGGCGCCGCGCCGGCCGATCCGCAGCCCCGTGCCCCGCGAGCGGAACATGGAGACGGCGACCAGCAGGAACACGCCCGCCCAGATCACGTTCATGGGCTTGAGGATCCGCTTGACCCAGGTCCAGAAGCCAGCGGTCTTGTTCCAGCCCTTGATGTTGTTGCCGGTGTTCTTGTACTGGCCCGTCGCACGGTCGTAGTCGAGCGAACTCGACCCCGAACCGCTGATGGTGTTTCCCGCGACGACCGTCCCGGAGACGTCCCCGATCATCGTGACGCCGTGCCGGGACGCCGACTGGACGGTGTTGCCCTGCAGCGTCACCGACGAGTCGCGGACGTAAAGGGCCGTCTGCGTGCCGTGGATGACGTTGCCCGCGACGCTGCCGCCCTCGACACCGTCGCGCAGCACGATCCCCTGCCGCTCCGGCCCCCGGATCTGGTTGCCGGAGATCTGCACGGCGGTCGCCATCTCGCGGGCCACGATGCCCATGTCGCCGCCGGTCACCCGGCTGTTCTGCACGGCCACCTTGTCGCCGCCGAGGATCTCGAACCCGTACCGCTCGTTGTTCTCGGCCGCGCTGCCGCTGATGAGGTTCTGGCCGAACGCCGTCGTCGCCTCGCCCGACGCGGACGGCCCGTCCGCCAGCGGCTGCCCGTTCAGCGTGAAGCCGTTGCCGCCGTTGTCCTTCGACGTGCAGTTGGTGATCCGCACGCCCTCGGTGCCGCGCGACAGGACGAACCCGTCGCCGCGGCTCCGCGACACCGTCGTGTTCTCGATCGTCGCGTTCTTCGCGAACCGGTGCAGCAGGAGCCCGTTCACGAGGCTGTTCGTGATCGTGTTGTTCGTGAGCCGCGTCTGGTTCGACGCCGTCACGAAGATCCCGTAGGCGTTGCCGTCGAACGTCGAGTTGTCGATCGTCCCGCTCACCAGGCTCGCCTGCGGCACGTAGAACGACGTCGCGCCGCCCGAGCCGTTCGCGGCCTGCACCTCGATCTGCTCCTGGCTGCCGCGGGACGTCTCCTTCGAACCGTCCGGCATCCGCACGTTGTGCGCCGCGGCGGCCTGGGCGGCCTTCTCCGCGGACGAGTCCGGACGGTCCGAGCCGGTCAGCGCGACGCCGCCGGTGCGGCCGCTCCAGAAGCCCAGGTGCTTCACGTTCGTGTACGTCATGCTGAACGAGCCGCCGATCGCCCGGATGTAGGCGCGGCCGTCGTTCACCGACGTGTCCGGCGCGTTCGCCGACTCGTTCCAGCTGGTGATGTTCACCGGGTTCTGCGCCGAGCCGTTGATCCGGACGCTGCCGCCCGCGCTGACGATCGAGGTGAACGACCCGGGGACGCTGCGCATCCGGATCGTCAGCGGCCCGCTGCTGCTCTGCAGCACCAGCTTGCCGCCCGCCGCCACCATGATGTTGACGTTGAGCAGGTACGACCCGTCGCCGAGCTTCTGGAAGTCCTCACCGGCGAGCTTCTGCAGCTCCGTCACGTAGTACGGCTCGCGGCGCTGCGGCAGCATCAGCGTCCGGCCGTTCGCCGAGCTCATCAGCCGCGGCTGCCGCGCCTTCGCGGCCGCCGCGCCGCCGCCCGCGATGTCGGACTCCTGGAGGGCGCGGGTCTGCATGACCCGCAGGTCCTCCTGGTCGACGAGCGTCGACTGCTGCTGCGCCGCCGTCGTCGTCACCTCGTTCACGCCGGGCATCTCGGGGGCCCGGTCGCTGTAGACGCGGTACGCGTACGTTCCGCCGCCGGCGAGGCCGAGCACCAGCAGGGTCGTCAGGACCTTGCCGCCCCGGCCCTTCTTCGCGGGGGCGGCGCCGTGCCGGCCCCCGGGCTGCCCCGGGGGTCCGGGCGGAGCGGGCGTGTTCGCGGGAGCGCTCATCGCGTGCTCACCTCCGTTCCGGCTGCCGGAGCTCCGCTCGCGCGGCGTCGGGTGCGGTGGCGTCTGGGGCGGCTGCACCGGCAGCGGCCCGGTCGTGTTCGGCCCGTTCGGCGCCGCGTGCTGCGGGCCGTGCGGCCGTCCGGCCGGCGGGGCGGCCTGGGGGCGCGGGGCCATCGGCGGCTGCGGGACGCCCGG
>NZ_MKJY01000086.1 GCF_001942465.1 Actinomadura sp. CNU-125
GGACGCGGCGCGGGGCTCGGCCGCGGACGCGGCGCGGGCCGCGCTTCGGCGGGGCGGGCTCAGTCCTCCTGCGGAGCTGAGAAGACGTCGTCGCGGGCCTGTTCCAGGGCGCGTGCAGGGCGCCGCGCAGCACCGGATCGCCCTCGACCTCGGTCACCGCGACGCGGGGACGGGTCGGGCTGAGCCGGCCCACGGCCCGCTCGATCCGCGCGGCCAGCGGCGCGCCGCCCGCGAGCCCGAGATGCCCGGACAGCACCACCAGGCCGGGGTCGAGCACGATGTTGACCGACGTGACGCCGTAGGAGATGCGGACGGCCAGCTCGTCCAGGAACGCCCCGCCGCGCTCCTCGTCGGCGACGGCCGCGCGCACGCACTCCACGGCGGTCGGCTCGGTGATGCCGTGCTCGTGCGCGAGTTCCCGGACGGCGTCCGCGCCGACGAGCGAGCCGTAGCCGCCGGCGAGCGCCGGGATGCCCCAGGCCCGCGACTCGGTGACCCCCTCGTCCCGCCGGCGGCGGGCCGCGCCGAGCGGCAGCGGCGCGCCCGGGACCGGCAGGTAGCCGATCTCGCCCGCGCCGCCGGAGCGGCCGCGGTGCAGCCGCCCGCCCAGCATCACCGACAGGCCGATGCCGCGGTCGAACCACATGAGCGCGAAGTCGTCGGCGTCGCGGGCGGCGCCGTAGGCGCGCTCGGCGATCGCGACGAGGTTGACGTCGTTCTCGATCGTGACCGGGCGGCGCAGGTCGGTGCGCAGCGCGTCCAGGACGCCCTCGTGCCAGGACGGCAGGTCGAACGCGAACTGGACGTCGCCGGAGCCGGGGTCGACGACGCCGGGGGTGCCGATGACGAACGCCTTCAGCCGTCCGACCGCCACCTTCGCCGACCGGCACGCCTTCACCACTGCACTATGTACCATTTTGACCGGATCGTCCGCTCCGTTCGGATCGACGGTAACCTGGGCCACGATCCGGCCGGTGATGTCGGCGACGCCCGCGGTGACCCCCGCCGGTCCCACTTCGAGGCCCGCGACATAGGCGCTCGACGGCACCACGGCGTACAGGGCGGCGTTCGGGCCGCGCCCCCCGGCCTGCTCCCCGACCACCGCCACCAGTCCCCGCTCCTCGAGCCTGGACAGCAGTTGGGAGGCGGTGACCTTCGACAACCCGGTGTGCTCGCCGATCTGCGCACGGGTCAGCGGCCCCTGCTCCACGAGCAGGTCCAGCGCCGCGCGGTCGTTCAGCTCCCGCAGCAGCCGCGGCGTTCCCGGGCGTCTGGCCATGCTTGGCACCCCTCGATGTCTCAATCCGCTAACGGGCGGTTTTGTTTAGGAAAGTTTCTTGTTAGTTTACGCCCAAGCGCCGACCGGCCCCTACCCGGGACCGGTGGACGCGCGCAGAGCGCCGAGCGGCGAGCAGGGCGCCCGCGAACCATGCGACTGCGAGGGGGGCATGACCGGACCTTAAAGGGTCCGGGTGCCCCGCTCACACCGCAGGCCACAAGGCCGCGCGAGGCGATGCCGGAAAGGAACCCCCCAGTGAAGTACATCAAGATGGCGGCCACGGCGGCCGCGATCGTCCTGGCCGCGTCGGCCTGCGGCGGCGACGGCGACGACGGCGGGAGCGAGAAGGTCCCGGCCGAGCTCGAAGTCTGGATGATGGGCGAGGGCACGCCCGAGCAGACCAAGTTCCTCGACACCGTCGAGGCCGACTTCAAGAAGGTCCACCCCGAGACCGACGTCAAGATCAAGTACGTTCCGTGGCCCCAGGTGGCCACGCAGTTCCAGAAGGCGGCCGCGAGCGGCGAGGGCCCGGACGTCACCGAGCTCGGCAACACCGACGTCCAGTCCCACATCGAGCAGGGCAACCTCGCCGACATCAGCGACCTGTTCGGCGACTGGGCCGACGGCAAGACCCTGAACAAGACCGCGCTGGAGAACGACCAGGCGGACGGCAAGACGTACGCGGTGCCGTGGTACGGCGGCGTCCGGGGCGTCTGGTACCGCCAGGACTGGTTCAAGGAACTCGACATCGCCACGCCCAAGAACTGGGCCGACCTGACCGCCGCCGCCAAGAAGATCGAGGACGAGAAGGACGTCCCCGGCATCGGCGTCGCGAGCGACCACACGAACGCGATCATCAGCTTCATCTGGGGCAACGGCGGCGAGGTCGCGGTCAAGGAGGGCGAGAAGTGGACCGGCAGGCTCGACCAGCCCCAGGCGGTCGAGGCGGCCGGGTACTACGCGGGCCTCGACGACTCCGGTAAGTACGTCGGCAAGAACGAGCTGGAGGGCCCGCAGCGCGACTTCGCCCTCGGCAAGCTCGGCATGTACTTCGACGGCAGCTGGGCGCTGAAGCAGCTGAAGGAGATCTCGCCCGACGACGCCGACAAGTGGGCCGTCTTCCCGATCCCGGGCAAGAACGGCGGAAACGCCCCGGTCATGGCGGGCGGCTCGGACGTCGCCGTCTGGCGCGACACCGCGAACAAGACGGTCTCCTTCGACTACATCAAGGTCCTGAACAACGCGAAGCACGCCAAGGCGTGGGCCGACTACAGCGGCTTCTCGTCCATGCGCTCGGACGTGTCGTTCTCCGACCCCAAGCTCGCGATCTTCACCGACATCGCCAAGAACACCAAGTTCCCGCCGATGACCGCCGGCTGGGCCGAGTTCGAGCAGGCCAAGAAGGTGCTGCCGAACACGCTGAAGGCGATCATGCAGGGCGGCGACGCCGCGGCCGAGATGAAGAAGGCCAACGAGCAGGCGAACACGCTGCTCAACCCGTGACACCGGGTCCCTGCCCGCCGCGCGCACGACGCGCGCGCGGCGGGGGCCGCACCCCGGACGCGTCCGGTCCGGACGCTCCCCGCCGCTCCCACCGGACAAGACACGGCCGCCCGTCCCTCCTGAACGGAACCGCCCATGCTCGACACCGCTCCCGCGGTGCGCAAACCGCCCGGCCGCAGATCCGCCGGTCGCTCGCGCCCGCGCCGCCGGCCCCGCTTCGGGCCGTATCTGCTGATCGCGCCCACCGTGGTCGTGATCGCCGTGCTGATGTTCTGGCCCATGATCCAGATCGGGATCATGTCGTTCCAGAAGGTCGGCACCCGCCAGCTGCGCGGCGAGCCGGCCGAATCGGTCGGGCTCGAGAACTTCAAAGACATCCTCGGAGACCCGTTCTTCTGGACGACCTTCAAGCACACGGTGCTGTTCGCCGTCGTGGCGGTGTCGCTGACCATGGTGATCGGCACCCTGGTGGGGCTGCTGCTCAACAAGCTCGGCAAGAGGATGTCGAACCTGGTCGCCGGGGGCGTGATGGTCGCCTGGGCGACCCCGCCGATCACCGCGGCGATCATCTTCACCTGGCTGTTCGGGACGACCGGCGGGCTGGTGAACTGGACGCTGGACCTGCTCCCCGACTTCCTGGTCGGCGGCGACTGGCTCGGCTACAACTGGTTCTCCAAGCCGCTGCCCACCTACACCGTCCTCACCATCTGCGTGGTCTGGCAGGCGTGCCCGTTCGTGGCCGTGTCCGTGCTCGCCGGGCTCAAGAGCGTCCCGAGCGAGCTGTACGAGGCCGCGCGCGTCGACGGCTCCGGCCCGTGGCGGACGTTCTGGAGCATCACCTACCCGATCCTCAAGCCGATCTTCCTGGTCGTGCTGGTCATGTCGATCATCTGGGACTTCAAGGTGTTCACCCAGCTGTTCATCATGGCCGGGATGGCCAACCGGGACGCCTTCAACCTCTCGCTGTACGCGTACTCGGAGGCGTTCGGCTCGATGAATCCGAAGCTCGGCGACGGCTCGGCGATCGCGCTGGTGCTCACGCTGATCCTGCTCATCGTCACGGCCCTGTACGTGCGGGTCATGGTGCGTCAGGGGGAGACACGATGACCGCGCCGCTCAAGGCACCGGCCGTCCTGCGCAAGGGCGGGCCCGCGGGGGCGTCCGCGCGCACGGGACGGTCCGGCCGCAAGAAGCTGCTCTCGAAGATCACCTGGAACTCCATCGGCGTGGTGGTGTTCGTGCTGGCGATCTTCCCGGTGTTCTGGATGGCGTCCACCGCCTTCAAGCCGAACGAGGAGATCTTCAGCTCGACGCCCAAGCCGCTGCCGACCGACCCGACGCTGGAACACTTCGACGTCATCGTCAACGGCTCCGTCGCCGAGGTCTCCTTCTGGAAGTACTTCGGCAACAGCGCGCTCCTCGCGCTCGGCACCGTCCTGGTCTCGGGGCTGCTGGCGCTGCTGGCGGCGACCGCCGTCGCGCGGTTCCGCTTCCGGTTCCGCACGACCTTCCTGGTGATGCTGCTGATCGTCCAGATGGTCCCGCTGGAGGCCCTGGTCATCCCGCTGTTCCTGGACCTCAAGCAGCTCAACATGCTCAACAGCATGTGGGGCCTGCTCGTCGTCTACATCGGCTTCGCGGTGCCGTTCGCGATCTGGATGCTGCGCGGGTTCGTCGCGGCGGTGCCGCGCGAACTGGAGGAGGCCGCGGCCATCGACGGCGCCGGCCCGATCCGGACGTTCTTCCGGGTGATGCTCCCGCTCGTCGCGCCCGGCCTGGTCGCGACCAGCATCTTCTCGTTCATCACCGCGTGGAACGAGTTCATCTTCGCCTTCACTTTCCTGGACGACCAGGACAAGTACACCCTGCCGATCATGCTGCAGTTCTTCTTCGGCCGCAGTGGCAACTCCTGGGGGCCCATCATGGCGGCGTCGACGCTGCTCACGATTCCCGTCATCATCTTCTTCCTGATCGTCCAGCGCCGCATGGTGACCGGGCTGACCGCCGGGGCGGTGAAGGGGTGACGACCGACGACATCGCCACCACCGGGGAGATCACCCGCCTCGCCCGCGCGGCGCTCTCGCCGTCCTTCCCCGGGGCCACCGCGCCGGGCTGGCTGCTGGACGAACTGGAGCGCGGGCTCGGCGGCGTCACCCTGTTCGCCCTCACCGGCAACGTGCCGAGCCCCGAGTCGCTGGCCGCGCTCACCGCGCGGATGCGCGGCGCGGGCGCCCCGCTGGTCAGCATCGACGAGGAGGGCGGCGACGTCACCCGGCTCGGCGGGCACGCCACCGGCAGCCCCTACCCGGGCAACGCCGCGCTCGGCGCCGTCGACGATCCGGAGCTGACCGCCGGATCTTCCGGTCGATGGGCGCCGAGCTGGCCGAGGTCGGCGTCAACCTCAACTTCGCGCCGTCGGTGGACGTCAACACCGCCGACGACAACCCGGTGATCGGCACCCGCTCGTTCGGCTCCGACGCCGCGCTCGTCGCGCGACACGCCGCCGCGGCCGTTACCGGGACGCAGGAGGCGGGCGTTGCCGCGTGCGCCAAGCACTTCCCGGGGCACGGCGCGACCGTCGTCGACTCCCACCTGACGGTCCCGCTGGTGGACGCCGACCTGGAGCTGCTGGACCGCCGCGAGCTGGTCCCGTTCCGGGCCGCGATCGACGCCGGCGCCCGCGCGGTGATGACCGGGCACCTCAACGTGCCGCCGATCACCGAGGGGCTGCCCGCCACGCTGTCCCCCGCCGCGATCACCGGGCTGCTGCGCGAGCGGCTCGGCTACCCGGGCGCATCGTGACCGACGCGCTCGACATGCGCGGCGCCAGCGGCGCGATCGGCATCCCCGAGGCGTCCGTCCGGGCCCTCATCGCGGGCGCCGACCTGCTGTGCCTCGGCCCGAACGAGCACGCCGACACGCTCCGCGCGACGCTCGCGGCCGTCGAGGCGGCGGTGCGGGACGGGCGGCTGTCGCCGCACCGGCTGCGGGACGCCGCCGACCGCACCGTCGCGCTCCGCCGGTGGCTGTCCGGCGAGACCCCCGCGACGCCCGACCGGGACGCCGGGCTCGAAGGCGCGCGCCGCGCGGTGCGGGTGACGGGAGCGCTCCCAGGCTGGGCCGGGACTCCGCCGCTGGTCGTCGAGGTCGAGTCGTCCGGCAACATCGCGGTCGGCCCGACGCCCTGGGGCCTGCACCCGTGGGCGCCCGACGCCGTCCGGGCGGCCGGGACGGACGGCGACGCCGACCGCGTCCTGGACCGTGCCAAGGGCCGCGGGCTCGTCGTCGTCCTGCGGGACGCGCACCGGCATCCGGCCCAGCGGTCGCTGACCACCGCGCTGCTGACGGCCCGCCCCGACACCGTCGTCGTCGAGATGGGGTTGCCGGTCTGGCGGCCGGGTTCGGCCGTCTACCTGGCCACCTACGGCGCCGCCGCCGCCAACGCGCAGGCGGCCGCCGAGCTGCTCGGGCTCGTCCCCGCACCGGACGCGACGGCCTGACCACCGCCCCCGCGGGCCGGATTCGGCTCGCGGGGCCTCCTGCCCGTGGTGCGTCCGCCGGACAACGGCCCGGTTCCGGCGGGCGCACCACGCTCCATTTCCGCATCGGTCACCCGCGAACGCCCGACCAGTCCGAGTGACAAGGGATAATACGACCATGCGATTGTCCGCCCGGGTCGACTACGCGTTGCGTGCCGCCGCGGAGCTGGCGGTGGCCGGGAGTCATCCCGTGACCGCGGTCCAGCTCGCCGAGGCCCAGCAGATCCCGCCCAAGTTCCTCGAGAACATCCTCGGCCAGCTTCGCCGCTCCGGCCTCGTCCGAAGCCAGCGCGGCCCCGAGGGCGGCTACTGGCTGGCCCGGCCCGCCGAGCAGATCGCCCTGGCCGACATCATCCGGGCGATCGACGGCCCGCTGCTGGGCGTGCGCGGCGAGCGGCCCGAGCACGTCGGCTACGAAGGGCCCGCGCGTTCCCTCCAGGAGGTGTGGATCGCGCTGCGCGCCAGCGAGCGCGCCATCCTCGAACGGGTGACCCTCGCGCACATCGCCGAGGGGAAGCTGCCCGACCCCGTCCGCGCCCTCACCGAGGACCCGTCGGCGTGGGAGAGCGGATCGCTGATCTAAGGGGTTCGAGCTGTCGGCCGGTCAAGTGCTCATGAGTGTCCATGGACGGTCAGGAGTGTCCGTGTACGGGCTCCTGCTCACGTGCCGTGGCGGGCGACTCGAGCAGGGCCACCGGGTGCGGCCTTTGGCTAGCGATGAGGTCCCGGAACAGTTCGCGGGACGGCGTGTCGATTGCACGTTCGAGCGCCGTCACTTAAAGTATTGGTCATGTCGCGTGCCGCTGTCGATTGTGGGGTGGCCGCCGAGACGCCCACCGGCCACGGCACGCCCGGACGCGACGAGCAGGCCCGCCCCGGCGAGCAGCACCGGAGCAGGGGAGCCGAGAACGGGTTGCGTGCGCTCACGCCGCCGTTCGTGGCGGCGGGCCCGTCAGGGGTATCGATCAGTACCCGCCTCAAGCGCCTCACCCCCGAGGGTGAGGTGTCGATCCGGTTGCCCACCCCGCTGACGGATTTGGCGAACGCGGCGCACGGCCGGTACGTCCTGTCCGCCCGCGCCACCTTCCCCCACCGGGGCACCGAGTGGGCGGACCGTGTGGAGGCGGACCGAGCGGTGGCCTACCGCATCCACCACGTTGTTGACCGTGGCCGCTGGTACCTCACCGCGTCCTGGCAACGCCGCCCCGCCCCTGCACTTCCCTTGGAGGCGGCCCGGGCCGGGGGGATCGTTGGTGTCGACACCGACAAGACGCGAGAGAAGCACGGCCGCCGCAAGCGGTTCCGGCAGCTGATCTCCGGCTTGCCCACCGGCAGGCTCCAAGCCCGGCTGACCTCGATGGCCGCGGAGCAGGGCTTGGCGATCGTGGTTGTTGATCCGGCGTACACGTCTCGCTGGGGTGCGCAGCATTGGCAGCAGCCGATGCGCACCCCTGACCGTGAGGTTTCCCGGCACGACGCGGCGAGCATCGCGGTCGGGCGACGCGCCCTGGGGCACCCGATCCGGCGACGGACGGCACCGCCCCCTGCCCACCGGAGCGATGAGCAGGGGCATCGGACCGTCCAGACCGAACCGGAAACCCCGGGACGTGAGGAAACCCGCCACCCCGGCCCGGAACCTGCACACGATGCACGCCCCCGGACGGGACAAAGAACGCGAGCGACCAGCGCATCCAACACCGTTCGGGACGCGCGCAGAACCAGGACCAGGGTCCAAGACCCACTCCTGAACACTGTTTGGGAACGGTGACGTGCCGGAGGGGGACGTCGTCCGGCTCGCGGCCCGGCGGCTGCACGAGGCGCTCGCCGGGCGCCCGCTGACGCGCTCGGACTTCCGCGTCCCCCGCCTCGCCACGGTCGACCTGCGGGGCCGGACCGTCCTGGAGGTCGTGTCGCGCGGCAAGCACCTGCTCATCCGGGTGGAGGGCGGCGTGACCGTCCACACGCACCTGCTGATGGAGGGACGCTGGCAGGTGCGGCGCGCGGGCCCGGTCCCCCGCGACCACCGGGTGCGGCTCGTGCTCGGCAACGCCGAATGGCAGGCCGTCGGCAGCTCGCTCGGCCTGGTGGAACTGCTGCGCACCGCCGAGGAGGACGGCGCCGTCGGGCACCTCGGGCCGGACCTGCTCGACCTCGCGTGGGGTCCCGAACTCGCCGCCGAGGCCGTCGCGCGGCTCACCGCGCAACCCGGCCGGGCCGTCGGCGAGGCGCTCCTGGACCAGACGCGGACGGCCGGCATCGGCAACGTCTACAAGGCCGAGGTCCTGTTCCTGCGCGGTGTGAACCCTTGGACGCCCGTCCGGGACGTTCCCGACATGCCCGGCCTGGTCGACCTCGCCCACCGGCTGCTGGACGCCAACAAGGACCGCCACGGCCACATCACGACCGGCGACCGTCGCCGCGGCCACGAGCACTGGGTCTACGGCCGCGCCGGGCGCCCCTGCCGCCGCTGCGGCACCCCGATCCGCCGAGCCGGACAAGCATCCGACGTCGGCGAACGCGTCACCTTCTGGTGCCCCCACTGCCAACCCTGACCCACGCGCTCTCCGGATAGACGATCCCGCCCCCCAATCCGGCGGCCGCTGTCGGCGCGACCGTCCGCCGACCACGCTCCCGATGCCCGGCGCACACCGACCCACTCGATCTCCGACAGGCGAAGCCCCAACCAGCCCGGGGGTCGCTGTCGGCGCGACCGTCCGCCGGACGCAGCCCCGACCTCGACGAACGCGTCGCGTCGTGGAGTCCGCGCGTCGGCCGCGGCCGTCGGTCCGGGGTCGGCGCCCGCCCGGCTCGCCCGGGATACCGGGCGGGTCGCCGCTTCGTGCGGGTCGCCGGATCCTGCGCCCGCGATCACCATCATCGAACCGGCATACACCCAAGTCAATTCTCGGGTTTTCTTAACCAAACCAAAGGTCTAGCTTGGAGCACGTGACTCTGGACGATCTGCGCGTCTTCGTCGCCGTCTGCGAGGCGGGCAACCTGAGCGCCGTGGCGCGCGACCTTTCGTGCAGCCAGTCGGCGGTGAGCCAGCACGTCAAACGGCTGGAGCGGGAGACCGGGCTGGTGCTGCTGGAACGGCGGCCGCGCGGGGTCGTGCCCACCCGCGCCGGACGCGTCCTGCGGCGGGCCGCCGCCGACGGCCTGTCCGGCCTCGACGCGGCCTTGCGCCTGCTGGACGATCTGCGGCGCGGCGTCGGCGGGACGGTGCGGGTCGCGACGGGCGCCACGACCGTGCGGCACTTCATGGCCGGGGGCGTCGTGGCGTTCCGCGAGCGGCATCCCGAGGTCGCCCTGCAGTTCGAGACCGCGGGGTCGAGCCGCCGGTGCCTGGAGGCCGTCCGCTCGCACGCCGCCGACCTCGCGTGGGTGACGGTCGGGCCGCCGGTCGACGGCGTCGAGCAGCGGGCGTCGTGCGAACTGCCGTGGGTGCTGGCCGTCCGCACCGGCGACCCGCTCGCCGCCCGGACGTCCATCGCGCTCGCCGACCTCGCGGAGATCCGGCACATCGAACTGCCCGAGCACTCCACGTCCCGGGTCCATCTGGAGATGCGCCTGGAACGTCACGGGCTGCGGCTGGCGTCCACGGCGAGCGTCGCCGACTGGGACACCGCGCTGCTGCTCGCCGAGCTCGGCCTCGGTCACGCGATCCTGCCCGCGCTCCCCGGCTGGGGCGACGGGTCCGGGGACGTCCGGCTGATCCCGATTCCGGAGCTGCCGCCGCTGACGGCGGGGTGGGCGGCGCGGAGCTGGGACGCGCTGAGCCCGCTCGCCGTCGAGTTCGCCGAGACCGTGGTCGACCGGCTCAGCGCTCGGTGAGCTTCCCGTTCTCCAGGACCACCCGCACCTGCGGTTCGCTCTTGGGACAGTCGGGGCCCGCCGGGTACGTCGCCTCCGGCGTCACCCGCAGCCGCGCGCCGACCACCCCGTCGCCGTCGGCGTCCGCGAAGTCGATCATGATCTCGACCGGTTCCTCCGGGAGTTCCCGGAGCTTCGCGAACGCGGTCTTGCCGCCGTCCGGCGACGCGGAGGCACCGCACACGGCGTCGGGCTCGTCGCCCTCGCAGGGCAGCGGGACGCTCGTACTGGACGGCCTGAACTCCAGCTTCGCCTTATCGCAGTAACCGTCCCAGCACACCCGCAGTGCGGCCGACCCGATCTGGGCGGCGTCCGGAGGCCGCACGTCCACGCGGATCCCCGGCAACGAGCCCATCAGCGCGCAGGCCTCCACCGTGCCGCAGTGGGCACCCGTCACCAGAACCGTGACGCCCGCCGCGAGGGCGCCGATGGCGCCGGTCGTCCGCATCCCCATTCTCCATCATCACCATGAAACGCCCGGGCGCAAGGCGGATCCGACGGTACGGACGGCGAAGCCCCGGTCCGTGCGGACCGGGGCTTCGCCGTTCTGGGGTCGGCCCGCGACGAGCGGGCTCGAAGGGTCAGGTCTGGGCCTGGAACATCCAGTGCTGCTTCTCGAGACCGTGCGTGATGCCGATGAGCAGGTCCTGGGTGACCGGGTCGGGCTCGTCGGTGTCGGTGATGCGCTTCCGGAAGCGGCCGATGATCTGGGCGAGGACGTCGGTGACCGCGCTGACGACCTTGTCGTCGGCGAGGTAACCCGCTTCGAGTTGGGGAAGCTCGGTGCGGTCGGCGACCGTGCGGGCGCGGCCGTCGGGGTTCACGCCGATCGCCACGGCGCGCTCGGCGACGTCGTCCTGGCTCTGCCGGGCGAGGTCGACGACCTCGTCCAGGTGCTCGTGCACGACCTTGAAGTTGCGACCGGTCAGGTTCCAGTGCGCCTGCTTGGCGACCAGCGCCAGATCGATGAGGTCGACGAGGGCGCCCTGCAATGCGTTCCCCGCGACCTTCTGCGCCGTCTCGTTAAGCGGGCTCTTGACCGCCGCCATTGTGGGCTCCTTCCGCGTCGTTACGGTTATCCGTTACAACCGGGAAGGATCCCCCGCTATGCCGGGCCCAACCGTGAGGCCGCGCACACCCGCGGCCGGTTCGGCCGGTGGGCCGGCCGGGGCTGCCGCGCCCCGGCAGGGGCGATCGCCCGCCGACCCGTGAGGGCCGCCGGGCAGGCGGATGCGGGGACGCCCCCGCCCGCCGGTCAGGCGGCGACCATGTCGGCGCGCAGTTCGCCGGTGATCCCCTCCGGGGTCTCCGGAATGCTCTCTGCGGGGATGCGCTCGTGCTCGGGCGCACCCGCCATGACGGGCTCGTGCTGCAGCTCGGCGAGGGCGAGCTGATCCGCGACGTCCCTCAGGACGTGCGACAGCGGCACTCCCAGGGCCTTGCAGATCGAGGAGAGCAGTTCCGAAGAAGCCTCCTTCTGCCCTCGTTCCACCTCGGAGAGATAACCGAGGGAAACCCGCGCCGCCGCGGACACCTCACGGAGGGTGCGTCCCTGGCGCAGCCGCAGCTGCCGCAGTACGTCACCGAGCAGCTGGCGAAGCAGGACCATCGTCTCGCTCCCTCCCTCAGTTCGGACCATCTGCCACTTCCACCGTACCTGGCTTGACGGTGACCATGGCAGACCGTTGATTTCGTGTTCGCTCGCAACGTAACGCTGTAATCAGCCCGACTCTTCCCGATCATCCCGGACGAACTCGGCCCCGGCGTCCGCGCCGAGTTCGAGCAAAGCACGTCTGAGCTGGTCAAGCGCGTGAACGACGGTCATCCGGCGGATGACGTCGCGGGTCTCGGGACCGGCGCCCGGCACGGGGAGTTTCGGGCATGTCACGATGCGCATATTTCCGGGTCCGGCCACGCCGATATAGACCGTTCCCACGGGACGGCCGTCCTGGGGCTCCGGCCCGGCGACGCCGGTGACCGCGATCCCGTACGTGGCGCCGAGCCGGTCGCGGACGCCCGCCGCCATCGCCGCCGCCACGTCCGGGTGGACGGCGCCGTGCTCGGCGAGCAGGTCGCCCGGGACGTCCAGCAGGCGGCGCTTCAGGTCCGTGGCGTAGGCGACCACGCCGCCCGCGAACGTCGCCGACGAACCGGGCATCGCGGTCAGCTCGGCGCCGATCAGCCCGCCGGTGAGCGACTCGGCCGCCGCGACGGTCGCGGAACGTTCCGCGAGCAGCCGGTGCACGACGCGGTCGAGCGTCTCGTCCTCCACACCGTAGACGGCCGAGCCGGCAAGTTCGCGGATCCGTTTCTCGACCGCGGCGAGGCGCTCCGCCGCGCCCGTCCCGGCGGCGGTGACGCGGACGCGCACCTCCGCGGGCTGCGGCAGGTACGCGAGCCGGACGCCGTCCATGGCCTCGACCTCGGCGAGCCGCGTCGCCAGCACCGACTCCCAGACGCCCGCCGTGCGCAGGGTACGGCGGGCGACCTCGGGCGGCCCGGCCAGCTCGGGCAGCACCACCTCGTCCATGATCGTGCGCATCTCGAACGGGACGCCCGGCAGCGCGTACACGACGCCGCCGGGCAGTTCGACGCGCAGGCCCGGCGCCGATCCGGCCGAGTTGCGCAGCAGCCCGGCCCCCTCCGGCACGTCCGCCATGCGCAGCGCCATGTCCCGGAGTTCGCGGCCGGCCGCCGCGACCCGCTCCCGCAGCCGCGCCTCCAGGTCCGGGTCGCGGACGAGCGGGACGCCCGCCGCCTCCGCGAGCGCGTCGCGGGTGAGGTCGTCGTAGGTGGGCCCGAGGCCGCCGGTGGTGATGACCGCGTCGGCGCGGCCGAGCGCGGCCGTCACCGCCTCGATGATCACGCCGGTCTCGTCGCCGACGACGACGCTGCGGGTGACCTCCACGCCGTGGTCGGCGAGCCGCCGCCCCAGCCAGGCGGCGTTGCCGTTGATCGTGTCGCCGAGGAGCAGTTCGTCCCCGACCGTGAGCAGCTCGACGCGCATCCCGTCCCCTCCCGATCAGGTCCCCGAATCTACCTCCGGCCACCGACGGCGGGACGCCGGACGGACGCCGGACGGACGCCGGACGGACGCCGGACGGACGCCGGACGGACGCCGGACGGACGCCCGCACCGGCGAATCGGGACGAAGTTCACGATTCGCCCGGAAGTCGTCCTCCGGCCGCGCGGTCGCTTATTCCTCGCCGAAGAAAACCATCCGGTGCACATAGCGTTCACCCGCTCGTCATACGTGCACGTCATGCGCGACTTGGAGCGCGCCCGGACGGCATATCGGCAGGCCCGCCCGGGACGTCTCGTCCCACATTAGGTAGAAGTGAGCGTCATATTGTGAGTCAAAACTCATCCGCGCGATTCGCGTAGCACCCCTAATCGCAGGGATAATTGTTCATGCGGGGCACCGCGAACGGGGCCGCGGGACCACGACCGGGGTGGGCGTGGTCCCGCGGCCCGCTCCGTTCCGACGGGCGCCGCCGCCGCTGCTCGCCTCGTCCGTCCCGATGGATCCGGTACCGGACGAGTCAGTGCCGGGCGTGTCCGCGCTTGACGAGCCCGCGCAGCACGATGCCGCAGGTGCGGGCGTAGAGCCGCTGGAACACCGGCGCGAACGGGCCCGCGAGCCGTGCGACCGCCGTCGTGGGTCGGCTGAACGAGGTGATGGTCAGCCACACCGCGCCCGTGCCGTCGATGTCCACGACGAACGACTCCTCGCCCGCCATCGCGTGCCCCGGCAGCGTCCCGTAGCCGAAGCCGGCGCGCCGCTCGTCCTCGGTCGCTCCACACCACCCGCACGCGCCCGCAGCCGCAGCGGCCCGACCCCCGACGGCGACCTCCACGTCCGCCCCCCGGCTCGCGCGCGGCGCGACGCGCGCACCCGGGCGGGCAGCGCGCGGTGCATCCGCAGGCCCATGACCGCGTCGGCGGCGGCCCGCAGCGCGTCCGGGCCCTCGCCCACGCGCGTCCGCACCCGCAAGTACCGGTAGCCCTCCGGCCGGACGCCGTCCCGGGTCGCCCCGACCTCGGGGTAAGTGAACGTGTCCGCCGTCACGCGCTCTCCCCCTGCGGCCGGGTGCGGCCGTGGCGGAGGCGCCACGCCTGGGCGATGTAGTCGACGCCGGTGACGAGGGTGACGACCAGGGCGGCCGCCATCGTCGCCCAGCGGATCGGGTCGAGCGGGCCCGGCAGGATGAACAGGCCGATGGCGATGACCTGGAGCATCGTCTTCAGCTTGCCGCCCTTGCTGGCCGGGATGACGCCGTAGCGGATGACGACGAGCCGCAGCAGCGTGATGCCGATCTCGCGGACGATGATCGCGGCGGTCACCCACCACCAGAGTTCGCCGAGGATCGACAGGCTGATCAGCGCGGCGCCGGTCAGCGCCTTGTCGGCGATGGGGTCGGCGATCTTGCCGAAGTCGGTGACGAGGCCGCGGGCGCGCGCGATGTCGCCGTCGATCTTGTCGGTGATCGACGCGACCGCGAACACGGCGAACGCGGCGAGCCGCCAGCCGGTGCCCTCCTGGAACAGCACCCACAAGAACAGCGGGACGAGCGCGATCCTGAGCAGGGTGAGCAGGTTCGCGATGTTGTAGATGCTGGCGGGGGGCGTCTCCCGGTCGTCGGCCACCGGATCGTCCGCGCCCGCCGTCACGGCGCGCCCGCGTCGGCGATCAGGTCGACGCCGTCGCTCCCGACGACGCGGGCGGCGACGATCTCGCCGAGCGCGAGCCCCGCGCCGCGCACCAGGACCGTGCCGTCCACCTCGGGAGCCTGGTGGGCGGCGCGGCCCTCGAAGCCGTCGTCGGTCTTCTCTTCGAGCAGCACCCGGACCTCGGTGCCGATGCGGTCCTCGGCGCGCTGCGCGGTCAGCTCGTCGGCCAGCCCGGTCAGCTCCTCGACGCGCCGCGCGACCTCGTCGGGGTCCACCTTGCCGTCCAGCTTCGCGGCCTCGGTGCCCTCCTCGTCGGAGTAGCCGAACACGCCGACCGCGTCCAGGCGCGCGGCCGACAGGAACTCGGCGAGCTCCTCGAAGTCGTCCTCGGTCTCGCCGGGGAAGCCCACGATGAAGTTGGAGCGGACGCCCGCCTCGGGCGCGTGCGCGCGGATCTGGTCGAGCAGTTCCAGGAAGCGCGCCCGGTCGCCGAACCGGCGCATCGACCGCAGCACCGGGCCGCTGGCGTGCTGGAACGACATGTCGAAGTACGGGGCGACGCCGGGCGTGGCGCAGATCGCCTCGATGAGCCCGGGGCGCGTCTCGGCGGGCTGCAGGTAGCTGACGCGGACGCGCTCGACGCCGTCCACCGCCGCCAGGCCGGGCAGCAGCTTCTCCAGGGCGCGCAGGTCGCCGAGGTCCTTGCCGTAGGAGGTGGAGTTCTCGCTGACCAGGACGAGTTCGCGGACGCCGTGCCCGGCGAGCCACCGGGCCTCCTCCAGGACCTCTTCCGGCGGCCGTGACACGTAGGCGCCGCGGAACGCGGGGATCGCGCAGAACGTGCAGCGGCGGTCGCAGCCGGACGCCAGCTTCAGCGGGGCGACCGGGCCGCCGCCGAGCCGGCGCCGCAGCACACGCGGGCCGGACGCGGGCGCGACGCCGTCCGGCAGGTCGCCCGACCCGCCGTGCCCGGGGATCGCGACGGCGGACGCGGACGAGCCGCGCTCCACCGGGGAGATCGGCAGCAGGGTGCGGCGGTCGCGCGGGGAGTGCGGGGTGTGCGCGCGCCCGGCCAGGACGTCGTCGAGCCGCTCGCCGATGCCGGCGTAGTCGTCGAAGCCGATGACGGCGTCGGCCTCGGGCAGCGCGTCGGCGAGTTCCTTGCCGTACCGCTCGGCCATGCACCCGGCCGCGACGACCTTGGCGCCGGAGTCGTGCGCGGCCAGCAGCGTGTCGATCGAGTCCTTCTTGGCCGCCTCGATGAAGCCGCAGGTGTTGACGACCACGACGTCGGCGCCGTCCGCCCCGTCCGCCAGGTCCCACCCCGAGTCCTCGATGCGGGCGGCGAGCTCCTCGGAATCGACCTCGTTCCGGGCGCAACCGAGCGTGATCAGCGAAACCTTACGGCGAGTGGACATGCCCCCTAAGGTAATGGTCGGCGGCCCCCGTGGGGACCGGCGGGCCGACCGTCATGTCCCGTTCACGCCGCTCGGGGATCGTCGCGGTCGAAACTGAGCCGCTGCACTCCCCCGCCCTCGCCGGGCGCGCCGAGGTCCTTGCCGTTCACGGTCAGGTCGACGCCGCCGCCGACACCGATCACGAGGTCGATCTCCTTGTCGGCGGTCCACCGCTTCTCGTCGCCCTTGCGCATGATGCCGGTGAACAGCGCCTCGCCCTCGCCGTCGCGGACCCGCAGCCACACGGTGCGGTTCGCGGTGGCGCGCACGTCCACCTCCGTGCGCGGCGCGGCGGCGACGGGGTCGCTCTTCTTGGTGGGGGCGTCCGACGGGGACGCGGACGGCGACGCGGCGGGCGTCCCGGCGACGGGCTTGGCGGTGCGCCGCTCGCCGTCCTGGCCGACGACCTGGACGACCGCGTAGACGACCACGAGGGCGAGCGCGAGCGCCATCGCGGCGCTCCAGTTCGGCGGGCGGCGCTCGCGGAACTCGCGGACGGGCTGCTCGGGTTCGAACGCCGAGACGGCCGAGACGGGCTGCGGCGCGCCGCCGTGCGTGGCGTCGAACTCGGCGACGAGCGGTTCGGGGTCGATGCCGATGACCCGGGAGACGCTGCGGATGTGGCCGCGCGCGTAGAAGTTGCCGCCGCAGAGCGCGAAGTCGTCGGCCTCCATGCCGCGGATCACGGTCTCCCGGATCCGCGTCTGGAGACTCACCTGAGTCACCGAGAGACCGGCTCGCTGTCGCTCATTCGCCAGGGTCTCTCCGATGCTCACGCCGAGCCTCCTTCGGGGGCGACTATGACCGATCCCACATTCGTGGGTCCAGTCTAGGAAGGGGCATGCCCGCCGTGCGACTCGCAACGCGTTCGAATGTGGGCAAGATTTCGCATCATTCCGTCATGATCGTCCGCTGTGCGCCGCCGTCCCGCGCGTATCCGCTGATCAACGGCGAGACACCCGTTTCTAGGCGCCGCCGCGGATTTCCGCGAGCACTCCGGGCAGATCGTCCGGTTTGGTGAGGACGTCGCGCGCCTTGGATCCCTCGCTCGGACCGACGATGTCGCGGCTCTCCATGAGGTCCATCAGCCGGCCCGCCTTGGCGAACCCGACGCGCAGCTTGCGCTGCAGCATCGACGTGGACCCGAACTGCGTCGACACGACCAGCTCGATCGCCTGGACGAGCAGGTCCATGTCGTCGCCGATCTCCTCGTCGATCTCCTTCTTCGGCTTGGCGGCGTCGCCGACGTCGTCGCGGTAGGACGCCTCCATCTGCCCCTTGCAGTGGCCGACGACCGTCGTGATCTCCTTCTCGGACACGTAGGCGTTCTGCAGCCGCATGGGCTTGCTCGCGCCCATCGGCAGGAACAGCGCGTC
>NZ_MKJY01000087.1 GCF_001942465.1 Actinomadura sp. CNU-125
CGAACCCGGTAGTTAAGCCTCTCAGCGCCGATGGTACTGCATGGGAGACTGTGTGGGAGAGTAGGACGCCGCCGGACCTTTCTTTATGTCGAGGGTCGCCCTGTTAGTGGGGCGGCCCTCGACGCATGTCCGGCCTCGCCAAAGTAGGCTGTAAGGGTCAACAGGACCACCATCAAGAACAGTGACGGACGTGATGAGCGCGGAAGAGGACGGCCGCAGCGACGACAACCGCGGGCGGCGGGGGAACAACGGGGGGCGGAACACGCCTGGCCGTCGCGGGGGAAGCGCGCGTGGAGGGCCCGGCGGTGCCCGGTCCGGGAAGCCGCAGCAGGGACGGGGGCGTCCCGGTGCGGCTCGCGGGGATCGTGAGGAACGTCGGCCGGATCGTCCGTACAAGCGTTCCGGTGACCGGCCTAGTGGAGGCGCCGGCCCGAGGGATCGGGACGAGCAGCGTTCCGGTCGTCCGTACAAGGGTTCGGGTGACCGGCGGCCTGGATCGGGCCCGAGGAGTCGGGACGAGCAGCGTCCCGATCGTCCGTACAAGGGCTCGGGTGACCGGCGCCCCGGGGCGGGCCCGAAGGATCGGGATGATCGTCGTTCCGACCGTCCGTTCAAGCGTTCCGAGGATCGGCGACCCGGCTCGGGCGAAGGTCGGGGCGAGCGGCGTCCGGGAAGGTTCGACCGGGACGATCGTCCGGGTGGCCCCCGCGGTAAGCAGAGCGGCCCTCGGCGTGACGGCAAGTTCGGCGGTCGGCCGGGTGAACGGCGTGAACGACTCGCGACGGCGAGGGACGCGACGCGCGGGGACCGCGCGCCGGCGGCCAGGGGGAACGACGGTTCCAGGATCGTGATCGGCGGGGGTTGCGCGATGAGCGGCGGCCCGGGAAGTTCCAGCGGGACGGTCGTTCCGGCGACCGCGACAGGACGTTCAAGGGGCGGGGCCCTGGGCGCTCGCAGGACTCGGACAGGAGACCACCGCGGGAGCGCATCGAGCGTGAGAAGCCCGCTCCGGCGCACGACGACCCGGTGTTGCCGGACGACGTCACGGGCGAGGAGCTGGACGCGGATGCGCGTCTCGGACTGCGGAGCCTCCCGAAGGACCTCGCGGGCCGGGTGGCGCGCCACCTCGTGGTGGCGGGAAGGCTCGCGGAGGACGATCCCGAGCTGGCCTACCGGCACGCGCGGGCCGCACGGCGGCTGGCGTCCCGGGTCGGGATCGTCCGGGAGGCCGCTGGGATCGCCGCATACCACGCGGGAGAGTGGTCGGAGGCGCTCGCCGAACTGCGGGCCGCGCGGCGGCTCGGCGCCGGTGACGACTCGTACCTGCCCGTGATGGTGGACTGCGAGCGCGGGCTCGGACGTCCCGAACGGGCGCTCGACCTGGTCAAGTCACCGGAAGCCGAACGGCTCGACCCGATGAGCCGCATCGAGTTGCGGATCGTCGAGTCGGGCGTCAGGCGCGACCTGGGGCAGTACGACGCGGCCGTGGTCGCGCTGCAGATCCCGGAGTTGCGGGACCGGCGGCTGCGGCCCTGGTCGGCGCGGTTGTTCTACGCTTACGCGGACGCCTTGGCCCTAGGCGGAACGTGCCGAAGAGGCCATCGAGTGGTTCGCCCGGTCGGCGGCGGCTGACAGGGACGGGGAAACCGACGCGGCCGAGCGGTACGCCGAGCTGGACGGCCTCCACATCGTCGACACCGAGGAGGGCTCGGACGTTGAGACGTCCGAGGCCGAGCCTGAGGTCGAGTCCGAGTCCGAGGTTGAGCCCGGGGCCGAGGCCGAGATCGCGATCGAGATCGCGGCCCCGACCGACATCGCGTTTAAGCCCGCCTCTCCGGAGAAGACGACGACGCCGGACGAGAACGTGCCGCAGGCGGCTGCCGTGTTCCTCGAACCGGAACACCCCGGTGATGTACGCGCCGAGGGCGAGTCCGAGGAGGAGCCGTCGGGAGAGGACCGGCCCGAGCACGAGGAGTAACCCGGCGGACGGGCTCGCGGTGCGTTAGTCACCGATGCGGGCAGTACGGGCGCGCACGTGCCGGGTCGGCCTTGTTTCGGTCGGCGCGGCGACCGAAACAGCACGACTTGACGCTTGTCGACGTTACGCCGCGAATGGGGAACCCGAATCGGCCCGCTTTGGCCTGGACGGTCTCCTGACTGCGGCCGAAACGGTTTCGGGTTTCGGTCGGAGTGCATATTCGGGCGTGCCCCGCGTGGTGAGGGTGCCGGGTCTACCGTGTGTTCCCCCGACGGACGGGCCTGGGCGGCGTTGAGGGCGTGCCGGGCGCGGCAAGTCGGGGCGGGCTTGCCCGGCGTGGCGGGATTATCGGCCTGGCTAGGTGCGCGTGGTGTGCCGGAGGCGTGGGCTTGGACGGATGTTGCAGGCGCGCTCGATCGTGATCGGCCGGTGCACGGCGCGTCGATCCCGGTCGACCGACGTGCGGCGCCGTACGCGCGGCGCCGTTGCGTGCGCGGCCGAAGCGGTGTCGATCACGGGGTGGATACGCCGTGCCTCGGCGGAGTCGGTGAGTTCGG
Organism: Actinomadura sp. CNU-125; assembly: GCF_001942465.1. GTDB lineage: Bacteria > Actinomycetota > Actinomycetes > Streptosporangiales > Streptosporangiaceae > Spirillospora. The sequence goes on from NZ_MKJY01000087.1 coordinate 2,536, forward strand.
CGGCCGTGTGGGAGAGGGTGCGCGGCGGCCGGGGCGACCGGGCCGCACGGCCTCGGCGGTTAGCCGCTCGGCCGCCTGGGCGCTTCGCCGGGACCGCTCCCTCGTCTCCAAGGACCGGCTGCAACCCCAGCACGCTCTTGCGTCCACTTTCCCGGTAGTACATCCCCGCCGTCACCACGCGCTGTCACCCACTGGTGGTCCAGTTGATGGGTCACCTCCGGTCGGTCGCTCCCTGGTGGGTTACCCCTGGCCGGTCACTCTGGCGTCGGCCACCCGTGGCCGGTTGCCCTTGGTCGGTCGTCCTTGATCCGAAGGGGAGACTGCCGGAGTTCGGACCGGCCGCACGGTGACGTGCCTGTTGTGACGTCCACAGTGCGGGTCGGCCGTGTCCAGCATGGGAAGCGCGAGCCCCAGCGGCCGGGGCCCGTGCTTCCCGCCCTTGACCACCGACTTCGCAGGAACCCGCCAGCGGGGGTTTCGGTAAGGGACGAACGTCGAGTGGCTCGTTGGTATTGACGGGCGTGATCTTTCATTCGATAGTCACGGGATCGTTGCCGTTCGGGGGGATTTGCCGGGATATGTTCCCGGCGTTTCCGATCTCTTGGGGAGCATCATGTCCCTTGACCGACGCAAGTTCCTGTACGCCGCGGCGGTGGCCGGCGGTGCGGCCGCGCTGCCGGGGGCGCTGTGGCGCCGGGCGTCGCCGACGGGCCCGCGCAGCCGGGCCCGAGTCCGTACGGGCCGCTCCGGGCGGCGGACGCGAACGGGCTGCACCTTCCGGACGGGTTCGGCAGCCGGGTCGTGGCGCGCTCGCTTCAGCGGGTCGAGGGGACGCGGTACACGTGGCATCCGGCGCCGGACGGGGGCGCGTGCTTCCCCGACGGGGACGGCTGGATCTACGTGAGCAACTCGGAGGTGCCGGTCGTGGGCGGGGCGTCGGCCGTGCGGTTCGACGCGTCCGGCGGCGTGACATCGGCGTACCGGATCCTGAACGGGACCACGCTGAACTGCGCGGGCGGCGGGACGCCGTGGAACACGTGGCTGTCGTGCGAGGAGCACGACTGGGGGCTGGTGTTCGAGACCGATCCGCGCGGGGAGGACGACGCCGTCGCGCGGCCCGCGATGGGGCGGTTCAAGCACGAGGCCGCGGCGTGCGACCCGGAGCGGCGCGTCGTCTATCTCACCGAGGACCAAGGGGACGGCTGTTTCTACCGGTTCGTCCCCGAGACGTGGGGCGACCTGTCGGCCGGGACGCTGCAGGTGCTCGTCGGCTCGGGCCCCGGGGCCGTCCGGTGGGCGGACGTGCCGCGGCCGGAGTTCTGGTGGACGCCGACGCGCGACCAGGTCGAGGGCGCGATGCGGTTCGACGGCGGTGAGGGCTGCTACTACTCGGGCGGCACCTGCTACTTCACGACGAAGGGCGACGGACGGGTGTGGGCGTACCGGGCGGCCACCGAGCGGCTCGAGATCGCCTACGACGACGACCTGGTGAGCGGCGAAGCGCCGCTGACGGGCGTCGACAACGTGACGGCGGCGTCGTCCGGAGACCTGTACGTGGCCGAGGACGGCGGCAACATGGAGATCAACATCATCACGCCGGACGGGATCGTGGCGCCGGTGCTGCGCGTCGCCGGGCACGCGGAGTCGGAGATCACCGGCCCGGCGTTCAGCCCGGACGGGTCGCGCCTGTACTTCTCGTCGCAGCGCGGCGAGAGCGGGTTCATCGGCGGAACGGACGGGCGGACCTACGAGGTCACCGGCCCGTTCCGCCGCTGACGGCTCACGCGTGCCGGTCGAGGGCGTGCATGATCCCGGCGACGTTGCTCTCGGCGCTGCTGAGCACCTCGTACTTGGCGGCGAGTTCCGGGTCGCCGTCCGGACGGGACACCGCGTAGCGGTCGCGGGTGCGTTCGACGACCATCGCGACGGCGTGGTCGAGGTCGAGGCCCTGCTCCTTGGCGTCCTTGACGTGGTCGACCCAGACGCGCAGCTCCTCGGCGGAGCGTTCCAGCGTGTCCTCGACCTCGGTGACGGGCCCGTAGTGCGCGAACAGGAGCCGCTGCGGGCCCAGCGCCCGGAACTTGCCGAGGGACGCCAGCGTGGTGTCGAGGTCGAAGTCCGGCGGCGGCGTCGCGGGGCGAACGTCGGCGGTCTCGGGAATGTAGACGCCCGCGGCGTCGCGACGTACAGGTCGCCGGTCTGGGAGTCCATCAGCCCGACGTGGTGCTTGGCGTGGCCGGGGGAGTAGTGCGATTCGAGGCGCCGCCCGCCGCCGAGGTCGATCGTCCCGGTTTCCTCGACGGCGCGGATGCGCGCGGCGTCCGTCGGCTTCAGCTCGCCGAACAGGGTGTCGAGGCTGTCGCCGTACACCATCCGGGCGCTGCGCATGAGCCGCGACGGGTCCGCCAGATGGCGGGCGCCCTTCTCGTGGACGACGACCTCGGCGCGCGGGTACATGCGGGCGATGTCGCCGACGCCGCCCGCGTGGTCGAGGTGGATGTGCGTGACGACGACGGTCGCGAGGTCGTCCGCCCCCACGCCCAGTTCGCGCAGCGCCGCCTCGACGACCGGGGCGGAACCGGACGTCCCGGGCTCCACCAGGCACGGCCGGTCGCCGAGGATGAGGTATCCGGCGGTGATGCCGCTGTAGCCCGCCATCCGCGTGTCTATCTCGTACACGTCGCCGCCGAGCGGCGTGATCGTGGTCGTGGTGTCGTCCATCGGTCGATCATCGCCTCCGACCGGCGCCGTTGGCCAGTTCTCTCCGCGATCACCGCTCCCGGCCGCGTCCGTCATGTCTCCGTTTCCAGGAGGCGCAGGACGAGGCCGGTGCGGGGCTTCGGGCCGAACGAGGTCGACTTGCGGGGCACGCGTTCGCCCCGGTCGGCGACGGCGAGGACGTCCTCGACGCGCAGCGGGGCGAGGACGACCGCGGTGCCGCCCGTCCGGCGGGCGCGGTCGATCGCGGCGGACGGGTCGTCGTGCACGACCTCGATCGCGTTCTCGTTCGCCGGCACCTTCCAGGCGTCCTCGATCAGCAGGTGGTCGAGGACGGCGGTGTCGAGGCGGCGCCACTGCGGCGAGTGGTCGGACGGCATGACGCGGGCGAGTGCGGCCGGGTCGGGGTCGGTGAGCAGGTACGGGACGTCGCCGCCGCCGAGCAGGAACGCGGGGCGCGCGGGCGGCGGCGAGGGCGCGGACGGCGGCGGCCTCGTCCGGCAGGGCGGTCACGCGGAAGGATCGCGGGCCGTTCGGCGGCGTCGCCGGGCCGCAGGCCGGGCAGGACGCGGTGGATGGCGCCCAGGTGCGGGGGGTAGCGGGTGGAGTCGACGAGCAGGGCCAGGCCGCGGTCCCACGGGCCGGGCCCGTGGCCGGCGGCGCGGTGGCGGGCCTGCAGGGCGCCGGTAAGGTGGCGTAGCGGTGGTGGCCGTCGGCGATGAGGGCGCCGCGCCCGCGCAGGTCGGCGGCGACGCGGCCGTGCAGGGACGGGTCGGTGACGCGCCACAGCCGGTGCGTGCGGCCGTCGTCGGCGGCGAGTTCGACCAGCGGGTCGGCGGCGGCCGCGTCGTCGACGATCCGGAGCGGCGTCTTCGCCGCCCTCGTAGACGAGGAAGATCGGTTCCAGGTTGGCGCCGGTCGCCTCCATCAGGGCGAGGCGGTCGCGGACGGGGCCGGGGAAGACGTTCTCGTGCGGGAGCACGACCCGGTCGGCCTCCGCGCGGAGGCCGAGGCCGCCGATGAGGCCGCGCTGCAGGACCGTCCCGTCGCGGGACGCCTCGTAGACGTACAGGGCGGGTTCGGGGTCGATCGCGAGGGCGCCGTCGTCGAGCCAGCGGCGGAGGGTGCGTCCGGCGTCGGCGTAGCTCTCCCCGGCGGCGCGCGGCATGTTGAGCCGGACGATGTTGTGCCCGCCGCTCGCGAGCAGCCGCCGGACGGCCGCGTCGTCGATCAGGTCGTACGGCGGGGTGGTGACGGTCGCGAGGTCACCGGCGATCTCGGGGACGAACCGGACGCCCCGGAACGGCGCGAGTTCGAGGCCGCCGCCGGGCGGGCCGGCGGCGAACCCCGCCGAGCCGAAGACGCGGGCGCTGAACTCCTCGGGTCCGATGTCGGCGGGGATGCCCGGAAGTCCGTTCGCGGTGCCGTCCACCGATCGCATGGTAATCGCCGGGAGGCGGCCGGCCTTCGAGTGGGTACGTTCAAAGAGGCGTATGTGCGAGGGGAGGTCCACGTGAGTGTTCAAGGACCGGGCAGGCCGGACGATTCCCCCGGCGAAGATCCCGCCGCCCCGGCGGGCGGCGTCTACGAGTGGTACACGCGCGGGCTGGAGCTGCTGCGGGCGGGCAGTGCGGGGGCGGCGCTGCAGCTGCTGGCGCGGGCGGCCGAGGCCGAGCCGGGGTCGCACAGCATCCGGGAGGCGCTGGGACGGGCGCAGTTCGGGACGCGGCAGTTCGGTGCGGCGGCGGAGAGTTTCCAGAGCATCGTCGAGGAGGAGCCCGCGGAGGACTACGCGCGGTTCGGGCTCGGGCTGTCGCTCAGCCGGATGGGCGACTTCGAGGGCGCGGTGCAGCAGCTGGCGCTCGCGGCGGCGATGCGGCCGGGGAACAAGGACTACCAGCGGGAGTTGCGGCACGTCAGGGCGACGCTCCGGTCGCGCCGGTGATGCGGCGCCCGCCGCAGGCTACCGGCCGGTAGCCGGCGGCCCGTACGATCGTGCCGGTGTGCGATCGGAGGGAGCGCGATGAAGGGCAGTGACCGTCCTCTGTGCGAGGCGTACGACGTCGCCCTGCTCGACCTGGACGGCGTCGTCTACATCGGCAGGCGGCCCGTCCCGGCGGCGGCGGAGTCGGTGGCGAAGGCCCGTGCGGCGGGGCAGCGCGCGGCGTTCGTCACCAACAACGCCTCGCGGACGCCGTCGGCGGTGGCGGCGCTGCTCACCGAGGTCGGGGTGCCCGCCGAGCCGGCCGACGTGGTGACGTCGGCGCAGGCGGCGGCGCGGCTGCTGGCCGAGCGTCTCCCGGCCGGGGCCGAGGTGCTGGTCGTCGGCGGGACGGGGCTGCGGCACGCCCTGTACGGCGAGGGCCTGCGCCCGGTGTCGGTCGCGTCGGAGCGGACGGCGGCGGTGGCGCAGGGCTACGACCCGGGGCTCGGGTACGGGCTGCTCTCGCAGGGCGGGCAGGCCGTCGCGCGCGGCGCGCTGTTCGTCGGCTCGAACGGCGACCTGACGATCCCGGGCGGCGACGGGCCGCCGCATCCGGGGAACGGGTCGCTGCTGCGGGTGATCGAGGGCGCCACCGGCGTCGCGCCGATCGTCACGGGCAAACCGGAACTGCCGCTGCACCGCGAGTCGATCCGGCGGACGGGCGCGCGCCGTCCCCTCGTCGTGGGCGACCGGCTCGACACCGACATCGAGGGCGCGTACAACGGCGGCGCCGACAGCCTGCTGGTGTTCACCGGGGTGACCGATCCGCTCGGCGTCCTGACCGCGCCGCCGAACCGCCGCCCGTCCTACCTCGCGCCCGACCTGACGGGTCTGCTCGTCCCGCATCCGGAGGTCGCGGCGTCCGCCGAGGGGCACCGCTGCGGCGGCTGGACGGTGCGGCGGGACGGCGACGCGTTCGCCGTGACCGGCTCCGGCGACGCCCACGACGGGCTCCGCGCGCTGGCGGCGTCCGCCTGGAGCGCCGCGGAACCGCCGCCCGCCGGGCCCCTGGCCGGGGCGCTGCGCGCGATCGGCCTGCCGGGCTAGAGGAGTTTGCGGAGGCGGAACAGGTCGCCGAGGCCCGCCTCGATCTTGAGGCGGCCGCTCGCCCACGCCTTCGCCGGGCTCAGCTCGTCGTCGGCGAGCGCGACGAGGTCGTCGCTGCCGACCGTCAGCCGGACCTGGGCGGACGCCGGGTCGTCGTCGGGCCGGACGGGATCGAGGCCGTCGGCGTGCAGGCGGGTGCGGTAGGCCACGCCGAGGTCGGGGACGCGGCAGCTGATCGTCCGCTCGACGGCGTGCTCGGCGAGCCGGTCGGCGTCCACCTCCGCGAGGCGTGCGACGATCTTGTCCAGCGCCGCCCGGCAGTCCTCCTCGTTCGCCATGGTGAGGCCGTTCCCCGCTTCCGTCGACGCCGATCTGTCAGTTGGACGGTAGCGTTCTGACCGAGCCCGGGGCCACTCGCGGCGCGTCCGGGAAGTTGCAGGGAGGTAAAGGTGATGTCCGACGAGGCCGCGGAGGCCGCGCCCGTGGCGGAGGCTCCGCGGGAGCCGGAGTTCCCGGCGGCGCCGCCGCCCGAGCCCACCGGCGACCCGCGCGTGGACGCCGTCCTCGCCCGGCTCGCCGACCTGGCCGGACGGCCCGTTCCCGAGCACGTGGAGATCTTCGAGGACGTCCACCGGAGCCTCCAGGAGCTGCTCATCTCCGCGGAGAGCACCCAGGACGACGGCGGGACGGCCGACGCCGGGCACCCGGTGCCGCCGCGCCCCCGGGCCGCGTTCCCCGACGCGCTGCGCCCCCGGGCATGAGCGCTCGCCGGCGGCTGGACGCCGAGCTGGTGCGGCGCGAGCTCGCCCGTCGCGGGAGCACGCGTCGCAGCTCATCGCCGACGGGCGGGTCCGGGTGGGCGGGCAGCGCGCGACCAAGGCCGCGACGCAGGTGCAGGCGGGGGCCGCGATCGTGGTGGCCGAGGCCGACACCGGGCCCGAATACGTCTCGCGCGGCGGGCACAAGCTCGCCGGCGCGCTGGTGCGTTCCCCGGCCTGCCGGTCGCGGGCCGCCGCTGCCTGGACGCCGGCGCCTCCACCGGCGGATTCACCGACGTGCTGCTGCGCGCGGGCGCCGCGCACGTGTTCGCCGTGGACGTCGGGTACGGGCAGATCGCGTGGTCGCTGCGGACCGACGACCGCGTCACCGTGCTCGAACGGGTCAACATCCGCGAGCTGGAACCGGAGATGCTGGGGGACGGGCCGCCGCCCGGCCTCGTGGTCGGCGACCTGTCGTTCATCTCCCTCAAGCTGGTCCTGGGGCCCGTGCGGCGCTGCGCGGCGCCCGACGCCGACTACGCCGTCATGGTGAAGCCGCAGTTCGAGGTCGGCAAGGACCGCGTCGGCGCGGGCGGCGTCGTGCGCGATCCGGAACTGCGCGCCGAGGCGGTGCGCGGCGTCGCCGGGCACGCGGCGACGCTCGGGCTGGGGGTGCGCGGCGTGACCGCGAGCCCGCTGCCCGGCCCGTCCGGGAACGTCGAGTACTTCCTGTGGCTGCGCGCGGGCGCCCCCGCCCTGGACGAGGACGCGCTCGCCAAGGCCGTCGCGGAGGGGCCGCAGTGAGCGTCCGGGCCGTGCGGAACGTCCCGGAAACGGGACGGAACGCCGATTTGGGAACGCCGGGTACGGACACGTTCGTCAACACGTCGGAACATCTCGGTGCGGCTGGGAGTGGGGCGAGAGCATGAGCACGAGGTCGGTGCTGGTCGTGGCGCACACCGGACGGCCCGAGGCCGTCCGCAGCGCCCAGCTGGTGATCGAGCGGCTGTCGGCGGCCGGCATCACGGTGCGGGTGCTGGCGGACGAGGCCGACGACATCGGCTGCCCGGGCGTGGTCGTCATGCCGGTCGCCGCGGCCGCCGCCGACAGGCGCCGAGGTCGTGGTGGTGCTCGGCGGGGACGGGACGCTGCTGCGCGCCGCCGATCTGACGCGCGCGTCCGGGACGCCGCTGCTGGGCGTCAACCTCGGGCACGTGGGCTTCCTCGCCGAGGCCGAGCGCGAGGACCTCGCCGCCACCGTCGACCGGGTGTGCACCCGCCAGTACGAGGTCGAGGAGCGGATGACGATCGACGTCGTCGTCCGCCGCAACGGCACCGTGATGGGCACCACATGGGCGCTGAACGAGGCCAGCATCGAAAAGTCGGAGCGGGAGCGGATGCTGGAGGTCGTCGCCGAGATCGACGGCCGCCCGCTGTCGAACTGGGGCTGCGACGGAGTGGTATGCGCCACACCCACCGGGTCGACGGCGTACGCTTTCTCGGCGGGCGGGCCCGTGGTGTGGCCGGAGGTCGAGGCGATGCTCGTCGTGCCGATCAGCGCGCACTCGCTGTTCGCCCGTCCGCTGGTGGTGTCGCCGCGCTCGTCGGTCGCCGTGGAGGTCCTCGCCGACACGCCCGGCGCGGTCCTGTGGTGCGACGGGCGCCGCACGCTCGATCTGCCGCCGGGAGCGCGGGTGGAGGTGCGTCGCGGCGCCGCGCCGGTACGGCTCGCGCGGCTCCACCTCACCCCCTTCACCGACCGGCTGGTCACCAAGTTCGGGCTGCCGGTGACGGGCTGGCGCGGGCGCGTCCGGCAGCCCATGCATCCGACGCCCCCGACCGAGGACCGGCAGGTCATGCGGGTGCCGGACGGGCGCGGCGACGGCACGCCGGACGCGTCCGGCGACGCGCCGGCGCCGGCCGTCCGGACGGGCCGGCGGACGCGGGCGGGGAGGCGGCAGGGGAGCAGAAGGGATAATCTCCACAGGCGCCGATCGGGGAATCGTTTGCGGAGGGTTGTGACGCTGGTGCGTCCGATGGTCGATGAGGTGCGGATTCAGGGCCTCGGGGTGATCGACGAGGCCGTGCTCGATCTGTCGCCCGGATTCAACGTCGTCACGGGGGAGACCGGGGCGGGCAAGACGATGGTGGTCACGAGCCTGGGGCTGATGTTCGGCGGCCGGGCCGACCCCCAGCGGGTCCGGCCGGGCGCCGGGCGCGCCACCGTCGAGGGCCGGATCGTGGTCGATCCCGGCGGCCGCGTGGTCGACCGGGTCGAGGAGGCGGGCGGCGAGCTGGACGACGGCGCGCTGATCGTCACCCGGTCGGTGTCGGCCGAGGGCCGCTCCCGGGCGTTCCTGGGCGGCCGGTCCGTCCCGGTCAGCCTGCTGATCAACCTCGCCGACGACCTCGTCGCCGTGCACGGCCAGTCCGACCAGCAGCGGCTGCTGGCGGCCGCGCGGCAGCGCGCCGCCCTCGACCGGTACGCGGGCGGGGCGCTCACCAAGCCGATGCGCGCCTACACCAAGACCTACCAGCGGCACCGGAAGGTCGCGGCGCTGCTGGAGGAGATCACCACCCGGGCGCGGGAGCGCGAGCAGGAGGCCGAGCTGCTGCGGTTCGGCCTGGAGGAGATCGAGAAGGTCGACCCGCGCGACGGCGAGGACGTCGAGCTGGCCGCCGAGGAGGAGCGGCTCGGGCACGCCGACGCGCTGCGCGGCGCCGCCGACACCGCCCACGAGTCGCTGCTGGGCGACCCGGCGGCGGCGTTCGAGGCCGCGAACGTCACGAGCCTGCTCGGGCAGGCCCGCAACGCGCTGGACGCCGTCCGCGACCACGACCCGGAGCTGGCGGCGCTCGCCGACCGGCTCGCCGAGGCCGGCTACCTGATCTCCGACGTCGCCGCCGACCTGGCCGCCTACGCCGAGTCCGTGGACGCCGACCCGGCGCGGCTCGCGGTCGTCCAGGAACGGCGCGCCGAGCTGACGGCGCTGACCCGCAAGTACGGGGAGACGCTCGCCGACGTGCTGGAGTGGTCGCGGCGGTCGGCGGTGCGGCTCACCGAGCTGGAGGGCGACGACGAGCGGATCGAGGAGCTGACGGCCGAGCACGCCGAGCTGACCGAGCGGCTCACCGCCGAGGCCGGCGAGCTGACCGCCGTCCGCACCCGGGCCGCCGAGCGGTTCTCCGCCGCCGTCACCGACGAGCTGACGGCGCTCGCCATGCCGCACGCCCGCGTCGAGGTGACGGTGGCTCCGGCGACGACTACGGGCCGCAGGGCGTCGACGAGGTCGAGGTGCGGCTCGCGCCGCACCCGGGCGCGAAGCCGCTGCCGCTGCACAAGGGCGCCTCGGGCGGCGAGCTGTCGCGCGTCATGCTGGCGATCGAGGTCGTGTTCGCGGGCGCCGACCCGGTGCCCACGTTCGTGTTCGACGAGGTCGACGCGGGCGTCGGCGGCAAGGCGGCCGTGGAGATCGGGCGGCGGCTGGCCCGCCTCGCCCGCAACGCGCAGGTGATAGTCGTCACGCACCTGCCGCAGGTCGCCGCGTTCGCCGACCAGCACCTGCTGGTGGAGAAGTCCGACGACGGCACCGTCACCAGCAGCGGCGTCACCGCCCTCGACCGCGAGGGCCGGGTGCGGGAGCTGTCGCGGATGCTCGCCGGGCTGGAGGACTCCGAGCTCGGCCGCGCCCACGCCGAGGAGCTCCTCGCCATGGCCGCGGACGAACGGTGACCGGCGAACGGTGACCGAGACGAACGGTGATCGAACGGTGATCGAACCCGGACGTCCCGCCCGGCGTCATACGAATCAGGGGTGCGCCACGCGCCCCGACAGGCCCCCAAAAACTACAGAGGGTACGGGAACGGACACGCCCGGACTGTCGTCCTTACCGTCGTTCGCACCCGTGCTCTGGCAGGATGGCAAGCGATGAACGACCCGTCACCCACCACCGAGCGTCGCGCCGGGCTCGCCCAGCGGCTGCCGCGGCGCGTGCTCGCGCTGGGCCGGGGCCGCGACGACGGCCGGCAGGGGGTCAGCGCCACCGTCCGGCTCGACCGCCGCACCAAGAACCTCACCAAGCGGCTGCAGTCCGGCGACGTCGCCGTCATCGACCACGTCGACCTCGACCGGGTCAGCGCCGAGGCGCTCGTGTCGTGCCAGGTCGGCGCCGTCGTCAACGTCGCGCCGAGCATCTCCGGCCGCTACCCCAACCTAGGCCCGCAGATCCTCGTCGAGGCGGGGATCCCGCTGATCGACGACGTCGGCCCGGAGATCTTCACGAAGCTGCAGGAGGGCGAGCAGGTCCGCGTCGAGGACTGCACCGTCTACCGCGGCGACGAGGTCGTCACCAAGGGGATGGCGCAGACCGCCGAGACCGTCGAGGCGGCGCTCGTCGAGGCCAAGGCCGGGCTGTCCACCCAGCTCGAGGCGTTCGTCGCCAACACGATGGAGTACGTCAAGCGCGAGCGCGACCTGCTCATCGACGGCGTCGGCGTCCCCGACGTGCGGACGAAGCTGAACGGACGGCACGCGCTGATCGTCGTCCGCGGCTACCACTACCGCGAGGACATCGCCACCCTGCGGCCCTACATCCGCGAGTACCGGCCGGTGCTGATCGGCGTCGACGGGGGCGCCGACGCGCTGCTGGAGGCCGGCTACCGCCCCGACATGATCGTCGGAGACATGGACTCGGTCTCCGACGACGCCCTGACCTGCGGCGCCGAGATCGTCGTGCACGCCTACCGGGACGGCCGGGCGCCCGGCCTCGCGCGGGTGCAGGAGCTCGGCCAGGACGCCATCACCTTCCCCGCCACCGCCACCAGCGAGGACTGCGCCATGCTGCTCGCCGACGAGAAGGGCGCGTCCCTCATCGTCGCGGTCGGCACCCACGCCAACATGGAGGAGTTCCTCGACAAAGGCCGCGCGGGCATGGCGAGCACGTTCCTCACCCGCCTGCGGGTCGGCAGCAAACTCGTCGACGCCAAGGGCGTCAGCAGGCTCTACCGCAGCCGCATCTCCACCTGGTCGCTGCTGTTCCTCGTCCTCGGCGCGCTCGTCGCCATCGTCACCGCCGTCGCCACGTCGCCGGCGGGAGACGTCATCGGCCCGCTGCTGGCCGATCGCTGGCACGCCTTCGTCTTCTGGCTCACCGGACTCTTCTCCTGATGATCGATTTCCGATACCACCTCGTCTCCATCGTCGCGATCTTCCTCGCGCTCGCGCTCGGCATCGTGCTGGGCTCCACCACCCTGTCGAACTCGGTGAGCGAGACCCTGCGCGAGCAGGCCAACTCCGCCGCCGACAGCGCCCAGCAGGCCCGGGAGGCGCAGCGCGACCTGCAGAACCGGGTCAACGGCGAAGAACAGTTCGCCGGGGTGCTCGCCCCGCAGATCGTCGAGAACCGCCTCAAGGGCCAGTCGGTCGTCCTGGTCGAGACGCCCGGCGCGGGCGACGACAGCATCGAGCGGGTCGGCGAGCTGGTGAAGAACGCCGGCGCCGCCGTCACCGGCCGCGTCACCGTCCAGAAGAAGCTCCTGGACGACGACCAGCGCACCGCCGTCGACGCCCTCGCCGGGCGGCTGAAGGCCGAGGACGTGAAGTTCCCCGCGGACTCCGGCACCTACGACAAGGCGGGCGCCGTGCTGGCGAGCGCGCTGGTCACCGCCGACCCGGCCGAGGCCGGGCGCGAGGACGCCGCGACCGGCGCCGTCCTCGGCGGATTCACCGACGCCGGGTACATCACCACGACCGGCGAGCCGGGCCGCCGCGCGACCCTCGCCTCGTCGTCGCCCCGTCCGCCGCGTACGCCTACGAGGGCGGCGACGACGACAACGAGGCGCTGATCTCGCTGGCGTCCGCCCTCGACGCCGCCGGAAGCGGTACCGTCGTGGGCGGCCCGCCGACCGCCGCGAGCGACGGCGGGCTGATCGCGGCGCTGCGCGACTCCGACGCCGCCGAGTCGGTCTCCGCCGTCGACATCGTGGACACCGCCTCCGGCCAGGTCGTGGCGATCCTGGCGCTGCAGAAGGAGCTGAGCGGCGAGTCCGGGCAGTACGGGACGGGCGCCGGTGTGAGCGGCTACCTGCCCTCGCCCGCGCCCACGGCGGGAAAGAGCGGGTGACCTGATGGCGGATGCGGCGGGCGACGACGACACCGCGGGACGGGCGGGCGCGCGGATCCTGCGGGCGGCGGCCGGCGCGGCGCTCGCGCTGTTCGCGGCCCGCGCCGCCTACACGGCGCTGACCGCCCGCCCGCCGGGCCTGAACGGCACCCCCGGCGAGCAGGTGTGGGGCCGCACGAACCACCGCGGCGAACCCGTCACCCTGCTCGAAGGCCCCGCGTTCGCCGCGGGCGCCGTCGCCGGCGGCCTGCTCGCCCCCGGCTTCGGGGCCGGGCCGGGCGGCCGGAGTGCGGGCGCCGCGCTGCTCGCGGGCGCCGGTTCCGGCGTCCTCGGCGGCTACGACGACCTCACCGGCTCCGGCGCGTCCCGCGGCTTCAAGGGCCACCTCGGCGGTCCTCGCGCTCGGCGAGGTCACCAGCGGCGCCGTGAAGATCCTCGGGATCGGCGCGACCGGGCTGGCCGCCGCCGCGATCGCCGGGTCCCCGGCGCCGTCCCGCGCCGGACGCGCGGCCGACACGCTGCTCAACGGCGCCCTCGTCGCGGGGAGCGCCAACCTGATGAACCTGTTCGACCTGCGTCCCGGCCGCGCCGTCAAGGTCGGGCTGATCGCCGGGACGCCGCTGGTGCTGGCGTCGCCCGTGGCCGCCGTGTCGGCGCCGCCGCCGCGCTGCTCCCCGAGGACCTCGGCGAACGCGCGATGCTCGGCGACACCGGCGCCAACGCCCTCCGGCGCGCCGATCGGGCTGGCCGCGACCCGCCTCGGCCGCGGACCTCGCCGTCCTCGCCGCCGTCGCCGGGCTGAACGCCGCCAGCGAGAAGGTCAGCTTCACCAAGGTCATCCGGGACACGCCCGTCCTGCACCGCATCGACATGCTCGGCCGCCGTCCGGTCGAGCCCGCCGCCGCGGCCGTCCCCCCGCGGGCCGCGCCCCGTCGAGGACGACGCGGCCGCCGACGCCGTCTAGGCGTCCCCCTCAACGTGATCCACCTCAGAGAACGCCGAGCATGCCCCCGTCCCTGCGCAGGCTGACCGGCGGCATCGCCGGGGCCGCCCTCGTCATCGCGATCATCACGGTGCTGTCCCGGCTCGCCGGGTTCGGCCGCACCTACGCCCTGTCGCAGACGGTCACCACGTCGTGCCTCGGGCAGGCGTACTCCACCTCGACGCAGTTCCCGCTGATCGTCTACGAGATCGTCGCGGGCGGCGCGCTGACCAGCATGGTCGTGCCCGTCCTGGCGGGGGCCGTCGACCGCGGCGACCGCGACGAGGTGCGCCGCATCGGATCGGCGCTGCTGACCTGGGTCGTCGTGCTGATGGTGCCGCTGTCGGCGCTGATGGCGCTGGCGTCGCGCCCCATCGTCACCGCGCTCGTCCGCGAGGACCTGCAGGGCTGCGACGCCGGGCAGATCATCGACGTCGCGTCCACCATGCTCGCGATCATGGCGCCGCAGATGCTGATGTACGGGGTCGCGGTCGTGTTCTACGGGCTCCTGCAGTCGCACCGCCGGTTCGTCGCGCCCGCCCTCGCGCCGCTGGCGTCCAGCGTCGTCGTGATCGGCTGCTACCTGGTGTTCGCGCCGCTCGGCCACGCCTACGTCGACGACCTGGCCCACCTGCCGCGCTCGGCCGAGCTGACCCTCGCCATCGGCACCGCGCTCGGCGGCGCCGCGATGGCCGCCACCGCCGGGATCGCCGCGTGGCGCCTGCGGCTCGGGCTGCGGCCCACCTTCCGGTTCCCCCCGGGCGTCGCGGTGCGCGTGCGGCGCCTCGCGATCGCGGGCATCGCCACCGTCGCGGCGCAGCAGCTGTCGGCGCTGCTCGTGGTGCACCTCAGCTACAAGGGCACCCCGGGCGCCCTGAACAACTACCAGTACGCGTGGGCGGTCTACCTGCTGCCGTGGGCGGTCCTGGTGGTGCCGATCGCCACCAGCGCGTTCCCGATGCTGTCGGCGCGCAGCGGCCCGGACGAGCGGGAGCGGTTCGACCGCATCACCGCCTCGACGACGCGGGCGGTGCTGCTGGTGTCGTGCGCGGGCGCGGCCGTGCTGGCCGCCGTCGCCGTGCCGCTCTCCGTGGTGTTCAACCCCGGCGACGAGCTCCAGCAGGAGGTGCTGGCGCGGGCCGTCCTCGCGTTCGCGCCCGGCCTGCTCGGCTACGGCCTCGTCGCCCACATCGGCCAGCGCGTCCTGTACGCGTGCGAGCGGGGCCGGACGGCCGCCGCGGCCGTCGTCGCGGGCTGGGCGACGGTGATGGCCGTCGACGTCGCGCTCGTGGCGATGGTGGACCGGCGCTGGGTCGTCGCGGTCCTCGGCGTCGGGAACGCGGCCGGGATGACCGTGGCCGGGATCCTGCTCCTCGCGGTGCTCGCGCGGCGCGCGGGCGCGCGGCCCTGGCGGGCGTCCCC
>NZ_MKJY01000088.1 GCF_001942465.1 Actinomadura sp. CNU-125
GCCGCCGCGGCGGGCGGTGCGGCGGACTTCGCGGCGCGGCGGCGGGGCGGCGGGTCGGCGACGAGCGGGCGCTGCTTGCCGTGCTTGGGGCCGAGCCAGCCGCGCCGGCTGGGCAGGGTGAAACCGCCGATGAGGCCGCCGACCAGCACCAGCGCGGCGCCGAGGATCAGCCCGGACGACGTGCCCTCGCGGAACACCTCCAGTTCGGCGGCGCTCGCGCCCTCGTCGGGGACGTTGTGGATGAGCAGCCCGACGATCGCGATGCCGAACGCGCCGGACGCCTCCCGGATGACGTTGATGACGCCGCTGGCGACGCCCGCCTGCTGCTCGGGGACGGCCTTCAGCACGTACATCACCAGCGGCATGCCGAGGGCGGCGCCGACGCCGACGAGCATGACGCCGGGCATGAGGTCGGCGTAGCCGTCGCCGCGCTGGATCGTCGAGAACAGGAACATGCCGAGCGCCATCAGCGCCATCCCGCCGCCGATCGCGGGGCGCGGGCCGAGTTTGGTGGCGAGCAGGAACGCGACGGGCGTCAGCAGCATGATCGTGATGGCGGGGGGCAGCATGACCAGCCCGGCCTGGGGCGGCGAGAAGTCCAGGAAGCGCTGCAGGAACGTCGCGGAGTAGAACATCATGCCGTTGAAGCCGATGCCGTAGAGCATCTGCGACAGCAGCCCGCCGGTGAAGACGCGGTTGCGGAAGAACCGCATGTCGATCATCGGGTCGGGGGCCCAGCTCTCGACCATGATGAAGCAGACGAGCGCGATCAGGCCGAGCGCGAAGACGCTGAGCACGGACGGGTCGGTCCAGCCGTGCTTGTTGCCGGATTCCAGCCCGTAGGTGAACGCGAACAGCATCGTCGCGGAGATGAGCACGCCGGGCAGGTCGACGCGGGCGTCCTTGTTGTCGCCGTGCCCGGTGAGGACGAACATGCCGAGCAGGATCACCAGGATCCCGGGCACGATGTTGATCAGGAAGATCCAGCCCCAGTCCCAGTGCTGGACGATGATGCCGCCGATCGTCGGGCCGAGGGCGGTGGCGCTGGACGCAGCGCCGATCCAGACGATGTTGCCGATCGAGCGCTGCTTGTCGTTGCGGCCGACGGTGACCATGACCTGCGTGGCGGGCAGCGCGAGCGCGGCCCCGGCGCCCTGCACGATGCGGGCCAGGATCAGGACGTCGGTCGACTGCGCGAATCCGCAGACGGCGGACGCCGCGGTGAACACGATCATCCCGGACGTGAACGTGAGGCGCGGCCCGTAGACGTCGGTGAGCCGACCGCCCGCGATCATGAGGCACGAGAACATCAGGATGTACCCGGTGGCGACCCAGTCCTTGGCCGAATCCGACATGTCGAGATCGGCCATGATCGTGGGCAGCGCGTTGAAGACCACCGTGTTGTCCATGGTGATCATGAATGCGCTGACGGCGACGACCGCCAGCGCCCATCGGTATCGGCCCCGGGTCAACGGTGCACGCGGCGTGATCTCCCCCGCGCGCGGGAAATCCGCCGCTACCCCCTAAAATGTCTCGTCGAACTATTGTTACTTTTGGTTCATTACCGGTTACCCATCACAACTGTGGGATGGCTGTCTCAACTATCCCATCAGGCCACATTGGTTACTACCGAGTCTTGTCATCACCGTGACAAGTGACTTCGGAGAAAAGTGGTCTGGATGCGCATCCCGTGCCGGTCATCGTGGGACAAAGTGGGTCCCTGCTTCGATGAACGATCCCGTCATGGGGGGAACCCACCGCATGCAGAGCAACGATCGTTCCGGAGCCGCGCGGGACATCCCGCAGGATCGGGCTCGGATCAGCGAGGATTCGATTCGCCGGCACCTGATCGAGCAGATCGCGCGTCGCTCCCGGACCACCGCAGACCAGATCGATTCCGACCGTCCGCTCGAAGAGTTCGGGCTCGCCTCCCGCGACGCCGTCGCGATCGCGGGCGAGCTGGAGCAGATGCTCGGCCGGTCGCTCCCCGCCACTCTCGTCTGGGAGCACCCGACGATCGACAAGCTCTCGGTCGCCCTCGCCTCCGGCGCCGACCTCGCACCCGCCGCGAGCGCCGCACCGGCGGCGCCGTCCGTCCCGTCCGCCGCCCCGTCCGCCGACGAGCCGATCGCGGTCGTCGGGATCGGCTGCCGCTTCCCCGGCGGCGACCGCGACCTGACCGGGCCCGCCGACTACTGGCGGTTCCTCACCGGCCGCGGCGACGCGATCCGGGAGGTTCCGGACGGACGCTGGGACCCGTTCGACGACGGTTCCCCCGAGGTCGGCGACCTGCTCGCCAAGACCACCCGCCTCGGCGGCTTCCTGGACGACGTCGCCGAGTTCGACGCCCAGTTCTTCGGCATCACCCCCCGCGAAGCAGCGGTCATGGACCCGCAGCAGCGGCTCGTGCTGGAGGTCGCCTGGGAGGCGTTCGAGCACGCCGGGATCGGCCCGGCGTCGCTGCGCGGCAGCCGCACCGGCGTGTTCGTCGGCGTGTCCGCCCCCGAGTACGGCGCGTTCACCGCGTCCGACCCGGCCGCCCTGGAGCCGTTCACCGCCACCGGCGCCGCGCTCAGCATCATCGCGAACCGGCTGTCGTACCTGCTGGACCTGCGCGGCCCCAGCATGATCGTCGACACGGCCTGCAGTTCGTCCCTCGTCTCGACGCACCTCGCGGTGCAGGCGCTGCGGCGCGCGAGGCCGACGTGGCGCTCGCGGGCGGCGTGAACCTGCTGCTGTCCCCGACGGTCACCATGACGTTCGACCTCGCCGGGGGCACCGCCGCCGACGGGCACTGCAAGGCGTTCGACGCGTCCGCCGACGGCATGGTCCGCGCGGAGGGCTGCGGCGCGGTCGTCCTGAAGCGCCTCTCGGACGCGCGGCGCGACGGCGACCGGATCCTCGCGGTCGTCCGGGGCAGCGGCGTCAACTCCGACGGCCGCTCCAACGGGCTCGTCGCCCCGAACTCCGACGCGCAGCGGGCGCTGCTCCGCGACGTGTACGCGTCCGCCGGGATCGACACCCGCGAGGTCGACTACCTGGAGGCGCACGGCACCGGCACGTTCCTCGGCGACCCGATCGAGGCGAAGGCCGTCGGCGAGGTCCTCGGCGCGGGCCGCGCCCCGGACGAGCCGCTCCTGCTCGGTTCGGCGAAGTCGAACCTCGGGCACATGGAATCGGCCGCGGGCGTCGCGGGCCTGATCAAGGCCGTCCTCGCGCTGCACCACCGCGTCATCCCGCCGAGCGCGCACTACCGCGAGCCGAACCCGCACATCCCGTTCGACGACCTGCGGCTGTCGGTCGTCGCCGCGGAGACGCCGTGGCCCGAACGCGGGCATCCGGCCCGCGCGGGCGTGTCCGGTTTCGGCTTCGGCGGGACGAACGCGCACGTGATCCTCGAAGCCGCACCGGCGCCCGAACCGCGCGTCCAGCCCGCGGTCGTCCGGACGTTCCCCCTCTCCGACACCGCCGACGACCGGATCCGCGACCACGCGTCCGTCCTCGCCGCCTGGCTGCGGGACGCCGACGCGACCTGCCCGACCTGCCCGACCTGCCCGACCTGCCCGATCTCGCCCGCACCCTGCACGGGCGCGCCGGGCGCGGCCGGGCCCGCGCCGCCGTCGCCGCCCGCGACCGCGCCGGGCTGGTCGACGGGCTCACCGCCCTCGCCGAGGGACGCCCCCACCCGGGCGCGTCACCGGCTCGGCGATCGGCACGCCCGGCCGTCCCGTCTGGGTGTTCTCCGGGTACGGGGCGCAGCGCGCGGGCATGGCGCAGCGGCTCCTCGAAGAGGAGCCCGCGTTCGCCGAGGCCATCGACGACCTCGACGGGCTGTTCGCCGAGGAGGGCGGCCCCGCCCTGTGGGACCTCCTCGAATCCGGGGCGAAACCGGACGGACCGGCCGAAACGATGCCCGTCCTGTTCGCGATCCAGCTCGGCCTCGCCCGCATGTGGAAGGCGTACGGCGTCACGCCCGGCGCGGTGGTCGGCCACTCGATGGGCGAGGTCGCCGCCGCCGTCGTCGCCGGGGCCCTCACCCCGCAGGACGGCGTCCGCGTCATCTGCCGCCGCTCCCGGCTGCTCACCCGCCTCGTCGCGGCGGCGCGATGGCCGTGCTCGGCGCGTCCGCCGCCGAAGTCGAGGACCTGGCGCACGACCTGCCGGAGCTGTACGCGGCCGTCCACTCCTCGCCGAAGCAGACGGTCGTCACCGGCGACGCGGACCAGGTCGCCGAGGTCGTCCGGCGCGCCGAGGCCGAAGGCCGGCTCGCCCGCATGGTCCAGGCCGAGGGCGCCGGCCACTCCCCGCAGGTCGACCCGCTCCTCCCCGAACTGCGGGAGCGGCTCGCGGGCGTCGGAGCCGAACCGGGCACGCCGCTCGCGGACGGGATCGTCCTCTACACCACGGCCCTGGACGACCCGCGCGCCTTCGCCGCCGGGACGGCGGCGACCCTCGACGCCGAATACTGGGCGTCGAACCTGCGCAACCCCGTCCGGCTCACCGACGCGATCGCCGCCGCGTCCGAGGACGGCCACCGCACGTTCGTCGAGGTCAACGCGCACCCGATCCTCGCGCACGCCGTCGGCGAGACCCTCGACGGCTCGGGCGCGCTCGTCACGCACACGCTGAAGCGCGCGCGGAAGGGCGAGGAGACCGACGACACCCTCACCTTCCACGCGCAGCTCGCCCGCCTCGCCGCGCACGGCCTCGCGGTCGCCGCGCCCGCGGGCGGCGCGATCGTCGACGTCCCGTTCTCCCCGTGGCGGCACGAACGCCACTGGGTCGACCTCTCCGCGCGCGCCGACCGCGGCCGCGACGAGCACCCGCTGCTCGGCGCGCACGTCGAACTGCCCGGCGAGCAACGGCACGCGTGGCGCGCCGACGTGGGCCTCGCCGCCCGCCCGTGGCTCGCCGACCTCGCCGTCCACGGCCTGCCCGTCCTGCCGGTCGCCGCGTACGCCGAGATGGCCCTCGCCGCCGGGGCGAGCGTCCTCGGCACCGCCGACGTCCGCGTCAACAGCCTGTGGATGGAGCGGCCGCTCGCGCTCGCCGACCACACGACCGTCACCACGACCTGCACCGAGGACGAGCAGCGCGTCGAGATCCACGGCCGCACCCCCGCGGGCACCTGGACCCGGCTCACGCGGACGTCGGCGAGGACGGCCGCGCCCCCGCCACCGGCCCCGCCGAGGGCCTGGACGGCCTCGCCGAGATCGCCCCCGCCGAGCGCGGCAGCCGCCACTACCGCCTGCACCCCGAGGTCCTCGACCGCTGCCTCGCCGTCCTGTCCGCCGAGGCCGCCGCGGTCGCCGGGGACGACCACGTCTGGCTCGCCGAGACCATCGGCGGCCTGCGCGTCCACGGCCCGACCCACCGCGGCGGCCGCGCCCGCGCGACCGTCCTGCAGGGCGCGGGCGCCATGACCGGCACGGTCGTCCTGCTGGACGCCGACGGCCGAGTCCTCCTCGAAGCCACCGGCATCACGCTCCGCCGCACCGACCGCCCCGACGTCCCTGTCCCACTGCACGACAAGCTCGTCGAACTCGTCTGGGACGAGTCCCCGCTCGCCGGAGACACCGCCCCCGAATCCACCCCGAGCAGCGGGGACGCCTCGGACGGCTCGTCCGGCGGTGCGTGGCTCGTGTTGGCGGAGGCGGACGACGTGCTGGCCGGGGCGGTCGCCGACGGTCTCGCCGAGCGCGGGCGTCCGGTGATCCGGCACCTGCTCACCGCGACGCCGCCCGACGACCATCCGATGGACGGCGGGGCGGTCGCGGGCGTCGTGCTCGTGCCGTCCGCCGGGCTCGTCGACGAGGAACTCGTGCTCACGGTCGCGCGGGTCAGCCGGACGCTGCCCGACGGGCCCCGGCTGTACGTCGCGACCCGCACCGCCGTGCCCGTCCTGGACGGGGAGGCGGGGGAGCCCGCGCACGGGTTCGTCAGCGCGCTCACCCGGGTCCTGGCGTTCGAGCGGACGGTCCAGCGCGCGACGCACGCGGACGTCGACCGGCCCGCGGACCTCGTCGCCGAACTGCTGGCCGGCGCGGACGCGCGGGAGGTCGCGTGGCGCGGCGGCGTCCGGTACACGGCGCGGCTCGCGCCCGGTGCGGCGCTCGCGCCGCCCGCGAAGCCGGCGCGGCTCGTGCGGCGCGGCGGCGCGTACGTGGTCACCGGCGGGTACGGCGGGATCGGCCTGGTCACCGCGCGGCTGCTCGCCGAACGGGGCGCGGCGCGGATCGTGCTGTCGGGCCGCCGGGGTCCGGACGCGGCGGCCGAGAAGGTCATCGCGCGGCTGCGGGAGAGCGGCGTCGACGTGGGGATCGTCCTCGGCGACATCGCGGCGCCCGGCACCGCCGAGCGGCTGGTGCGGGTCGCGCAGGAGGGCGGCGTGAAGCTGCGGGGCGTCGTGCACGGCGCGGGCGCCATCGACGACCGGCTGATCGCCGACCTCGGCGCGGAGGATCTCCACAGGGTGTGGACGGCGAAGGTCGAGGGTGCGCGGCGGCTCAGCGAAGCCACGTGGGACCTCGACCTCGACTGGCTCGTCATGCACTCGTCGGCGGCGGCCCTGCTCGGCTCGCCGGGGCAAGGCGCGTACGCCGCGGCGAGCGCCGCGATCGACGCGCTGATGGCGTACCGGCGGGCGCACGGCCGTCCGGGCACGACCGTCAACTGGGGCACCTGGTCGCGGGTCGGCGGCGCGCCGCGACCTCGCGGTCGCGGTGATCGAGCCGATCAGCCCGGAAGAAGGCGCCGAAGCCCTCGAAGCGCTGCTGGTGCACGGGCGTCCCGCGACGGGCGTCCTGCGGTTCGACCCGGCGACCGCGGTCGGGCTGTTCCCCGAGATCCGCGACATGCCGTACTTCGCGGCGCTCACCGAGGCGGCCGGGGCCGACCGGGGCGAGGCCGCCGACTGGCCCGGCGTCGACGCGGTCAGGGAGCTGCCGGCCGCGGAGGCGCGCAAGGCGATCGCCGCGCAGGTCAGGTACCGGATCGCGTCCGTCCTCGGGTTCGAGCCGCAGCGCCTCGACCCGGCGGTGCCGCTGACCGACCTCGGCCTCGACTCGCTCGTCGCCGTCCGGATCAAGAGCGGCGTCGAGCACGACCTCGGGCTGACCGTGCCCGCGTCGGTGCTGCTGCAGGGCGCGAGCGTGAACGTGTTCGAGGAGTGGGCGGCCGGTGAGCTGGGCCTCGCCGACGCGCCCGCCCCCGCGCAGGCCGCGTCGAACGCCGAGGCCGGGTACGTGATGCCGCGCGACGCCGCCGAACGCCTCGCCGTCCGGATCTTCGAGGACGTCCTGGAGATCGACCGCGTCGGCGCCACCGCGGACTTCTTCGCCGACCTCGGCGGGACGGACGCGCAGGCCGACCGGCTCGTCGCGACGCTCGTCAACGAACTCGGCACCGAAGCCACGCGGGGCGAACTGCTCGCGACGCCGACGGCCGAGCACGTCGCGGAGTTCATCCGCGCGGCCGACGAGGAGGCGGCGCGGCAGACCGTCCGTCCGCTGAAGGCCACCGGGACGCGCCGCCCGATCTTCATCGCGCACCCGGCGGGCGGCACGACCGCCTGCTACCGGCAGCTCGTCGAGCTGCTCGGCGACGATCAGCCGGTGTACGGCCTCGAACGGTTCGAGGACGCGCCGCCGGTCGAGGAACGCGCCGCCCGGTACGTCCGGCATCTGCTGGAGGCGCAGCCCGAGGGCGCGTTCCGGCTCGGCGGCTGGTCGTTCGGCGGCGTCCTCGCCTACGAGACGGCCCGGCAGTTGCGGGCGGCCGGACGCGAGGTCGAGTTCGTCGCGCTGTTCGACGCGGGCCTTCCGCTCGCCGTGGACGACGAGTCCGACACGCTCGCGCGCCGGTTCTCCGCGTTCGCCGACTACATCAACGAAACGTACGGCCTGGACGTCGCGCTCACCTACGAGGAGCTGTCCGGGCTGACCGAGGAGGCGCAGTTCGCGCTGGTCATGGAGCGGGCGGCCCCGCTGGTGGACCACATTCCGCCGGCGGCGCTGACCCACCAGCTCACGTCCCACCAGGACACCCGATCCCTGGAGGCGTACCGGCCCGAGCCGTACGACGGCCGCGTCATCCTCTACTACGCGCCCGAGGAGACGCCTTGGGCGGTCCGGGACGCACGTTACGTGCTCGACGGGACCAACGGTTTCGGCGGTCTCTGCTCCGACCTGGAGAAGGTGACGATCCCGGACGTGCACCACCTCAATCTGCTCGACCCGCCCGGCGTGCGGACGCTCGCCGCGCACCTGGAAGACCGGCTCGCCGGACGCGCGCCCGCGCCCGGCACGGCCGCAGGCAGTGCACCGCCGGAGGCCGCGGGCGCGGCCGCGCGCGTCCGGCCGACCCCGGCCCGCTGAGGGCTCGCCCCACCCCGTCGTTCCACGGAGGACACCCATGGCTCAGCCCGGCTCGTCCCACCCGCTTCTCGACGCCGTCCGCAACGGCGCGAGCGGTCCCGAGCTGCAGGAGATCGACCTCCCGACCCGGTTCCGCGCCGCCTTCACGCGTAAGGACGAGGTCGGGATCTTCGAGGGGCAGACCGACAAGGACGTGCGCCGCTCGCTGCACGTGGACGAGGTCGACATGCCCGAGCTCGCCCCCGACGAGTGCGTGGTCGCGGTGATGTCCGCGGCGATCAACTTCAACACCGTCTGGTCGGCGATCTTCGAGCCGGTCCCGACGTTCGCGTTCCTGGAGAAGTTCGGTCGGCAGGGCTGGTACGGCGCCCGGCACGACCTGCCGTACCACATCCTCGGGTCGGACGGTTCGGGCGTGGTCGTCCGCACCGGCGAGGGCGTGCGGAACTGGAAGGCCGGCGACAAGGTCGTCCTGTCCCCGTTCTTCGTGGACGAGGAGGACCACGGCTCCTACGACGACGGCATGATGAGCGAGAGCCAGCTCGCGTGGGGCTTCGAGACGAACTTCGGGTCGCTCGGCGAGTACTGCATCGTCAAGGCGAACCAGCTCATCCGCAAGCCGAAGCACCTGTCGTGGGAGGAGGCGGGCTCGAACACGCTGTGCGCGGCGACCGCGTACCGGATGCTCGTCGGCCCGCACGGGGCCCGGATGAAGCAGGGCGACGTCGTCCTGATCTGGGGCGCGACGGGCGGGCTCGGCTCGTACGCGACGCAGCTCGTCCGCAACGGCGGCGGCATCCCGGTCGCGGTCGTGTCGTCGCCGGAGAAGGCGGAGATCGTCCGCTCGCAGGGCTGCGACAACATCATCAACCGCAGCGAGCTGAACCTCGGTGAGCAGGGCCTGCGCAACCCGAAGGCCGGACGGGTGCTGGGCGAGGCCATCCGCGGCCTCGTCGGCGAGGACCCGGGGATCGTGTTCGAGTACCTCGGCCGCGAGACGTTCGGCGCGTCGGTGTACGTCGCCCGCCGCGGCGGCAAGGTCGTCACGTGCGGTTCGTCGACCGGCTACAAGCACGAGTACGACAACCGCTTCCTGTGGATGCGGCTGAAGAGCATCATCGGTTCGCACGGCTTCAACTACCACGAGGCCGTCGAGGTCAACCGGCTGATCTCCCTCGGCATGATCCACCCGACCCTGTCGCGCGTCTACGACCTGGACGACGCGGGCGAGGCGACCCGCGCCGTCCAGACGAACCAGCACACGGGCAAGGTCGCGGTCCTGTGCGGCGCGACCGGCGAGGGCCAGGGCATCGACGACCCGGCGATGCGCGAGCGCATCGGCGAGGAGAACCTGAACCGCTTCCGCAACTGAACGATCCCCCCGCAAGGTCCGGGCGGCGCCGCCTCCACCCACCCCCAGGCGCCGCCCGGACCTTCACCTGCGTGATCACCGTGTGGAGGGGTGGGTGGGTGGGGCGGCCGGTTCTGGTCTGTTACCGACCTAGACTTTCGCCCTGGACGGTCAACGGGTCATGATTTGCCTCACATGGGTCTCATAAGTAGTTAATTACCCCCGGTGTGCGGCGCGGAACGCAGGGGAACCGAGCGGCGGGGAGGGTATACGTGTCGGACGACGGTTCGAGCGCCACCGGGCGGCCCTGGGCGGATCTGCCCACGGAGCTGGCCGATCACATGAGGCCGCACCTCGACGAGGTGGCGGACGACATGATGCAGGAGATCCAGACGAGGGTCCGCGAGTACGACCGTCCGGGCGACGGGGCCTACTCCGGGACCCTGCGGCAGGCCGTCGAGCGCGTGCTGCACTACTTCGTGGACCGGGTGGCCGATCCGGAGCACGAGCCCGCGAACGTCACCGATTTCTTCCGCGCCATCGGACGGGGCGAGGCCGGGGAGGGCCGCAGCCTCGACGCGATGCAGACCGCGATGCGGGTCGGCGGGATGATCGCGTGGCGGCGGATCACCGAGGGCGCCGACGCGCTGGCCGTCCCGTCCCGCACGCTGGGCGCGGTCGGCGAGGCGCTGATGCTGTTCCAGGACGAGCTGGCGCACGCGGCGGCGGAGGGCTTCTCCCAGGCCAAGGCCGAGGTGGCCGGGGAGATGCAGCGGCGCCGCAAGCGGCTGCTGGACCTGCTGTTCGCCGACCCGCCCGCCGGGGCGGAGGCCGTCGCGGACCTCGCGGCGGCGGCGCACTGGCCGCTGCCCCGGACGGTCGCGGCGGTCGCGCTCGGCCGCCAGGTCCGCGACGACCGCGGGACGGCGTTCCCGCCGGACGTGCTGGCCGACCTCACCCGCCGCACCCCGAGCCTGATCATCCCCGACCCGGACGGTCCGGGCCGTGCGAAGCTCGTGGACCGGGCGCTCGCCGGGACCCCGGCCGTCGTCGGCCCGACCGTCCCGGTGATGGAGGCGGGCCGCTCGTTCCAGTGGGCGCGCAAGACGCTGTGCCTGGTGCAGCGCGGCGTCATCGAGGCGGACGGCGTGGTGCGCAGCGTGGAGCACATGTCCACGCTGATCCTGTTCCAGGACGAGGGGCTCACGACGGCGCTCGCGGACCTGCGGCTCGCGCCGCTGTCGCACCTGCGGCCGTCCCAGCAGGACCGGCTCGCCGAGACGCTGCTGGCGTGGCTGCAGTCGGGCCGCAACGCCAACGAGGTCGCGATGCGGTTGCACGTGCACCCGCAGACCGTCCGGTACCGGCTGCGGCAGCTGGAGGAGCTGTTCGGCGACCAGCTGCTGGACCCGGACCTGCGGTTCGACCTGGAGATCGTGCTGCGGGCGCGGGCGCTGCTGGCGGCCGGGCCGGGCGAGCACCTGATCCCGCCCGCGCGGCCCGCCGCCGGGGAGAGCGGCGAGGTGGTCAGTTTCCGGCGCTCCTGAAGCGGAGCCGCTCGGCGGTGGCGACCCGCTCCGCCAGCCGGGTCTGCGCGTCGCACAGCAGCCACAGCTCGCCCTCGTCGAGCGCGACGATCTCTTCGAGGCAGCCGTTGAGCAGCTGGTAGTCCGACAACGGCGTCACCCGGGTGGCGCGCAGGCCACCGTCCGAGCGCTCGCTGTGCCAGCCGGGCATGCACATGGACACAGACATCACCGCGGACTCCTTGGTCGGCCTATGGTAGGCCCACCGTAAGGCGCCGGGCGTGGTGTCACAACGTGTTCGGCAGAACACGGACGGAGATTGTCGCGGTGCCCAACGTGGCGCCGGGGCAAGGTGGGCCTGACGGTACTCGCCACCTGTCCGGACGCGGTGTGAGATCGTGAGATCGACGCACCGCAGTTCGGAGCAGGATCTGGTATGCCGCGACCCCCCACGAAGGCGCAAGCGATCACCAGTGCGCTGGCCGCCCGGATCGTCGAGGGCGAGCTCGACCCGGGCGCGTGGCTGCCGTCCGAGCGGGACCTCGCCCGCGAGTTCGGCGCCGACCGCTCCACCGTCCGGCGCGCCCTGCGGATGCTCGCCGCGCAGGACCTCGTCCACGTCGAGCACGGCTCCGGGGTGCGGGTCCACGCCGCCGGACGGATCCGCCGTGCGGCGTCCGACGTCACCCGGCAGGTCGGCGGCTGGCGCGGGTTCCACGTGTCGGCGCAGCGGTCCGGCCGCACCCCGTTCACCCGGACGGCCGTCGCCGAGGTCGTCGCGGACGAGCGGCTCGCGCGGCGCCTCGCCGTGCCCGCCGGGACGCGGTTGCTGCGGCGCGCGCGCGTCCAGGGCGTCGAGGGCGACCCGCCCGTGCAGACCGCGACGACCTGGGTGCTGCTCGACGTCGTCGAGCGGGTCCCGGTCCTGCGGGAGGTCGACACCGGGCCCGGCGGGATCTACTCGCGGCTGGAGGAGGCGGGGCTCGCGATCGTGTTCGAGGAGACGGTGACCTGCCGGCTGCCGCGGGCGGAGGAGCAGGAGGTGCTGGAGATCGGCCCGGAGCAGCCGGTGCTGACGCTGTGGCGCCGCGCGTACGACCAGGACGACCGGGTCGTCGAGGTGACCCACCGGGTGGTGGCGGGGCACCGGCACGAACTCATCTACCGATACGGGGTGGGAGCCTGACATGTCCGACCTGGATAGGGACGCGGGCGAGCGGCCCGCCGTCCGGCGGATCGCGTCGCGCGTCGTCTACGAGAACCCGTGGATGGTGGTCCGCGAGGACGAGGTCGAGCGGCTCGACGGCTCGCGCGGCATCTACGGCGTCATCGACAAGCCCGACTTCGTGCTCGTGATCCCCGAGGAGGACGGCGGCTTCCACATGGTGGAGGAGTTCCGCTACCCGATCGGCCGCCGCACGTGGAACTTCCCGCAGGGCGCCGCGCCCGGCCGCGCGGTGGTGGAGCCGACGGAGCTGGCCCGCCGCGAGCTGGCCGAGGAGACCGGGTTCACCGCCGGACGCTGCGCCGCATCGGCTACCTGAACTGCTCGCACGGGACGAGCGGCCAGGGCTTCACGATCTTCCACGCGACGGCGCTGACGCCCGGCGAGCCCGACCGGGAGGCCGAGGAGCAGGACATGCGGCAGCGGTGGGTGTCGCGGGCCGAGTTCCGCGAGCTGGTCGCGAAGGGCCTGATCACCGACGACTCCACCCTCGCCGCGTTCGCCCTCCTCGCGATGGACGGCCTCCCGGCGGACTAGAGCCGGGCGGGCTAGTACCGGGTGGAACCGCCCGTGCCGTAGACCAGGGCGCTGCAGGTCTCGTAGCCGGAGCCCTGCGCGGGCGGGGCGTCGGCCAGCAGGTCCCGGGCACGGGCGCGGCCGAGGTTGGCGGACATGGCCGGTTCGTCCTCGGTCAGCTTCCGGTCGATCAACCAGAGCGCGCACGACCGCTGCGGCTCCGGCAGCCGGTCCAGCACCGGGACGGCGTCGGCGGACAGGTCCTGCAGATACAGCAGGTCGATCTTGCCGGTGGCCTCGAACCGGTCGACGTTGCGTTCGGCGATGAAGGCGTCCGGGTTGATCGCGGCGAGCGCGAGCAGCGCGGCCGCGCCGCTACCGGCGATCGCGCGCGGCAGCAGGTCGCGGCGGAACCCGAACACCGCGCCGACCGCGCCGAGCACCACGACGAGCCCGAGCCACATCTCGAACGCGTGCACCCACAGCCGCAGCCGCGTCCAGCCGAACGCCTCCTCGTACAGGAACAGGCGCCGCAGCGCGACCGCGACGACCACCAGCGTCAGCGCGCACAGCAGCCCGAGCAGCGCCCGGACGGTCGCGCGGTCGCGCGCGTGGCGGAGGCGCCCACGTCTTCGCCAGCGCGATGACGGCGATCACCAGCAGCGTCACCACCACGAGCTGGAAGAAGCCCTGCCGCGCGTACTCGGCGTAGGTGAGGCCGGTCTCGGCGAGCAGCGCGTCCCGGTCGGCGGCGAGGAACACCCGGGCCTGGACGGCGCAGAACGCGAGGAACAGCAGGTCGAGTGCGGCGATCGGGACGATCCACGACCAGCGTCCGGCCGGTGCGGGGCGCGGCCGGGCGAGCAGGTGCAGCGGCGGCGGCGCCTGCGCGAGATTGACGCCGGCGAGCGCGGCGAGCATCGTCGCGACGAACGCGAACCCGTACACGAAGACGTTGCCGCCCGAGACGTCCGGGATGAGTCCCGCGGCCAGGTCGCCGAACGCCGCGTCCGCCCCCGCGAAGAGCGCGCCGAACACCAGCAGCAACCCGGCCGCGATGAGCGCGGTGCGGATGACGGGCCAGGTCACGCCGCGTCCCGAGGACGCCGCGCCGCCCACGCCGCGCGCCGCCCACGGCAGCATCCGCAGGCCGTTCAGCGGGTAGGCGAGCCCGCCGCCGATCAGCTCGACCCACGACCGTCCGCCCGCGGCCGCGTACGAGGCGATCGGCATGGCGAGCAGGAACGCGAGCGCGACGACCCAGTCGGCGTCGCGCACCGCGACCGTCCCCACCAGGGCCAGCGCGAGCAGCGTGAACGCGACGGCGGTCAGGTTGACACGGCGGACGCCCCGGCGCCTGCGCGTCGGGGGCGCCACCACCCGTCCGGCCCGCTGCCCGGCGCGCCCGCGACGGCCCGACGGCGGCCGCGACGATCGGCAGGCCGATACCGAAGGAGCCCTCCCGCAGCATCGGGCCGAGGGCGATCGCGCCGACGAGCCCGGCGCCCGCCGTGGCGGCCACGAACGCGGGCCGGAGCGGCTCCGGGTGCGGCCACCGCCGGTACATCCGGTTCAGCTTGGACGGCTTGATGAAGTAGGGCGGCGGCATGGGCCCGTACACGAGCGGCCGCCCGCCCGGGGCGGGCGGCGCCGGGGCGTTTCCGGGCGGTTTCTTCTGCGACGACACCGGCGTATCGGTCAAGGTGAACCTCCGGGGTTCGGGGGGATGACGACGCGGATGCGGCAGCCGGCGGGGACGTCGAGGACGGTGATCTCGCCGCCGTGCAGGTCGGTCGCCCAGCGGGCGATGGCGAGACCCAGCCCGGTGCCGCCACCGGGCGTGCCGGCGCGCGGGCCGGACGCGGCGCCGCGCGAGAAGCGTTCGAACACCCGCACCCGTTCTTCGGGCGGGATGCCGGGCCCCTGGTCGGCGACCTCCACGACGAGGCCGCCGGACGGGCCCGCGGGCCGTGCGGCCAGCGTGACGGGCGTCCCCGCCGGGCCGTGCCGGACGGCGTTGTCCAGCAGGTTCGCGACGATCTGGTGCAGCCGGTCGCGGTCGGCGACGGCCTGCAGCCCGGACGGGACGTCGGTGTCGAACAGCGCGTCCGGGTGCCCCGCGGCGGACTCGGCGACGACGTCGTCGACGAACGCGGCGACGTCCATCCGCGCGGGGTCGAGAGGCGTCGCGCCCGCCTCCATCCGGGACAGTTCCAGTAACTGCGTGACGAGCCGGCCGAGGCGTTCGGTCTGGTCGAGCGCCGACTCCAGCACGTCCGCCGACGCCGGGGTGACGCCGTCGGCGACGTTCTCCAGGACGGCCCGCAGCGCGCTGATCGGGGTGCGCAGCTCGTGCGAGACGTTCGCGACGAACTCGCGGCGCTGCCGCTCCACCTCGGCGAGGTCGGCGGCCATCCGGTTGAACGCCTCCGCCAGCTCCCCGACCTCGTCGCGGGACGTGGTGCGGACCCGCCGGCTGTAGTCGCCGCGCGCCATCGCGGTGGCCGCCGCCGTCATGGCGCGCAGCGGCGCGGTCATGCCGTGCGCGATCAGCTGGATGACGCCGAGGGAGATCAGCACGGTGACCGGCAGCGTCTCCCGCGCCCGGAAACCCAACCGGTATCCCCACAGAACGGTCAGTACCGCCACGCTCGTGGTGACGACGACCACGACGCCGAACTTGACCCGGATGGAGCGCAGCGGGTCCAGCGGCCGCGGCAGCAGCGCCCACAGCCTGCCCACCGTCCTCACGTCTCGTCCTCCAGGCTGTAGCCGACGCCGTGGACGGTTCGGATGAGGCCCTGCCCGAGCTTGCGGCGCAGCGCTTTGACGTGGCTGTCGACGACCCTGGTTCCGGACGCGTCCGTCCAGTCCCACACCTGCTCCAGCAGGACGGCGCGGGTCAGGACGGTGCCGCGGTTGCGCAGCAGGCACGCGAGCAGGTCGAACTCGATCGGCGTGAGGTGCACCTCGCGCCCGTCCCGGCGGACCCGCCGCGCCTCCGGATCGACCTCCAGGTCCCCGGCGCGCAGCGGCTCGGGGCGCGGCTCCCGTGCCTCCGCCCGCGCGTCCGCCCGCGGTTCCGGCGCCGGACGCCCGACGCGGCGCAGCACCGCGCGGATGCGGGCGACCAGCTCGCGCATGCTGAACGGCTTGGTCACGTAGTCGTCGGCGCCGACGCCGAGCCCCACCAGCAGGTCGGTCTCGTCGTCGCGGGCCGTCAGCATCAGCACCGGGACGGGACGTTCGGCCTGCACGCGGCGGCACACCTCGATGCCGTCGAAGCCGGGCAGCATCACGTCGAGGACGATCAGGTCCGGTTCCCACGCGCGGGCGCGTTCGACCGCGGCGGGGCCGTCGGCGGCGATCTCCGCCGCGAACCCCTCCGCCGCGAGCCGGTCGGCGACCGCGCGGGCGATCGTCGGCTCGTCCTCGACGACGAGGACGCGCTGCGCCGGCACGTTCGTGCCGGGGATGCCGTGTTCGTTGACCGTCACGGCACCCGACTCTAGAAGCCCGCTATGGAGCCCCTGGGGGTGAAATGTGCGGATCTTGTGAAGAAGACCGGTTCACACTCCGATCGGCCACGTGTGGACCGGCTCGTTGCCCCGCATGTGCGCCGCGTACGCGCGCGTCATCATCCGCAGCGCGTCGTGCCGGGACGCCCCGGACCGTTCGAGCTCCGCGACCGTCTCGATCTGCCACGCGGCGCCCGTCCGCCCGGTCACGCAGCGGCGCTCGATGATGCCGAGCAGCCGGTCGCGGCGGGCCGGGTCGACGCCCCACCGGTCGAGCCCCTCGTACGCCAGCGGCAGCAGCTTGCGCAGCACCAGTTCCGCCGCCGGGACGTTCCCCATGCCAGGCCAGTACATCGTCGCGTCGATCCCGTCGCGGGCCGCGCGGTGCAGGTTCTCCTCGGCGGTGTTGAACGACATCCGCGTCCAGACCGGCCGGTCCTCCTCCGCCAGCGCGCGCACCACGCCGTAGTAGAACGCGCCGTTCGCGACCACGTCCGCCGCCGACGGCCCCGCGGGCAGCACCCGGTTCTCCACCCGCAGGTGCGGGCGGCCCTTGAACACCGCGTAGATCGGACGGTTCCAGCGGTAGACGGTCCCGTTGTGCAAGGTCAGCTCGCCGAGCTGCGGCACGCCGCCCGCGTCCAGGACCTCCCGCGGATCCTCCTCGTCGCACAGCGGCAGCAGCGCCGGGAAATACCGGGTGTTCTCCTCGAACAGGTCGAACACCGACGTGATCCAGCGTTCCCCGAACCACACCCGCGGCCGGACGCCCTGCGCCTTCAGCTCGTCCGGACGGGTGTCGGTCGACTGCTCGAACAACCGGATCCGCGACTCCTGCCACAACCGGTGCCCGAACAGGAACGGCGAGTTCGCCGCCGTCGCCACCTGCGGGCCCGCCACCGCCTGCGCCGCGTTCCAGTACGCGCCGAACTGGTCCGGGCTCACCTGCAGATGGAACTGGACGCTCGTGCAGGCCGCCTCCGGGGTGATGTTGTCGGCGTGCATCCGCAGCGGCTCCGCGCCGTCGATCGAGATGTGGAACTCCTCGCCGCGCGCCGCGAAGATCTGGTCGTTCAGCATCTTGTACCGCGCGTTCGCCGACAGCGTCTCCTCCCCGATGTCGCCGCGCCGCAGCGTCGGCAGGATCCCGATCATCACCAGCCGTCCGCCGACCTCCTGCGCGCGCCCGTCCGCGTGCAGCAGGTGATCGCGGACCTCCGACTCCAACTCCCCGGCGCCCTCCCCGCCCAGCTCGCGCGGCGGGATGTTGATCTCCAGGTTGAACTGCCCCAGCTCGGTCGCCCACGCGGGGTCGGCGATCGCCTTCAGCACGTCCGCGTTGCGCATCAGCGGGTCGCCGACCGCGTCGATCAGGTTCAGCTCGATCTCCAGGCCGATGTGCGGGCGCCGGAAGTCGAACTGGGATTCGCCGAGCATGCGCGCCAGGACGTCCAGGCACCTGCGCACTTTCTCCCTGTACCGCCGCCGATCCTCGCCGCTGATGTTGGCCGAGGCCACGTCCCTGCCCATGTGTCCGTCCCTGGTGCTCTGGGGGGAACCGTCATAAAACGGGATGTCCCGCTGAGCAGGGCTGAAAACCCGGCGCCTGGTTTCGGGCCGCCGATTTGTGACCGATCGGTAGCATGCGGGTCAAGCCCCGGTCACGTGACACTCTGTGATGGACCCAACGGGAGGGCCCATGCGGATCCGCCCCCGGTCGATCAGGACCCGGGACACGCTCGTCGCCGCCGTCATCGCCGCCCTCGTCTTCGGTGCGACCGCCACCGGCGCGGACGTCGCGGTGCGCGCCACGGTCGAAGCCGACATGCTCCGGCAGGCCCAGGCGGACGCCCGGCGCGTCAGCGGCGGTGTCCGCGACGGCACCCTCCGCACCCCCATCCCGGACACTCGGGGCGACATAACCCTCCAAGTGGTCGAACCGGGCGGCCGTGTCCTAAACGCCAACCTTCCGGCTACGGACGGTCTCCCGGTGAGCACACTCTGGCCCTCCAGCCACATGCGCGTCCGCGACTACACCGAATGCCGCGGCACCTGGCCGGGCCGCCACTGCTCCGTCGTCGAAGCCATCCGGGTCAGCACCGCCCCCGACTCGCCCGTCGTCTACGCCGCCAAACCACTGCCCCCGTACCTCACCACCGGCCTCCTCGAAGGCATCCTCCTCCTGTGCGTCCTCGCCTTCGCCGCCCTCGCCGCGTGGGTGACCTGGCGCGTCGTCGGCCGCACCCTCGGCCCCGTCGAGGCCATCCGCGCCCAGCTCGCCGAGATCACCGCCACCGACCTGGCCCGCCGCGTCCCCCAGCCGCCCGGCGACGACGAGATCGCCCAGCTCGCCCGCACCGCCAACGCCACCCTCGACCGCCTCGAGAAGTCCGTCGCCCGCCAGCGCCAGTTCGCCTCCGACGCCTCCCACGAACTGCGCACCCCCATCACCGGGCTGCGCGCCAACCTCGAAGACGCCGCCATGCACCCCGACGACAACGACCTCCCCGCCGTCGTCGCCTCCGCCCTCCGCGACACCGACCGCCTCGAATCGATCGTCACCGATCTCCTGCTCCTGGCCCGCATCGGCACCGGCGGGACCGTCGCACACGAACCGGTCGACCTGTCCGCTCTCGCGGCGGCCGAACTCCGCCGCCGAACCTCCGCGCACGAACTCGTCACCGAACTCGAACCGGACGTCACGGTGTGGGCCGTCCGGATGCAGCTCGTCCGGTTGCTGGGCAACCTCCTCGACAACGCCGAACGGTACGCGGAGTCGACCGTCCGCATCGAGGTCGCCCGCGCGGGCTCGTGGGCCTGCCTCACGGTCGCCGACGACGGCCCCGGGATCCCCCCGTCCGACCGCGAACGCGTCTTCGAACGCTTCACCCGCCTCGACACCGCCCGCAGCCGCGCGCCGGGGGCACCGGGCTCGGCCTCGCCATCGCCCGCGAGATCGCCCACGCCCACCGCGGCACCCTCACGATCGCCGCCACCGGCACCGGCGCCCACCTCACCCTCCGCCTCCCCCTGTGCACCTGACGACCGCGGCCGCCGTCGCGTCCCCGTCGGCGGCGTCGGTCGCCCACGCGACGTGCCCGTCCGGACGGACCAGGACGGCCCGCGCGTCCGCCCATCTCCCGCGCGGTGCGGCGAGCGGACCTCGGTGATACGTCACGCCGTCCACCGGTGGCCCCGCGTCGCCCGCCAGATCCAGCAGGACGTGCCGTCCGGCGTGCAGGAGCGTGAACAGGGTCGTGTCGGCGAAGGCCAGGTCGGGCGCGCGGCGTCCGACCAGCGGATGCGCTCCGGGCCCGGCGGGATAGGCCACGCCCAGACCCGTCAGCCGGTGCGCCAGCTCCGCCGACAGGTCCGGCACGGTGGCGATGAGACGGCCGAACAGGGTGCGCAGCGCCTGCCCGTCGGAGCCGAACGCGGTCATGAGCGCGGTCTGCGCGCGGGTGGCGAGGAGCAGGTCGGCGCCGACGGGGTGCCGTTCGCCGTGGTAGCCGTCCAGCAGCCGCGCGTCGGCGCCCCGGACGGTCGCGGCGAGCCGCCAGCCGAGGTTCGCGGCGTCCTGCAGGCCGACGTTCAGGCCGACGCCGCCCGCCGGGAAGTGCATGTGCGCGGCGTCGCCCGCGAGCAGCACGCGGCCCGCGCGGTACCGCTCGGCCTGCCGCGCCGCGTTGCCGAAGCGCGAGAGCCAGCGCGGATCGCGCATGCCGAAGTCGCTCCCGGCGATCCGCCGGACGGTCGCGCGCAGTTCGTCCAGCGTGAGCTCGCCCGGCCGGTCCGTCCGGACGTTGCCCGGGTCCGTACCGACGAGCCGGTGCGGCCCGTCCGGCAGCGGAACCACCATCAGGCCGCCCGCCGGGCCGGAGACGCTCAGCGCCCCGCCCGGCGGCGGATCGTCCAGGACCACATCGGCGAGCCAGCCCCACACCGTGTCGTCGGTGCCGGGGAAGCCGATGCCCGCCGCCTCCCGCACCGTGCTGCGCGTCCCGTCGCAGCCGACGACGTACGCGGCCCGACGCACGTACGGCCCGTCCGGTCCCTCGACCTCGACGCGCACCCCTTCGCCGTCCTGGCGGAGGCCGACCGCCCGGTGGCGTCGCAGTACCCGCGCGCCCATCGCCACGGCGTGCTCTTCGAGCAGCTCTTCCGTGCGGGCCTGCGGGAGGGCCAGCGTGAACGGGAACGGCGTGTCCAGGCCGCCGAAGTCGAGCCGCTCGTCCAGGGAGCCGAAATGGCCGCTCGGGATGCGGCGCCCGTCCGCCAGGAACCGGTCTACGACGCCCCGGCAGGCCAGGATCTCCAGTGTTCGCGGGTGGACGGTCAGCGCCTTGGACCGCGCGTCGCGTTCGGCCCGCGCCTCCAGCACCGTGACCCGCGCTCCCCCGAGCCGCGCTTCGGCGGCCAGCCACAGCCCGACCGGCCCGCCCCCGACGACCACGACCTCTTCCACGACACCCTCCTTGGTCGGTGACCAACAACGCTCGCCAGTACACTAGGTCAGTGACCAATAAGCAAGGGCTCGACCCCGCGGAAGTGGTCCGCGCCGCGCTGCGGCTGCTGGACGACAAGGGGGCCGCCGCCGTGTCCGTCCGCGGCGTCGCCGAACTCCTCGGCGTCCGGATGAACACCGTCCTCTGGCACGTCCGGAACAAGGCCCGCCTGCTGGAGTTGATGGCGGACGCGATCACCGCCGGAGCGTCCCTCGACGACCTGCCCGCCCGCCCGGACGAACGCGCCCGGGACCTCGCGTACCGCTACCGCCGCGCGCTGCTCGCCCACCGGGACGGCGCGGTCATCGTCGCCGGAACCTACGCCGCCGAACCCGCCACGCTCCGCTTCGCGGACGCCCTGATCGCCGCCCTCCTCGACACCGGCCTACCGGAACGGGACGCGGCCTGGACGGCTTGGAGCGTCATCTACTTCACCCTGGGCCTGACCCAAGAGGAACAAGCCGCCCCGGACGCCGTGTCCGCCCGCCTCACCGAACGCCTCGACCCGTCCCGCCACCCCGCTCTGGCCCGGGTGGCGACCCACTTCGTCTCGGGCACCTTCGACGACCGCTTCGAGCACGGCCTCTCCCTCCTCCTCCGCAACCATGTCCCACCCCCGTGAGACGCTGCGGCTCTCTCCCCGAAGGAGGACGAAGTTCCGTGAGCGAGATCTCCTGCGTGTCGTTCTTCCGCGGCCTCACACCAGCGGACGTCCTTTACCGCTTCTTCCCGCATAAGGGCCCGGCAGAGCAGATGTCCATCGGAGAACTCTGGGTCGAAGCCGAAGAGTTCGCCCACGAGACCGGTGGCGCGGACGGTGGCGGATACGTTGGCGCGGTACAGGCGGACGGCTGGACCGTGGCCCTCGAACCGCTGGGCTGGTGCGCGGTACTGGAGGAGTACTACACCGTCTTCTCGCGAGGCTGCGAGATGGTCGCCATCTCTCGCCACGACTACGCGGAGGACAGATTCGTGTACGCCGCCGAGGGGGAAGCGATCACCGTGTTCGACCCGTTCTGGCCGCCCCGCAGATGGGGGAGCGATCCGGACCGCCTGTGCCGGGCCATGCGCGGTGTCGGCCTGCCCACCGAACCCACGGACGAACGGGTGTCCGCCCGCAGCCGCGTAGACCCGGACCGGCTCACGTCCTCGTTCGCGCTCGCGGCCGAGATCACCGGTGTCCCCTTTACTCGCGACCTCTGGAACTCCCCGCTCCATGTCGCCCCCGTCGCCGAGCGCCCTTAGAGGCGGGGGCGTCACTTCGCGGGGACGATGACGACCTTGCCGGCCACAGTGCGGGACTCGGCGAGCTTCAGCGCCGCGACGGCGTCGGTCAGGGGGAAGCGCGCGGCGACCTGCGGGACGAGGGCGCCGTCGGCGACCAGCCGCAGGACCTGGGCGAGGTCCTCGCTCATCCGCCGCTGCCAGGACGCGCGGCACCGGCGCTTGCCGCCCCAGAGGTTGTAGAAGTGGGCGCTCTTGCCGTTGGGCAGCGTGTTCCACGCGGCGAGCTGCCCGAACAGCTTCAGCACGGGCGCCTGCGAGTTGCCCTCGTCGTCCTTCGTCGCGGCGGTGCCGTACGAGACGAGGGTGCCGCCTCGGCGCAGCAGCCGCCACGACTGCTCCAGTCCCGCGCCGCCGACGTGGTCGAAGACCGCGTCGACGCCGTCCGGGGCGAGTTCGCGGATCCGGGCGTACATGTCCGGGTCGCGGTATTCGACCGGCTGCACGCCCATTTCCCGCAGGGCCGCGTGGTGGCGTTCCGATGCCGTCCCGATCACCGTGATGCCCGCGTGCCGGGCGAGCCGGGCGAGCGTGGAGCCGACGCCGCCGTTCGCGCCCAGCACCACGATCGTGCCGCCCGCGCGGACCTTCGCGGTCCGGTGCAGCATCTGCCAGGCGGTGATCCCGTTGACGACCACGGCCTCCGCGGCGGCCGCGTCCACGTCGTCCGGGACGGGCATCAGGCCGTCGGCGTCGAGCACCAGGTGGCTGGCCCACGCGCCGACCTTGGTGACCGCGGCGAACCGGCGGCCGGCCAGGTCGGGGTCCACGCCGGGGCCGGTGGCGACGACGGTGCCCACCACGTCGTAGCCGGGGACGAAGGGGAAGGGCGGCTGGTCGAAGTACTTGCCGCGGCGCATCTGCTGTTCCGCGAACGAGACGCCCGTCGCCTCCATCCGCAGGACGACCTGGCCCTTCGCCGGGTCCGGCAGGTCGCGGGCCCGCAGTTCGAGACCGTCCGGCTCGACCTTCCCGGGGAGGACGATCTCGGTGGCGGTGATGGTCGCGGTGCTGATCATGGCGTGTCTCCCGGCTCCTCGCTCTTTTGCTTACCTCCGTAACGTTACAACCGTAAGTACAAGTCGGCAAGGGCTACACCCATAAACTTCGCGGTGTAAGTTAACGGCCGCTTCGCGATCTCGTTCTGCGGTGGGCGGAACGCCTACTCCACACGGGGACGGCCGACTTACGATGTGCGCATGGCCGAGACCGATCGCCCGCTCAAGCCCGCCGACGAGCCGACCGCGCCGCGCCCGCCGGCGGAACCGCTGTGGCGCGACGCGCTCGGCGACTGCCTGCGGCGGCTGCGCCTGGAGCGCGGCGAGATCCTGGTGGAGACCGCCCGGCGCGCCGGGGTGTCGCCGCAGTACCTCTCCGAGATGGAACGCGGGGTGAAGGAGCCGTCGAGCGAGATGATCGCCGCGGTCGCCGGCGCCCTGGACGTGACGCTCGGCGACCTGACCCTCGCGGTCGCGACGACCCTGCTGGCCGTGCCGGCCCGGCCCGCCCCGGCGAGCCCGACCTGCAGCGTCGCCTACGCGCTGGCCGCCTAGGCGGTCAACGCGGAGAGCGGCACCCGTTCCTCGATGACGTGGTCGATGAGGCCGTAGTCCAGTGCGGTCCGCGCGGTGAACACCCGGTCCCGGTCGGTGTCGGCGCGCAGCGTCGCGGTGTCCTGCCCGGTGTGCCGGGAGAGGATCTGCTCGATGTCCGCCCGCACGCGCACGACCTCGTCCGCCTGGAGGATGAGGTCCGGGATCGCGCCGCGGCCCTGCCCCATGGGCTGGTGCAGGACGACGCGGGTGTGCGGCAGCGCGGCACGCTTGCCGGGGGCGCCCGCGGCGAGGAGCACCGCGCCGACGGCGACCGCCTGCCCCACGCACGTCGTCGCCACCTGCGGGCGGATGTAGCGCAGCGTGTCGTACACGGCGAGCATCGCGCTCGGGTCCCCGCCCTCGCAGTTGATGTACAGCTGGATGTCGTTCTCGGGGTTGTCGGCTTCCAGGTGGAGCAGCTGCGCGACGAGCGCGTTCGCGACGCCCGCGTCGATGCCGGTGCCGAGGTAGATGATCCGCTCGGTCAGCAGGTGCGAGTAGACGTCCATGATGCGTTCGCCGTGCGGGGTCCGCGCGATGACGTTCGGGATTGTGTAGGTGCTCATCGGACGGCTCCTTCGGCTCGTTCGTCGGACGCACGCAGCCCGATCGGGCGGTGCCGGGGCGGTGCGACCTCGTCGAAGGTGTCGACGATCGTGTCGATGAACCCGTATTCGAGCGCTTCGCGCGCCGTGTACCAGCGGTCGTGCAGCGAGTCCTCGAAGACGCGGTCGAGGGGTTGGCCGGTGTCCTGCGCGATGAGGCCGAGCACCGTGTCGCGGGTGTGCCGCAGGTCGCCGGCCTGCAGCTCGATGTCGACGGCGGCGCCCCCGATCCCGGCGGAGCCCTGGTGCATCAGCACGCGGGCGTGCGGCATGGCGCGGCGCTTGCCCGGGGTCCCGGACGACAGCAGGAACTGCCCGGCGCTGTAGGCGATGCCGAGGACGAGCGTGGACACGTCGCACGGGACGAGCCGCATCACGTCGCGGATCGCGAGCATCGACGGCACGGACCCGCCGGGGGAATGGATCCACAGCGCGATGTCGGCCGACGCGTTCTCCGCCGCGAGGCTGATCAGCTGCGTCGCGAGGAGCGTGCCGTTGTCGTCGTCGAGGGGCCCGTCGAGCACCAGCACGCGCTGCCGGTAAAGCTCGCGCCGCGCGTGTTCGTCGAACAGCGGCGCTTTCTGGTCTTCGCTCATGACTTCACTCTGCGCCGCCGCCCGCACCGGCCATAGCCGGTGTGCCCACGGCGG
This sequence comes from Actinomadura sp. CNU-125, assembly GCF_001942465.1. Classification (GTDB taxonomy): domain Bacteria; phylum Actinomycetota; class Actinomycetes; order Streptosporangiales; family Streptosporangiaceae; genus Spirillospora. The sequence goes on from NZ_MKJY01000088.1 coordinate 25,151, forward strand.
ATCCGCTCAGAGCAGCGAGCCCCGGCCCGGCGAGACCGGGCGACGCCTTCCGCGACTGCCGGTCAGGGCTTGCGCGCCACCGCGCCCGCGCACGCGACCTCGGGCGGCGTGCCCCACGGGCTGGGCTCGGGCCGCCACTGCGTGACGGTCACGACTCCCGGATCGAGCAGTTCCAGGCCGTCGAAGTAGCGGGCGATCCGCTCGTGGCTTCGGGGGGTGTAGGGGTTGGCGCCGCTGTTGGCGTTGTGGTGCCGGATGGCGTCCACGTAGGACTGGACGGTGTCGGTCCCGTCGTAGAGCGCCAGGTAGCTGCCGGACGGCAGCGGCTCCATCAGCCGCTTCACGATCGACCGCGCCTCGTCGTCGTCCGGCACCAGGCCCAGGATGCCCATCAGCATGAGCCCGACGGGACGGGAGAAGTCGAGGGTCTCGGCGGCCTCGGCCAGGATCGCGTCGGGGTCGCGCACGTCCGCCTCGATGTAGGCGGTCGCTCCGCCGGGGGCGCTGGTGAGGAGCGCCTTGGCGTGCAGCAGGACGAGCGGGTCGTTGTCGACGTAGACGATGCGCGACTCGGGCGCGAGCCGCTGCGCGACCTCGTGGGTGTTGTCCATGGTGGGCAGCCCGGTGCCGATGTCGAGGAACTGGCGGATCCCCGCCTCGCCGGCGAGGTACCGGACGACCCTGGTGAGCATGTACCGCGAGTGGCGGGTCATGTCCGCCATCCCGGGGAAGGTCTGGATCACCTGGTCGCCGGCCCGCCGGTCGACGGGGTAGTTGTCCTTGCCGCCCAAGAGGTAGTTCCAGATCCGGGCCGAGTGCGGCACGGACGTGTCGATCTCGGGCTTTCCGTTCATCGCGGCTCCTGCCCCTCGGTGCCTGACGTGCCGCGTCACCGCGCGGCCGTCCGGAATGAATCCTACGTCGGCGGCCCGGCCCAACAGTAAGCTTCGCGGTGTAAGTTGACGGCATGAAGGATACTGAGAAGGCCGCCGCGGCCAAACCGGCCCGCGTACGCAACCGCCGCGGCGAGGGCGGCCGCCTGCGCGAGGACATCGTCGCCGCGGCGATGGAACTGCTCGACGAGAAGGGCGACGAGCGCGCCATCACCCTGCGGTCGGTCGCACGCCGCGTCGGGATCGCCGCCCCCTCGATCTACCCGCACTTCCCCGACCAGCCCGCGATCATGTTCGCCGTCGTCGAGCGGGAGTTCGCCCGCCTGACCGACGACCTGCGCGCCGCGACGGACGGAGCCGGCGACGACCCGCGGCGGCGGCTGTACGCCCTCTGCAACGCCTACCTCGAATACGCCCGGCTCCATCCCGAGCGGTACCGCACCATGTTCGGCGGGCTGTGGATACCGAACCTGGACGAAAGCTCCCTGACCGAACAGGACATGGCCACGCTCGGCACCGAGACCCTGCAGCTCATCATCGACGCCCTCGCCGACTGCGTCGGCGCCGGACTGACCACCAGCACCGACGTGCCCGCCGACGCCGTCGCGCTCTGGCTGGGCCTGCACGGGCTCGCCCACCAGCGCGCCGTCAGCCCGTCCTTCCCCTGGCCGAAGGACATCTCCGACCGCGTCATCACCGCGCTCTCCCGTCTCGACGGCGGGTGAACCCGCGTCCGGCGGGCTCCGTCGAACCGCCATGGACCTCGCCCCCTTCCGCTGGCTCGACCATCCCGAGAACGCCCTCGACGAGATCTTCTGCGTGTCGTTCTTCCGCGGCCTCACCCCCACGGACGTCGTGCGCCGCTTCGCCCGATCCGACGAACCGGGCGAGGAGGTGGCCTTCGCGGAACTCTGGGACATCGGCGGCGAGCCCGCGCTGGAAGCCGAAGGCGGCCATATCGGCGTCGTCCAGGCGAACGGGTGGAGCGTCGCCGTCGAACTGGGCGGCTGGACGGCCGTCCTGACCGACTACGCCGCCGACCTCTCGCGCGGATGCGAGATGGTCGCGGTCTCCCGCCACGATTACGCGCAGGACGGTTTCGTGTACGCCGTCGACGGCGAACTGATCACCGGCTTCGTCCCGCCCCTGCCGTTCACCGGATGGGGAAGTGATCTGCACAGGCTCGATCGGGCCATGCGGAGCCTCGGCATCCCCACCGAACCCATGGGCGACGAGTGGGAGATCGCCTTCGAGCGCCTGCACCCCGACAAGCTGCCCCGCACGTTCGCCCTCGCGGCCGAGGTCACCGGCGTCTCCTTCACCAGGGACTTCCTCGACTTCCCGTTCCTGGCGGGCCCCGTCACTCCGCGCTGATGACGTCCTCGACGGGACGGCGGACCGAGCGCGGCTCCGCACCGCCGGCCACACCGAGGCGCAGCATCATCTGCGGATGGGCACCGCCGCAGAACTGAAGGCGGAGGACCGTGCGCAGTTCGGGCACCTGGAGCGCCTGGGTGTGGAACGCGGCGGCCGCACCGTGTTCGGCCGCGCGCAGCAACAACCGCTGGAGCGCCTGCCCCGCGCACAACCGGGCGGCGGGCGTGTCGTCGCGCGTGACGAGCAGAACCGCGGCCCCGGCCGAAGCCGTCCCGTCGTCGGCCGGTCCGGTGCCCCGGTCCGCCGCGTTCGACAGGGCCGCGAGCGCGTCCTGCTCGTGCACGTCCCCGAACCGGACGAGCGAGGCGTCCTCGTACGGCAGCGCCGCGAACACCTCGTCCGGTACCTCCCCCGGACCGAACCCGCCGCGGTGGCTGCGGCGCCGCCGGATCTGCGCGTGCTCCCGCACCAGCTCCTCGCCCGCGGGTCCCGCACCCGGCGCCACGTCGATCTCGGCCAGCAGAGACGGACGGCCCGGGACGGGCAGCAGCCGCAACAGGAATCCGTAGCCCCGCATCCGCAGCGACAACCGCAGGTTGTACAGGGCGGCGCCGCAACTGATCAGCAGCTCCCGCCCCGCCGGATCGACGACGTCCGAGCGGCGGTCCGCGTCCGCGTGCAGGCTGATCCGCGTGCCGCTCACCGCGAAGCGCCACGGCCGGGTGTTGTGCACGGACGGAGCCCACGCCGCGTCCTCGATGGCGTGCCGGGCATCGTCCGACGCGAGCGTGTTCCTGGTCTGCATGATTCCCCTCTCCGAGGGCAGCCCACCATCCGGCGCCGTCCCGCGTTAGGGCCGAAGGTCCGCAACGCGAGGGACGTCCGACACATAGCGGGGAAGAGGCAGAGCATGTCGGAGAACCCTCCAGCGATCGAGTGGGAGCAGGTGTACCGGGACGGCCCGATCCCCTGGGACATCGGCGAGCCCCAACCGGCGCTCGGCGAACTGGTCGACGCGGGCTGGTGCGAAGGAAACGTGCTGGACGCCGGGTGCGGCACCGGAGAACTGTCCCTCGCCGTCGCGGCTCGCGGCCTGCGCGTGACGGGCGTCGACCTCGCCTCCGGCGCCGTCGAACGCGCCGCGCGCAAGGCGTCCGAGCGCGGCCTGACCGCGACCTTCCGCGCCGCCGACATCACCGGGTTCCACGACTACGACGCCTTCGACACCGTGCTCGACAGCGGTCTCCTGCACTGCCTCTCCCCGTCGGACAGGAGCGCTACGTCGACGTCCTGCGCCGCGTCTTGCGGGACGGCGCACGCGTCGCCGTGCTCTGCTTCGCCGACCGGCCGGGCGCGCGGACCCCGAACACCGGCCGTCTCACCGAGGACCGCCTCCGCGGGCTGTTCGCCGAAGGCTGGCGGATCGACGAGCTCGTCCCCGCCGACATCCTCGGCGTCGTCCCCGACGGGCTCGGCGACATGAGCACCTGGCCCCGCGACGCCGAGGGCCGCACCCCGATGACCGGCTGGCGCCTCCGCGCCCACCGGGCCGTGTAGCGGAGATCCGCCTTGCGCGGGGTTCGGCACCCGGACACCGAAACGGCCGACCGCGGCATCGAGGTGCTCGCGATCGGCCTCCGGCTCAGGGGGCTCACGGTCAGGTCTTGTTGAAGGTGCGCTTGGCCCAGAGGTAGGAGAGGGCGGCGATGCCCGCGCACCAGGCGGTGGCGATGGCGGCGTTGTCGCCGATGGGGGTGCCGAGCAGGAGTCCGCGGACGGTTTCCATGATGGGGGTGAAGGGCTGGTAGTCGGCGAACCAGCGCAGGGCGGTGGGCATGTCGTCGGTGGGGACGAAGCCGCTGCCCAGGAAGGGCAGGATGACCAGGGGCATGGGGGCGTTGCTGGCGGCTTCGGGGGTGGAGGACTTCAGGCCGAGGGCGACCGCCAGCCAGGTGACGGCCAGGACGAACAGGGTGAGCAGCCCGACGGCGGCGAGCCATTCGAGGGTGGTGGCGTTCGGCCGGAAGCCGATCGCCAGGGCGATGCCGATGAGGACGGCCATGCCCAGGAGCTGCTGGACGACGCTTCCGACGACGTGTCCGGTGAGGACGGAGGCGCGGGAGATGCGCATGGTGCGGAAGCGGGCGATGATGCCTTCGGTCATGTCGGTGGCGACCATGACGGCGGTTCCGGTGGCGGCGGTGGCGGCGGCCATGAGCAGGATGCCGGGCAGGACGTAGTCGATGTAGGCGTCGCGTCCGCCGCCGATGCCGGCGCCCAGGGTGCCGCCGAGGACGTACACGAACAGCAGCAGCAGGATCACCGGCGTGATGATCAGCTGGATGGTCATGGACGGGTAGCGGATCAGGCGCTTGAGCTGGCGCCGGACCATCGTGGAAGAGTCGCGCGCGGCGAGGGCGAGGGAGCTCATCGGGTTGCCTCCTGCTTCTGGTCCTGCCGGCCGGTGAGGGTGAGGAAGACGTCGTCGAGGTCGGGGGTGTGGACCGCCAGGTCGGCCGGTTCGGCACCGGCCGCGTCCAGCCGGGACAGCAGGTCGCGCAGTGCCGCGACACCGCCGTCGGACGGGACGTGCAGCGTGAGCCGGTCGTCGTCGGACGGGTCCACGAAACCGGTGCCCAGCGCGCCGAGCGCGGCGGCGAGGGCGGTCTCGTCGGTGAACCGCAGTGACAGGTGGCCGCCGGGGATGAGGCGCTTGAGTTCGTCGGCGGTGCCTTCGGCGATCAGGCGTCCGTGGTCGAGCAGGGCGATGTGGTCGGCGAGCTGGTCGGCTTCCTCCAGGTACTGGGTGGTGAGGAAGATCGTGACGCCGCCCGCGACGAGTTCGCGGACGATGCCCCACATCGTGCGGCGGCTGCGGGGGTCCAGGCCGGTGGTGGGCTCGTCCAGGAAGATCACGCCGGGGTCGCCGACCAGGGTCATCGCCAGGTCGAGTCGGCGCTGCATGCCGCCGGAGTAGGTGGAGGCGGGCTTGCGGGCCGCCTCCACCAGGTCGAACCGCTCCAGCAGTTCGGCGGTCTTGCGCTTGCCGTTCTTGCGGGACAGGTGGTGCAGGTCGGCCATGAGGAGCAGGTTCTCCTCGCCGGTGAGCAGCTTGTCGACCGCCGAGTACTGGCCGGTGACGCCGATCGCCCCGCGCACGTCGTCGGGCTCGCGCGCCAGGTCGTACCCGGCCACCCGCACCTCGCCGCCGTCCGCCCGCGCCAGCGTCGACAGGATCTGCACGGTCGTGGTCTTGCCCGCACCGTTCGGGCCGAGCAGGGAGAAGATCGTCCCTTCGGGGACCGCCAGGTCGATGCCGTCGAGCACGACCTTGTCGCCGTCCTTGCCGGGGTAGGACTTGCGCAGCCCCTCGGCTGCGATGGCCAGGTTCGTCATGGGGGGTTCCTTCGTTCGTGCGGGAGGTCAGAGGCTGCGGGCGGTGATGTCGCCGTAGGAGGTGGTGGCCGTGATGGCGAGTTCGGCGGTGCCGTCGTTCTTGAGCGAGTTGTCGACGCGGCCGTGGCCGGTGCCCGCGTCCAGGGAGGCCGAGACGCCCGCCGCGGCGTCGACCGTGATGTCGCCGGACTCGGTGCGCAGCACGACCGTGCCGCCGAGGGCCTCGGCGATCCGGATGTCACCCCGCTGCGTGCTGATCTCCGCGGAGCCGCCCAGCCGGCCGATCTCCACGTCGCCGTCGGTGGCGGTGAGGCGGACGGCCGCGGCCTCGTCCACGTCGATCCGGCGGTAGGCGCCGTCGAAGGCGACGTCGCCGAGCCGTCCGACGCCCCGGAACTCGGTGGCGGCGGCCGTGACCTCGACCCGGGATCCGGCGGGCAGCCGGACCGTCACCTCGACGGCGCCCGACCGGCCGACCACCCGGTTCTCGGCCGCCGGAGCCTGGACGCGCAGGACGCCGTCGACGTAGTCGACCGTGGTCTGCTCGGCGGCCTTGACGTCGCGGCCCTTGGCGGCGTCGGCCGGCCGGACCTCGACGGTGGTGTCGGTCCGGTCCGCGGCGATGAACTGCACGCGCCCGGCGGGAACGTCCAGGACGGCGGCGATCGGGGCGGGGGTGGCGTACTCGTTCATCGTGCTCTCCTTGCGCTTCGTTCTTTCTGACATCGCAAACGCTACGTTGCCTTTCTCTATCTAGCAACATCCACGTTGCACTAAAAGCTCAACTGTGCAGCTCACAGGCCGAATATCGTTGCAACGATCTGACGGACAACGCAACGTCTCTCGCTAGAAGCGTTGCAATGGATGGGAGTGAAGGTCATGCGGACAGGCGTCCGGGGGCATGGGACGGCCACGGGGAGCCGCGCTACGGACGGCCTTCGGGCCGGACGTCGAGGCGGTACTCGTTGGTGCGCCGGTGCAGCCGGAACCCGAGTCGGCGGTTGACGTCCAGCAGGGCGGCGTCGTTCCCGGCGGTGTCGGTGACGACCTGCGTGACCTGCGGGTAATCGTCGTACAGCAGGCGCAGCATCATCGCCTTCACCCAGAGGTCCAGCCCCAGGCCGTGATGGTCGTCGGCAGACGGACGGTCGTGCTGGGTCGCCCGGGGCCCGTCTCCTCCGGGGACGACGACCTCGGTGCAGCCGACGACCTTGCGGCCGTGCTCGGCGGCGACCGTCAGCAGCACATCGCCCGGGACGGTGTCCGCGCGGCCCGGCGGAGCGACCCGCGCCGTCGTCGTCAGCCGGTAGCCCGGATGCTCGACCGCGACCATCTCGTCCAGCCAGCCCGGATGCACGTCCCGCAGCGACAGCAGCAGATGGTGCAGTGTGCGCAGGCGCCGCAGGCCGCGCCGCAGGCAGAAGGCGTCGCCGGTCCCGCCCACGGGCACGGCCACGATGACGCCGCGCAGGCCGTGGACGCGCGCCTGCGCGGTCAGCGCGGTCACCAGCGCCTCGCCGACGCCGCGGCGCCGATGCGCCGGGTGAACGTGCACGTGCGCGCGTCCCGTCGCCGTGGCGGACGGCAGGCGCAGGACCGCCAGTCCCACGACGTGGCCGGCGCGGACGGCCGTCCAGACGGCCGTCGCCTCGGCGGTCAGGTGAGCGTGGAACCGGCCGGGCGGCGCGGGCGCCCGTGCCGGGCTCGTCCGCGGCCATGGACGCGGCGACCACCGCGTGCCAGGCCCGCAGGCGCGGCCCGTCCGGCTCCTCCCGCGCCGGGTCGGCCCGGGCGACGTGCACCCGGGCGCGCGGCGGCCTTCGTCATCGATCACGTCCGTTCCCTGGTCGCCCGCGGGCGGTCCCGCCCGGTCGGCGCGCCGAGGCGCACGTCAACAGGCTGGCGGGACGGCCGCCGCCGAACAACGGCGATGTCGGCAAGGCAGCGTTGCCCGAACGGTCAACGATGCGAATACGGTCAACGATGCGATTAGTGTCAACGCGGCGATGAGGGCCGGGTCGACGATCGGTAGGGGGGTCCGTGGAGCTTCGGGACATCGAGATCTTCCTGGTGCTGGCGCAGGAGTTGCACTTCGGACGTACCGCCGAGCGGCTGCGCATCACCCCGTCCCGCGTCAGCCACGTCATCAAGAAGACCGAACGCCGCGTCGGCGCGCCGCTGTTCGCCCGCACCTCCCGCACCGTCCGCCTCACCCCGCTGGGCGAACGGCTCCGCGACGACCTGCTGCCGGCGCACCGGCAGATCCAGCAGGCCGTGGACCGGGCCGTCGCCGAGGCGCGCGGCATCACCGGCACCCTGCGGGTCGGCTACTCCACCCCCTGGTGCGCCGACCTGCTCCTCAAGGCGGCCCGGACGTTCCGCGACCGCTATGCCGACTGCACCGTCCAGATCCAGGAGATCCAGCTCAGCGACCCGCACGGCTCGCTGCGCCGGGGCGACCTCGACCTGCAGCTCAGCGAACTCCCCGTCGCCGAGCCCGGCATCACCGTCGGCCCCACCATCCTGTCCGAGCAGCGGGCCCTGCTCGTCCCCGCCGACCACCCCCTCGCCCGGCGGGAGAACATGTCGATGGAGGACCTCGTCGACGTCCCGCTGATGACCCCGGGCGGGAGCTTCCCGGACTACATGGCGGCCGTCCACCTGCCCACCCACACCCCGTCCGGCCGCGCCATCCGCCGCGGGCCGGTCTTCACCTACTGGGCCGAGGTGCTCTCCCTGGTCGCCGCCGGTCTCGGCGCCTTCCCGGTCTCCGCGCGCGGAGCGCGCTACTTCGGCTGGCCCGGCATCGCCTTCGTCCCCTTCCGGGACGCGCCGCCCATCGAGTACGGGCTCCTGTGGCCCACCAGCGGGCACACCCCCCGCGCCATGGCGTTCGCAGACCTCCTCGGCGACCTCACCGACACCGCCGCCTCGGACGAATGACCGTGGAACCCGGGGACGGCGCGGGGCGCGGCGAGGGGTCAGCGGTGTGCGGGCCGCTCGCTGTTCGTGGCGGCGTACAGGTCGGTCACCGCCCGCTGCCAGGCGGTGTGCAGCGCCGGTAGGTCGGGCACACCGGCGTCGGCCAGGACCGAGGCGGTGACCCCGCCGCCGTACTGCGTCATGGCCACCATCAGGCGCTGCCGGGGGACCAGGTTCGGATAGGGGATCATTTCGACGACCGGCGCCCCGCCCACGGCCAGTCCCGGCGCGACCCGGACGGTGGTGACGGTGGTGGCCAAGCGGCGAGGATCGGCGCCCCAGGAGCACATCGCGCGGAGCAGCGGGTACGGGACGCGGTGGAAGTGGGCCCGGCCGCGGTCGCGGTGACGCAGCATGCGCCGGGCGGCGGTCTGCTCGGTCACGCCGCGCAACTGCCGCAGCGGGTCGGGATCGCCGCACGGCAGGCCGATGGGCAGCCCCCCGAGATGGTTGCCCAGGGCGCCCGCGCGGTCGGCCGGGCGCAGGTTCACCGGGATGCCGACGGGCAGCGTCCGGCCCCGGCGGCCGGTCGCGGTTCCCGCGGTGGGCGACGTCCAGTCCGGCAAGGACCAGGTTCGCAGTGCCGCGGTGAGGGCCGCCAGGCACACCTGGTTGAGGCTGGCGCCGGTGGCGGACGTCGTGGCCCGCAGCAGGTCCGCGTCCAGAGCGACGGCGTGCAGCACCCGGCGGCCGGTGAGCGGCCCGCTGACGGGCGTCCACGCGGGGGCGCGGCGCAGCGACACCCCCGGGTCCCAGCGCGGCTCGCCGGGCGCCCGCGTGCTCCGTGCGCGTTGCGCGGCTTGGTAGGGGACGTGACGCGGTGTCCCCAGCCGCCGTCGGCCGAACAGCGCCTCCAGGGTGGCGGTCATGGCCATCCCGTCCTGGAAGGCGTGGTGGTTGCGGTAGAGGAGGAGGTGCTCGTCCGGCCGGTGGCCGTGCAGGAGCGTCAGGTCCCATAGCGGGCGCCGGTCCGGCAGCGGGCGCCGCATCCGCGCCGTGGCGGCCGCGAGGACGTCGGCGCCTTCGGGCAGTTTCCGCTCGTGCAGGTGGGCCGCGATGTCGAAGCCCGGATCGGGCGTCCAGCGCCGCTCGCGCCAGTCGGGCCGGTAGGCCAGGACGGGCGCGGACGCGGCCCGCGCGGCCAGCAGTTCGCGCAGCTCCGGCGGCGTCGGCGCCGGGCCCCGCAGCCGCAGCAGCATCCCGATGTGCATGTGCGACTCGTCGGGGCCCTGCCCGGCCAGCCACTGCTGGACCCGGTCGTGCACCGAGAACGCCACCGTCGGCGCGACGTCCTGATCTTCCCCCGTCATGAGTTCCGTCCTTCGGCGTGGCGAGAGGGCGAGGCCGCGGCTCAGCCCCGCGGGGCGGAGCCGCTGGTCTCCTGGGCGGCGAACGGCCAGGGCTCGGTGAGCTCGTCGAGCGGCGGGGAACCGGGCCGCCCGCAGGCCGCGACGATGTGCCGCAGCCGCTCCAGCAGGCCGCGCACGTAGGAGTCGGGGGCGAAGGAGGAGTCGTACGCGGCGATCAGCCGGATCCGGTCGTCCTCCTGCCTGGCCATGACGATGAGCTGGCCGGGGAAGTCGTAGGTTCCCTGGAACCCCTCGGTGTGCATGTCCTGGCGCAGGATCGAGCATCCGTCCAGGTTCAGCCCGGTCACGGGCGGCAGGACGTCGAAGGTGACGAACTGTGAACGAGCCAGTAGAAGGCCCATCTCGGGCGGCAGCGTGCCGGGACGGAACAGCGACACGCTGTCGTGCCGCAGCGCCTCGTGCAGGTCCCGGTGGGCGTCGTCGAGCGCCTGCGGCACCGGCCGTCCGGGGCGCGTCCGGTGGCGGACCAGCACCAGATCGGTCACCCAGCCGATGGTGTGCGCCAGCGGCTCGGAACGCAGGGACGTCGCGACCAGCAGCCGGGTGTCCGGATCGCCGGTGTCGGCGGCGACGATCGCGCACAGCGGCGCGTACAGGGCACTGGCGAAGGTGAGCCGCCGGGCCCGCGCCATGCGCAGGAACGCCCGGGCCGGTTCGGCCGGGACCAGCACGCTCCGCACCCGCCTGCCGGAATCGGCGGTCCCGCCTTGCACCTCGGCGGGAATGAGCGCGACCGGCCCGCATCCGGCGACCCGCTCGCTCCAGAACCGCGTGTCCTCCGGCCGGGGGACGGACGGTGCGGGGGCGACCAGCGCGGCGTAGTCCGACGGCGGGACGACGGGCCGTTTCCCCGCGCGGACGGCGGCGTAGCGGCGGCCGATCTCCTGTTCGAGGATGCCGACCGAGACCGCGTCGCCGACGAGGTGGTGCAGGCGCAGCGCCAGCAGATGTTCGTCGTCGGTCACGCGCACCAGGTCGGCGGCGAAGACCCTGCCGTCCGGCACGTTCAGCGGTTCGGCCGACTGGTGCGCGGCGAGCACCGAAGCGGGGTCGCTCCCCCGCGCTTCGAGTACCCGCAGAACCCCGGTGGGCGGCGGGCAGACGACCTGGTGGGCGTCCTGCGGGGTTCCGGTCAGGCGCACGCCGACGCGCAGCCCGGCCTGCGCGGCCACCGTCTGGTCCACGGCCTCGGCCAGCGCGGCGCGGTCCAGCGGCCCGCGGACGAGGTGGCGCGTCTCCAGGAGGAACAGCGGCCCGGAACTGCGGGCGGGGTCGTTCGCCTGAGCGAACACCTGCGCGGGGCTGAGCGGCAGCCTGCCCGCACCCGGCGGCGCCTGGACGCCGCCGGGTGCGGCGGTCGCGGGCCGGTGCCGCGGGCCCCGGGCGGTGATCAGGGCGGCCAGCCGCGCCGCCGTCGGCGCGTCGAACACCGCCCGGGTCCCGAGGTCGGCGCCGAACCGTTCGCTCAGCCGCCCGGCGAGCCACACCGCCCGCAGCGAGTCCCCGCCCAGCTCGACGAAGTCGTCGTGCGCCCCGACCTCGTCGATCCGCAGGAGTTCGGCGATCACCAGCGCCACGGCCCGCTCCGTCTCCGACACCGGACGCACGTAGGGGGTGCTCAGTTCGGGACGGGCGGCGGGCGGCGCGGGCAGCGCCGACGCGTCGAGTTTGCCGTGCCGGGTGACCGGCAGGTCCGCGACGATGACGCAGGCGGCGGGACGTTCGTGGGCGGGCAGCCGCTCCGCCGCCCGTTCGCGCAGCGCGGGCAGCAGCCGCGCGGCCGCGTCCTGCTCGTCCCGCTCGTCCCGCTCGGGCACCACGTAGGCGATCAGCCGTCCGGTGCGCTGCACGACCACGGCGTCGCGGACTCCGGCGACGTCGCGCAGCACCGCGGCGACGCCCTCCGGCTCGACCCGAAGGCCCCGGACCTTGACCTGCTGATCGATCCGGCCGTGCAGTTCCAGCCGCCCGTCGGGGCGCCATCGGCCGAGGTCGCCGGTCCGGTAGACGCGCCCGCCCGCGGCGGACGGGTGCGGGACGAAGCGGTCGCGGGTGAGTTCGGGGTCGCCGAGATAGCCCTCGCCGAGATTCGGTCCCGCCACGCACACCTCGCCGGGCCGGCCGTCGGGTACGGCGGCGCCCCCGTCGTCCAGCACGAGCAGCTCGGTGTTGGCGATCGCCGTCCCGACCGTCACCTCGTCGCCCGGGCCCAGCGTCGCCGACGTGCACCACACGGCGGCTTCGGCGGGACCGTACTGGCTGATCAGCTCGACGCCGGGCATGCGCAGATGGTGATCGGCGACCAGTTCACGGCCGCACGCCTCGCCCACCAGGATCACCTGCCGCAGGGTCGGTGAGGGGGCGCCGACCGCGGGCAGGACGGTGCGGTACAGGGACGGGGTCAGACAGGCTTGGGCGACGTCCTCGACCGACAGCGCCGAGATCAGCTCCTCGATCGCCGCGCCCGGGGCGGGCGGCAGCAGCCGCACCGTGCCTCCGGCCAGCAGCGTCCACCACAGCGAGCCGATGAAGGCGTCGAAGGTCGGCGGGGCGCTGGTGACCGAGGTGCCGACCGGACCGGGATAGCGGTGCCCGAACGCCTGCATCGAGTTGCTGTAGGCGGCGTGGGAGAGCGCCACCGCCTTGGGACGGCCGGAGGTCCCGGACGTGTGCAGCACGAAGGCCGTGGCGTCGAGCGGCGGGTCCCGGTCGGGGGGCGTCGCGGGCAGTGCCGCGATCCTCGCCGCCGACTCCGGATCGTCGAGATCGATCCGGTGCGGTCCGGCGGGCAGGTCCTGCTCCCGTAGCCCGAGCACGCAGCGGACGCCGAGCGCGGACGTCATCCGGTGCAGCAGCCCCGCCGGGTATTCGGCGTCGACCGGCACGTGGACGGCGCCCGCGGCGAGGACCGCCACCTGCGCCAGCACCCCGGGCACGCCGCGGGGCAGGGCGGACATGACGCGGTCGCCCGGCGCCACCCCCGCGTCGCCCAGACGGGCGGCGAGGCGATGGGCCCCGTCGACGAGTTCGGCGTAGGTGAGCCGCGTTTCGGCGTCCCGCACCGCGACATCGGCGGGGCATTCCCGCGCGCGCCGCCGCAGCAGCGCCGGCAGCGGCAACGCCGGGAACCGCACCGATTCGCCCCGATGGGCGCCCACGTCCGGGCGCAGCTCACTCATGGCTCTCCTCGCTGGGGTTCGTCGACCGGCTCAGGACACGCATCGGGAGGCGGCCCGGCCGCATCGCGACGGCCCGCACGGGCCGCACCGTCCGGTGGACGGGTTCCAGCCGCCAGCGGGCGGTGATCGTGGCGAGAAAGATGGACGCCTGGTGGAGGGCGAACTGGTCGCCGATGCATTTGCGGGCGCCCATGCCGAAGGGGATGAACGCCTGCCGGGGGATGGCGGCGGATCGTTCGGGCAGCCACCGGTCGGGGTCGAAGCGGTCCGGGCGCGGGAACAGGTCGCTCCGGTGATGGATCAGGTAGGGGCTGAAGACGACGGTGGTACCGGCGGGCAGCACGTGCGTCCCCAGCCGGGCGTCGGCGGTGACGCTGCGGGTCAGCAGCCACGCGGGCGACTTCAGCCGCAGGGTTTCGGTGATGACGCGGCCGGTCAGGTCGAGAGCGGGCAGGTCTTCGTGGGTCGCCGTCCGGCCGTCCAGGACGGCGTCGACCTCGGCGCGCAGCCGCCGTGCGACCTCGGGATGCCCCCCGAGCAGGTGCAGCGCCCAGGCGAGCGTGGCCGCGGTCGTCTCGACACCGGCGCCGAAGAAGGTGACGGCGTGGTCGACGATCTCGTCGTCGGACAGGCCGCTGCCGTCGCCTTCGGTGTCGCGCGCGGCCAGCAGCGCCGCGAGCAGGTCCTTGCGCTCGTCCGCGACCGGACGGCCGGGGCCGGGGCCGTGCGCGGTCCGGCGCTGCGCGATCACCGTGCCGAGGGTGCGGCGCAGCCGGTCGCGGGCCCGGGCGTAGCGGCGGGCGCCTCCGGCGGGCAGCCAGCCCAGCGCCCGGTCCACGGGCGGCGGTATCACCGTGCGGCGCAGGACGCCCTGGAGAATGGTGGTGACGTCGTCCAGCGCCTGCTGCATCACCGTGGGCGGGAGGGAGTCGGAGAACAGCGTCCTCATCACGATGGTGGACGCGGCTTGCATCGTCTCCGCCACCAGGTCGATGACCTGGCCGTGCCGCCAGGAGGCGGTGACCTCGTCGATGGTGGCGGTCATGGTGCCCGTGTAACCGGGGAGCATGTCGCGGTGGAAGGCGGGCTGCGCCAGCCGCCGCTGCCGCCGATGCTCGGCGTGGACGCAGCTCCCCAGCCCGTTGCCGCCGACCTCGCGGCCGCGCTCGAACAGCAGGCCGCCCTTGTCGAAGGTGGCGTCGTTGACGAGCACCTGGCGGGTCAGGTACGGATCGCAGACGACCACCGCCGTGAGCGGCCCGGCCTTGATGTGCACCAGATCGCCGTGCGCGGGCAGCGACTTCAGGAACGCCCAGGGGTCGCGCAGCGCGGGCAGCAGGTGCCCCAGCACCGGCAGCGCCCCGGGCGCCACCGGAATGTTGGGGACGGCTCCGGCCGCCGTCGGCTCCGCGCTCACCGGGCTCTCCCGGCACCGACCGTCCGGCGGATCGTGGCCTGCTGCATCGTGCTCCTTCCCATCGGGTCGAGGTGTGCGGGGCCGGTCAGCGGGTGCGGGCGACGACCTGCCGGGCCAGCGTGGTCAGGGCCTGTTCGGCGGCGTGGTCCGGCGTGACCAGCCGCAGGTGCTCCAGCGCCACGCCGATGTGGTGTTCGGCGTTCGCCGCCGCCCAGCTGCGGCCGCCCGCCTCCTGCACCAGACCGGCGGCCCGGACGAGGTCGTCGCCGGTGACGTCCGCGGCGTCTCGTACAGTTCGGCCAGCGCCCGTCCGGCGGGCGTCGGGGAGGCCAGCGCGTACACGACCGGCAGCGACTTCTTCCGGGACGCCAGGTCGGATCCGACCGGCTTCCCGGTCCGGGCCGGATCGCCCCAGATGCCCAGCAGGTCATCGATGAACTGGAACGCCAGGCCCAGATGCAGGCCGTAGGCCCGCATCCCCTCGATCCGGTCGGCCTCGGCACCGGCGGCGAGCGCGCCCAGCGCACCCGCCGCCGCGGTCAGCGCGGCGGTTTTGGCCGCGGCCCGCTCTTCGGCCTCCAGCAGCGTGCCGCCGGGCCGCTCCTCGGCCTCGCTGTCGGAGTGCTCGCCCTCGATGAGCTGCTGGATCGCCCCCGCGAGCACGCACACGCCCGCGCCGCCCAATGGCGGCGGCCGCTCGGCCAGCACCTCGGTGGCCAGGAAGAACAGCGCGTCCCCGGCGAGGATCGCCGCCGGGACGCCGAACACCGCCCACACCGCCGGACGCCCACGGCGCAGTTCGTCACCGTCGATCACGTCGTCATGGACCAGGGACGCGTTGTGCGCCAGCTCCACCGCCACCGCGGCCGGTACCGCCTGCTCCGCCGTCCCGCCCACCGCCTCGCACGCCAGCCGCACCAGGCGGGCCCGTATGCCCTTTCCGCCGTCCGCCGTCACCGGGTGCCCGGCCACGTCCTGCCACCCCAGGTGGTAGGCCACTATTCCGCGCACTCGCGGAGCCAACCGGTCCACCGCCGTCCGCACCCCGGACGTCACGAGATCGTCAGGTACCTGCGGACGCCGAGCCGGGCGCTCCTCTTCGCCTACCGTCGCAGGAAAAGTCACTGGCGTTCCTCTCTCATGCCCGCCAGGCCACCCGCACTCGGTTTCGGACCCGACGCGTCGGACACGACTCAGCATTCCATGACTGAGAGTAGTTGAATCGAAACGGAGAGTAATAGACCTGTATCAGCGCGACAGTGCACGACCACCTGCCGGGTAAGTGCATCTGCTCCGTCTTGGCTGGTCAGGGCAGGGTTGGGTCGGTATCTGGGGGACGGTGACATGCGTCAATACACGCTGTAGTATTTGTTGACTGTAAGTAGTCGACCCGCGGATCGCCGAGGGGGCGAATTGCGATGGGCGAGATTAAAGTGTTTTGTCCGGTGGCATTGAAAATGCACCCGGCGGGCGCCGAACCGGTGGACGCCTTCGGGGTTGAATGGGCCGTCCGGCACGATCTGTTCACGGGCGACAGCGCGGCCGCGCGGATGAACGTCGGGCTGGCCATCGCCGCCGCCATGCCGTTCACGTCCGAAGAGTTCGTCAAGGCGTTCACCGCCTACTGCTACTGGACGTTCGCCTGGGACGACCACCTGGACACCCTCGCGGACGACCCCGCGGCGCTGGCCGCCCACATCGCCGAGGTCGCGTTCGCCCTGAACGCCTCCACCGAAGCGCCCATCGCCGAGGACCGATGGGTCCGGGGCGCCCGGGCCTCCCGCGACCTGCTGAGCCGCTGCATGTCACCGGCGGGGCGGGCGGCCTTCGTGGAGACCAACAACTACTGGATCACCGGTGAGCTCTGGAAACGGGTGATGCAGCACCGGCAGGCGCGGCCCGGCGTCGGGGAGTTCATCCGGATGCGGAAGGCCAAGATGGGCATGACGGTCCTGGCCGCGATGACCGGCCCGGGCGGCGGCTACCCGATGGGCTCCCGGCAGCTGAGCGAACCGCCGGTACAGGCATTCAGCGAGGCGGTGCTGCTGGCGTGCTCGTTCTTCAACGACATGGTCAGCGCGCTGAAAGAAGCGCCCGTCCAGAAGCACATCAACATCATGGCCGCGCTCGGCCGCGACGACGGCCTGCCGGACGACCGGACCAATGCCGCGGCCTACGAGCTGTACGAGCGCACGGTGTGCCTGGCGCTGCGCCTGCAGCGGCGGCTGCTCGCGGATCCGCGGCCCGAAGTCGTCCGGTACGCCGCCGAGCTCCCGCAGTGGATCCCCGCGACGCTGCACTTCACCGCCACCAGCGCCCGCTACCACCTGCCCGACCTGCCCGGCGACATCCTGGAGCTTAGCGACACGCCCCTGGTGTGGGACTCCGACGACCACACCCCGCCGCCCCACCCGCAGATCGCCTGGTGGTGGGATCACGCCCTGCCCCACGTGGCGTCCGCGCCGCACCCGCGAACGACCGCATCGGTACGAAGCTAGTCGCCACCGGTCGCTACCGGTCGCTCAGGAACGGCAGTACTCGGGGGAGCACCGCGTCGGGGCGTCGGACGGCGACGACGTACTCGGCCCGCCGCTCGACCGCGTAGGCCGCGCGGTCATGGGGCGCGTCACTGGCGCCCAGCCCCAGCGGATCGATGGCGATCACCGTGTGGGACGCCGCCAGCACGTTGTGGTGCATCCAGATCCTCGTCGAGCTGGGTGAGGGGCCTCGAAGATTCACCCAGCTCGAACGTGCCATCGCGGGCGTCAGCCGCCGGATGCTGACCCTCAACCTCCGCAACCTCGAACGCAACGGCCTGATCACCCGAACCGTTCACCCGACCGCGCCGCCGAGCGTGGAGTACGCGCTCACCCCGCTGGCCGACCAGATCCGCGATCCCTTGGAGGCGCTCGCGGACTGGGCCCGCCGAGCCGTCCCCGATCTGCTGGCGGCTCGGCGCGCCTACGACGCCCGCACCTGACGAGCGGCCGCCAGGCGTCCGGATCGGTGTCCGGTGGTGTCCGGCCAGGTCAGGGGTGGTTCATGGGGGCGGCGGGGAGGGCGGGGGTCAGGAGCGTCCGGGGAAGGGTGACCGGAACCCTTGGAACGGGCCGGGGCTCTCCCCGGAGGCCCCTCTGGGTGGCGGTCGGGGCGACGCCAGGTGACGCGACGGTGAACGGGAGCCCGGCGTGGGATGACATCTGGCCGCAGAGGGTGTCCGGAGTGTTCGGTTCGTTGCCGGACACCTCGCCGGACGGCTGGTGTCGAAGGCATGAAGCACTCGATGCGAGCGGGTCTCACCCTGGCGGGGGGACTCCTCTTCGCCACCGCGGGCGGCCTCGCCTACGACGCCCTGACGGCCGCGCCCGCCCACGCGGCGGTGCCGGGCACGGAGCCGTGGCAGCGGTGCCCGCCCTACAGCACCGACTACAACCGGTTGGACTGCGACCCGAACGACACCGGGACGACGGTGCCCGGATTCGATCCGACGGACATCCGGCGACAGGTCCAGGAGATGCGGGAGCGGTTCGGCGGGCAGTACGCCCAGCCGCGGCGCCCCGCTCCGGAGGCCCGGCCCGAGACGCCGAAGCAGCGCCCGGAGAGCCGGCGGACCGAGCCGCGCCGACGGAGCGAGCCGCGGCCGTCGGCGGAGCGGCCGGACGAGAGCACCCCCGACCAGCCCCCGATCGTGCCACCGGACCGGGTCGTCCGGCCGCCGACGGACCGCCGCCCGGCACCGGACCCTAAGCCGAACCCGACGGCGCCGAAGCCGAACCCGGCGCCGCCGTCCAGGACCGGCCCCGGCGCGCCGTCGAGCCCCGGCACCGGTCAGGCCCCGCCGTCCGGTCCAGGCGCTCCGGCGAACCCGGGCGGGCCCGGGAATCCGCCCGGGCAGGTGCCGAACACGCCGGGGACGCCGCAGCCGACGCGTCCGTCCAGGCCGGACGTCCCGCAGCCGGGCACCAACCCGCCGCCGTCGGGACCGCCCGGCGGGCCGGCCACCCCAGAGGACGAGGGAGACGGCCGGGCGCGACGGCTCGGTCCGGTGTGGAACCCGGGCGTCTGGGCCCGGTACTTGAACACTCGCTTCCAGATGTGGCTCTCCTCCAGCCAAGCTCCGACCGAGCCCGGCTATGTCTGGAAGAAGACGGCCGAGAAGACGCTCGAACGTTCGTGGGACAAGAACCAGAAAAGCGGTTGGAACACCTTTCCCGACCCTCAGTGGTACACCGCCCCCGGCTACGCCAAGCTCGCCGCTGAGCTCAGCTACGCGGCTTGGCAGGCATGGCTCGAGACACCGGGTGGCAACCGGAATGAAGTGAAGAAGATCGCGCAACGTGTCGAGGAGCTTCGAGGGAAGCTGGACGAGGCCAGGGCGCGCGGCGATGCGGCCGCGGCCGCCAAGCTGGAACGCCTCCTGGCCAAGGCGGAGCTTCGCTTGGCGCAGGCGAAGGAGATCGAGACGGGCCTCTGGCCCGGCTTGGAGGAGTTGGAGAACGGCAACGGGCAGGAAGGACAGCAGGGGCAGGGCGAAGACGGCGGCGAGGCCGGTACCGAGGGGCAAGGCGGCGAGGCCGGTACCGAGGGGCAAGGCGGCGAGGCGGGTAGCGAAGGCCAGGGCGGCCAGAGTGCGCCGAACCAGATCGAGGCCGGGCGGACGATCGAGCCGCCGAACTCTCCGGTCGCCCCCCAGCCAGAGGTTCCCCAGTCCGAGGGTTCCCAGCGCGATCTTCCCCGCCCCGAGGTTCCGCAGCGCGACCTTCCCCGGCCGGATGTCCCCGGGGGTGAGGAGCCGGTGGACCCGCCCGCGCAGCCGGACGGCCCGGGTGGGCCCGCCACGCCAGGCCACCCGTTCCCGGTTCCGTTGCCTGAGCCGGTGACGCCCGAGGGGCCCGAGCAGCCCGAGACGCCGAACCTGCCGGGTGATCCCACAGCGCCCGAGACTCCGCGGACTCCTGAAGGTCCCGGCCTACCGGCCGATCCCGAGCCGAACCTGCCCGGGGAACCCGAGGGTCCCGAGGGGCCCGGTCTACCGGGCGACCCCGAGCAGCCTGACGCGCCGGTTCTGCCCGGCGACCCCGAAGCGCCCGAGAGTCCGGGGACGCCCGAGGGGCCGGGTGAGGAGCCGTCCGACGATGCCGAGGATGACCCGTTCCGTGTTCCTCCGGCGTTCCCGGCGGTTCGTCCGGGGCCGACCGTGCCCGGGACGCCCACGCCTCGGGAGCAGCCGCGCGTGCGGCCCGTGCCGGGCCGTCCGTCCGGTCCTGACCTGCCCGGACGGGTGCTGGAGCGTCCCCGGACGCCTGCCCCGGCCGGACAGTCGCGCCCGTCCGGTGGCCGGTCCGAGCCCTCGCGCCCGTCGGACACCCGTCCCGGGACCGGACGTCCGTCGGGCACCCGTCCGGGCGGAGGCGGTCGCCGACCGCGGCCGCGGCCCGCGCCCTCGCCCGTGCCCGCGACCGGCGGGCCGGTGCGTACCCTGCCCGCGCCCGTCCCGTCCCGCCCGCCGCTCGGAACCCCCAAGCCGGGACCGGCTCCCGAGTGGGACGAGACGGGACCGATCGTGAAGCGGGAACCGCCGATGCCGGATCGTCCGCCGCAGCAGCCGGTGAAGCCGAAGGTGGAGACGCCGAAGTTCACGCCGGACAAGGTTCCGGGGGTGACGGGCAAGTCGCCGTTGCGGGGTCGCAACATCGCGGCCGAGGTCGCGACTCTGGGGTTGGAGGAGTTGTACGGCAGAGCGCTCTCTCAGAACTTGAACTGGGCGGCGCAGAAGATCGCGGAGGATCCGGAGTTCGCGCGCCAGTTCGCCGAGGAGTACGACCGGTTCCAGGAGCTGTCGTGGGTCGAGCGGCGCAAGCGTGACTTCGGGCAGTTCCTGGGGTTCAACTCCGAGCGGTTCATCGAGGACTACTTCGTCCCCGAGTTGAGGGACCTTGCGGAGGAGGTCTTGAATCCGCCGCTGCCGCAGCAGACGACGCCGCCCGCTCCGGATGACGGCAGGACCAGGTTCGGGGTGATGACCCCGCAGGACTGGGCCAACACCCATACGACCGACGCGCTCTACCGCTACAAGGTGGGCGAGGAAGGCCAGAACCTCGACCTGCTGCTGCGCGACGAGCCGCGCCGTGCCCCGGCGTCCGCCCCTGCTCCGGCGGAGGAACCGGATCGGGAGGAGGAGGAAAAGGAGGACGACGACGGGCCGAGCGGGCACGAGAAGCGCATGGAGATGATCGAGGAGGGCCGGGAGTACCGGCGCCAGAAGGAGGCGGAAGAGAACTCCGGGAACGAGCGGCCGGATAACCACGACGGTGGTCACGGGCTGAGCGACGGCGGTGGTGACGCCCCGGCGCCCAGCGCGCCAGCGCCCGCGCCGAGCGCTCCGCCTTCGGGCGGGTCGTCCAACACCATCGACGGGGGCGGCTCCGGCGGAGCGCCGCCGCAGGGCGGCGGCCCCGCACCGGCGCCCACGGCCCCAAGCTCGCCAGGGAACGCGGATTCCGATCCCGCACATTCGATGAACAAGCTCGACGATCCGTCCATCAAGGCCTGACCCTTCGCTGAGCCGAGGCCCGCACCGAGCCGGTGCGGGCCTCACGCGTGCCTGCTCGTCGGCGCGGCCTTATGTCACGTTGCCGAGGTTGGCCAAGGCGTCGTGGACGTGCTGTTGGGGCGGTTCGCTCGCGGGCAGGGGGCGGCGGGCGGCCTCGGTGCGCAGGCCGTCGAGGAGGAAGGCGGCTTGGCGGCGCCAGGCGTCCGGGGCGGCCTCGGCGGTCGCGCGGGCCAGCAGGGCGTTGGAGGCGAAGGCGAACACCAGGTCCGCGTTGGTGAAGTCGGGGCGCAGGGCGCCGGACTCCCGGGCCCGCCGGACGATGCGTTGTGCGGCGTCCATGGTCCGTTCGCATACGGTCATGAGGCGCTCCGCGCCCGGATAACGGCCGCCGACCACGTCGGCGACGGCGGGGTCGGTGGCCTGGAGTTCGCAGAGTCTCTCGACGTAGAAGGCGAATCCCTCCCAGGGGTCCTCGAAGGACAGGGCGTGCCGTGCGACCTCGTCCAGGCGGCTCGCCGCACGATCGGTCACGACCTCGTCGATGAGCGCTTCGCGCGTGCCGAAGAGGTTGTAGAGGGTGCCGTGGCTCACGCCCGCCCGCCGGGCGATCTCCTTCAGCGGTACTTGCAGGCCGCGCTCCTGGAAGAGCTCGGCGGCGGCTGCTCGCAGCTTCTCCGCGTTCCGCTGCGCGTCGGCCCGCATCGGCTGGTTCCTCCTTGGTTTCGGCTGGGCGTCCGGCCCGGCGCGTCCCGTCCGTCCACAGAACTTGACCCCACGGTCAATCTGCATGCTACCGTCGAAATGTAAGTTGACCCCATGGTCAAGTTGAGTGAGTGAGGAGCATCCCCGCATGTCGAAAGTGATCGCCGTCTTCGGTGCCGGGACCGGTCTCGGGGCGTCCGTCGCCCGCCGCTTCGGCCGTGAAGGCTTCCGTGTCGCGCTGGTCGCGCGCCGACGAGAGCGCTTGGACGCCCTCGTCGAGCGACTGGCGGAGGACGGCGTCGAGGCGGCCGGTTTCACCGCCGACCTGTCCCGGCCCGCCGAGGTGCCGGCGCTGATCGCGAGCATCCGCGACCGTTTCGGCCGCATCGACGTGATCGAGTACGGGCCGTTCGGCACCGAGCAGAACTTCACCCCGGCCGCCGAGACGGACGCCGCCGTCCTGGAGGAGGGCCTCCCGATGTTCTTGCTGACGCCCGTGGAGGTGGTTCGGGCGGTCCTGCCGGAGTGGACCGAGCGGGGAGACGGCGCGTTCCTGCTGACCACCGGCGTCACGGCCGTCCACCCCATGCCCCGGCTCAGCGGCCTGGCGCCCCTCGGAGCCGCCGCCCGCAACTACCTGTACTCACTTCACGGTGAGCTGGCCGACGCGGGCATCTACGCCGGGACTCTCTCCGTCGGGGCGATGATCGCCCGCAGCGAGTTGAGCGCACTCGTCGCTCAAGCCGGAACCGGCGAGGGGACGGCCTCGGAGTTTCCCGTCGTCGACCCCGACGACCTCGCCGAGCACTACTGGGACATGTACACCAAGCGCGACCGGATCGAGCAGATTTACCCGTAGCGCGGAGCGCGGAGGCGTTAGGGCGAGGGGAGCCGCCTAAAGCAGCATCGCGGCGACGGCGAGGATCATGAAGATGATGCACATTCCGGTTCCGATGAACGCGCCGTGCACGATGCCGAGCGCGTATCGGTCGGACGGTCCCCGGTGGCTTCGCGGCGATTGCCTCGGTGGTGTGTGCGTGTGGGTGTTCACGGGAGCTTCACCTCGAACCACACCTTGACCTCGGTGTCGGACGTCGCGGTTCCCCACCGGTCGCTGAACGCTTCCACGAGGTCGAGCCCGCGACCGCTCTCGGCGTCCGGTGCCGCAGGCCCCCGGCGTTGAGGTTCCGCACCGTCCCGGATGCCGTTGACGACGGACACCCTTGCCGAATCCCCGTTGACCTCGTACTCGATGCCGACGTGCAGCCCGTCCCCGTAGAGGATCGCGTTCGTGAGCGCTTCCGAGAGCGACTGGAGCAGATCCGCGATGGCCGATTGGCCGACGCCGTCGTTCTCGAGTCTGCCTTGCAGCCATCGCCGTCCGACCGCGACGTTCTCCAGTTCCGCCGCGAGCCGCACGGTCCCGTGTGGTGGACGTCTTGCGGTGCTTGCAGCGGACGATCCTTCGCGTGCGTTCACCGGGCCCGTCCGTCCGCTCGTCCCGGCCGGGCGACGCCTGCCTGCCAGCCCCATGTCCCCGCTCCCCTCGTTCGGGCACGGCGTGTCCACCTGATCCCCAAAGCGCCGGACACGCCGCGTATACCGTCGCTAAACTCAGAGTGTGCGTGACCGGCAATGCACTGGCAAGCGATTCGAGTGACCTAGTTCAAAAAATCGATGGTCAGTTGGCGGACAAATCCCTCGGGAGGTTGCGATGGCGACAAGGCGGACGAGCCCCACGGTGCGGCGTCGGCGCCTGGCGGCGATCCTGCGCCAACTCCGCAAGGAGGCGAAGAAGACGAGGGAGGAGGCTGCGAAGTTCGCGAGCATCAGCCCCGTCACCATCAGCCGAATCGAGGCCGCCGCGCACAACCCCAAGCCCGGCGACATCGCGATGCTCTGCAAGTTCTACGAGCTTGGAGACAAGGAGACGGACGAGTTGGTGGCGCTCGCCCGTCAGTGCAGGATCAAGGGCTGGTGGCAGCATTACGACCTTCCGGACGCCATCAGCTCCTACACGGGCCTGGAGGAGGAGGTCGCCACGGTCCAGCAATACAGTCTCGATGTGGTCCCCGGGCTCCTGCAGACAAGTCCCTACGTTCGCGCCCTTATCGATGCCGAACTGAAGGCTTATTCCGAAGAAGAGGCCGAGCGCATGCTGGAGGTGCGCAAGAAGAGATGGGTGCGTCTGGAGGGAGACGACCCGCTGAAGACTTGGTGCGTTCTCAACGAGGACGTACTCCGGCGGCGGGTGGGCGGTTCCAAGGTGATGCGCGAGCAACTGCATCACCTGGTCGCTCTGTCTCGTAGAGAGAACGTAGAGATTCAGGTCCTGGCCTTCGAGGCGGGAGCCCATCCGGCGATCGCCAACGGCGGGTTCACCATCCTTGGCTTCCCGGAACAACTCGACCCGGACGTTGTCTATGTGGAACTGCCTCTGGGTAATATCTACTTGGAAAAACCAACAGAGATTGCGACATACACTCAGTTGTTCAACCAACTACGTGCTCGGGCGCTGGGTCCCAATGAGTCACGTTCGTTGATCGCAGAGATAGCTGACCAGATATAACGGAGGTGTTTTGTCGTGGAACTGAACAATGAGTTGAGTTGGCGGAGCGATGCAACGTGCGTTGCAGTGGGCATTTGGCGTAAAAGTGCGCACAGCGGTCAGGGTGGTGTTGACTGTGTCGAGGTCGCGGGTTGGCGTAAGAGTCGCCACAGCAACAACGGCGGAGCGTGCGTTGAGGTGGGGGCGTGCGGGTGTTGCGGGACGGCCGTGCGTGACAGCAAGGACCCGGACGGGCCGAAGCTCGCGTTCGGTGTCGCGGCGTGGCGGTCGTTCCACGCCGACGTCGTCGCCGGTCGGTACGACCTGACCTGACCTGACCTGACCTGACCTGGCGACGCGTCGACGAGGATCTGTGGGGGCTGCTCGCCGGTCGTCGGGCTGCCTGCGGGGATACGTTCGGCGGGTGAACGTTCGTGTGACCGGGGTCGTGATCGAGGACGCCGGATTCTGCTGCTCGATCAAGACACCGACACCGGCCGGTCCTGGTCTCTGCCGGGCGGGAAGGCCGAGGAGGGCGAGTCCCTCGCCGAGGCCCTGGTCCGGGAGATGCGTGAGGAGACCGGCGTCGACGTCATCGTCGGTCGGCTGCTGTATGTCTGCGATCACCCTGCCCGGCGGGGGTACGCACGTTGTGCACATCACCTTCGAGGCCCGCCGCGTCGGCGGCACCGTCGGGGAGGTCGTGGCCGGGGCCGATACCCGGCCGATCCGTGGCGTGGAGTTCGTAAAGCTTTCGGACCTGGTGGGGGTGGGATTCACTGAGCGGTTCGTGGAGCTTGCCCGGGCGGGCTTCCCCGGCGCCGGGTCCTATATGGGCGCCAAGAACAACATCGGCCTGTGACCGGGCGGCGCCGTTCGACACCTCGATGAGGCGCCTGTCCCCGCACTACGGTCGGCGGCCGAGGGTGGTTACCGGGGGCGCATCCGGGCGCGTCCACTGCGGGACGGGACGGCTCGTGGGGCCCCACGTCGCGTCGCCGTTCGCGTCCGTGCGCCACGACCAGCACGGGACGTCGCCTTCGGGGCGGCCCTCGGGGTTGTCCTCCCACGCTTCGCCGCGCCCGTAGGGCGTCATGTCGAGCAGGCCGAGGGACGGGTTGACGCGCTCGTTGCCGCGGCCCGTCGTGGAGTAGGTGAGGAACGTGCGGTCGCCGTCGCGCAGGAAGCAGGTGATGTAGCCCATGTCGCCGCCGACCGGCTCGTCCAGGTCGCGTACCGAGTACCAGGGCTGGGTGTATCCCATGAACTCGACGAAGGCGGCCACCTCGTCCCACGCGCCCGTGGTCAGGACGGCGTACGAGACGCCGCGGGCGTGAGGTAGGACGCGTCGTGCACGTGCCAGGCCGTGGTGGTGCAGCCCTCGCACTGCCCCTGGTGGGGTGCCCCGTCGTGCCACATGTGCTTGTAGACGACGAGTTCGTCGCGGCCCTCGAACAGGTCGAGGAACGGGACGGGGCCGTCGGGGCCGACGACCTCGACCGTCCCGTCGAACTCCACCATCGGCAGGCGGCGGCGGGCGGCGGCGATGGCGTCGCCCTCGCGGGTGTGGGCCTTCTCGCGGGCGAGGAGTTCGTCGCGCGCCGCCTGCCAGGCGGACATGTCGACGACGGGCGGGCGGCCGGACGGCGCGGTGGTCATGGTGTCCTCCGTGGTTTCTCGTGCCGGGTTCAACGGGACAGACACGTCACCCGGCCGGAACTCATCGCCCGAGGAGGACGGTAAGGATTCGTTCGGCGTTCGTCCAGAGGACGGCGCGCCGATGTCGGGGACCACGTGGCGGTGGGCGCCGGGGATCCGGGTGGCGAGGAAGGCGCCGTTGTCGGGCGAGTGGCTCGTGTCCTCCGCGCCGTACCAGAGGTCGACGGGGACGGTGATCTCCGAGAGGGCGATCGGCCAGCGGCCCATGGCGAGGACGGTGTCGCGGGCGTAGCCGTCCGCGCCCTGGGCGAAGCCTTCGTCGAGGGCCCGCCGGTAGGCGTCCGCGAACACGGGGTGCCGGTAGACGGCCAGGTCGGAGGCGGGGCTTCCGGCCATCACCATGTTCCACATCGCGTCCGCGTCGAGGGTCGCGAAGTGTTTCTCGGCGGCGGACGGGTCGGACGCGGTCTTCTCCACGAGGCGCCGCAGGTCGGCGGGGAGCACGGGGGCGAACTCGGGGGCGGCGACCTCGTCCGCGCCGGAGACCACGGCCAGCGCGGAGACGACGCCCGCCGCGGCGCACGCGAGGGCGAAGGGGGCGCCCTGCGAGTTCCCGACCATGCGCGGACGGTCCGGCACGACCCGGCGGACGTCGTCGGCGAAGCGGCGAACGTCCGCGGCGGGCGTCGAGACGCCGAGTCCCGGACGGTCGACGGAGATCAGGCGCACGCCCAGCGCGTCCACGACGTCCGTGCCGAAACCGAGACGGCGGCTCGTGGCGGCGCCGGGGCACAGCAGGACCGGGACGCCGTCCGGCGGGCCCCACTCGGCCCAGCCGAGGACGCGTCCGTCGGGCAGGCGGGTTTCGCCGAGGCGAGCTGGGGTGTCGACGCGCATGGCACCATCATGCCCTGGCGAGCGCGGCGAGGCGGCGGGCGAGCTGCGCGGCGGCGTCGCGCAGCTCCGGGGGATCGAGGATCTCCGCCGCGAAGCCCAGCCGGACGATGTGGACGGCGAGCCAGTCGAGGTCGTCGCCGCCCGCGACGAGCACGCACCGGCCGTCGCCGTCGTCCTCGATCCGTCCGACCTGCGGCGGGATCAGCTCCCGCACCCGGCCGGGCGGGGCGTGCACCCGGACGCGGGCGAGGTGCCGGTACGGGGCCTCGGCCGTCGACCGCTGCACGTGGGCGACGGGGTCCGGGTGCTCGCGCGGCCGGAAGTGCCAGGTCGTCGCGGTGACGTCGCGCATCCGGTCGAGCCGGAAGACGCGCCAGTCGTCGCGGTCGACGTCCCAGGCCATCAGGTACCAGCGGTGGCTGGTGGCGACCATCCGCACCGGCTCGACCGTGCGTTCGCGCTCGTCGCCGTGGCGGCCCGCGTACCGGAACCGCACCCGGACGGTGTCGCGGCGGGCCCGCGCGAGGGTGACGAGCAGTTCGGGGTCGACCTCGACGCCGGGGCCGACGAGCGTGTCGGTGGCGCCGCGCACGGCGCGGACCTCGGCGCGCAGCCGGGGCGGCATCACCTGGTCGAGTTTCGTGAGGGCGCGCAGCGCCGCCTCGCCCGCACCGGCGACCGTCCCGCCCGCCGCGAGGCGGAGCGAGACCGCCGTCGCGATCGCCTCCCCGTCGTCGAGGAGGAGGGGCGGGAGCCGGGTGCCCGCGCCGAGCCGGTAGCCGCCGCCGACGCCCGCCGTCGCGTGGACGGGGTAGCCGAGCGCGCGCAGCCGTTCGACGTCGCGGCGGACGCAGCGGTCGGTGACGTCCAGTTCGGCGGCGAGTTCGGCGGCGGTCCAGGACGGCCGGCGCTGCAGCAGTTCGAGGAGCCGCAGCACCCGCTCGGTCGTTCCCTCCACGGTCATATCTCCATCGTTCCACCGATCGCGGAACGATACTGTCCGCTATTGGGGGCAGAGTCTTCTCCATGACGGACCTGACATGGAATTCCCTGCTCACCGATCAACTCACCTGGCACTGGACGAACCAGTTGCGCGATCGCCTGGCGGACCTCACCGACGACGAGTACTTCTGGGAGCCGGTCCCGGACTGCTGGAACGTGCGTCCGCGGGGCACGGGAACGGCACCGGTCCAGGCGGGGGGCGGCGCGATGACCATCGACTTCGCGTTCCCGGCCCCCGAACCCGAGCCGGTCACGACGATCGCGTGGCGGCTCGGGCACGTGCTCGTCGGCGTGCTCGGGGCCCGCAACGCCACGCACTTCGGCGGGAAGCCGGTCGACTACGAGTCGTACGAGTACCCGGAGACGGCGGCCGGGGCGCTGGCCCGGCTCGACGCGGAGTACGCCGCGTGGACGGCCGGGGTCGAGTCCCTCGGCGAAGCCGGCCTCGCCCGTCCGTGCGGGGAGGGGGAGGGCCCGTACGCGGCGGACCCGATGGCGCGGCTCGTCCTGCACATCAACCGCGAGATGATCCACCACCTGTCCGAGGTGTGCCTGCTCCGCGACCTGTACGCGCACACGCACCGGGAGGCGAGCTGAATGGACGTCCAGATCACGTTCGACTGCGCCGACCCGGCCGCGCTCGCGGCGTTCTGGGCCGAGGCCCTCGAATACCGGGTGCAGGAGCCGCCCAAGGGGTTCGACACCTGGGAGCAGGCCCTCGAAGCGTGGGGCGTGCCGCCGGAGAACCGCAACGACGCGTCCGCGGCGGTCGACCCGGCGGGGGCCGGGCCGCGGCTGTTCTTCCAGCGGGTACCGGAGGGCAAGCAGGCCAAGAACCGCGTGCACCTGGACGTGCGGGCCGCGCCGGGGCTGGCGGGCGACGCGCGGATGGCGGCGCTGGAGGCGGCGGCCGAGCGGCTCGTCGACCCGCGGCGCGACCCGGCTGGGACGGCACGAGCCCGCGCCGCCGCTCGGCGCCGGGCACATCGTGATGGCCGACCCGGAAGGCAACGAGTTCTGCCTTGATTGACGCGGTGCATCAGGTCGCCGGTTCCGTGACGTGCTCGGCGCCTTCGGCGTCCGGGGAGCCGGGCTGCTCCAGGCCTGCGCCTTCGATGTCGAGGTCGGGAAGGAGCCGGTCGAGCCATCGGGGCAGCCACCAGGCGCCGCGGCCGGTCAGCGCGAGGACGGCCGGGACGAGCGTCATCCGGACGAGGAAGGCGTCGGCCAGGATCCCGGCGGCCAGGCCGAGGGCGATGGGTTTGAGGGTGAGGTCGTCGGTGGTGGCGAAACCGGCGAACACGGCGAACATGATCAGCGCGGCGGCGGTGATGACCCGGGTGGTGTGCCGGGAGCCGGTCAGGACGGCCTCGTGCGGCCGTCCCGTCCGGACGTGCTCCTCGCGGACCCGCGACACCAGGAACACCTGGTAGTCCATGGCCAGGCCGAACAGTACGGCGATCACGACGATCGGCATGAAGCTGAAGACCGGTCCGGTGGTGGCGACGCCGAACAGTTCGGCGAGCCACCCCCACTGGAAGACGGCGACGACCGCGCCGAACGCGGCTCCGGCCGACAGCAGGAACCCGGCGGCGGCCTTGACCGGGACGAGGATCGAGCGGAAGACCAGCAGCAACAGCAGCAGCGAGAGCCCCACCACGACGGCGGTGAACGGCGGCAGCGAGCCGCGGAGCCGGTCGGACACGTCGATCGCGGCGGGGGTGGAGCCGGTGACCAGCACCTCCGCGCCCGCGGCCGCACCGAGGGCGGGGGTGCGGGCGCGGACGTCCCGGACGAGCCGGTGGGTCGCCGGGGTGCGCGGCCCCTCCGCGGGAACGAGCTGGACGACCGCGGTGCGGCCGTCCGTGCCGGGTTCGGGGTCGCCGATCGACACCACGCCGGGCAGGTCGAGCCCGGACGCGACGCGCGCGGCGGCCCTCATCGGGTCGCCGTCTGCGTCGCGCGTCCGCACCAGGACCAGCAGCCGTCCGTTGCTGCCGGGACCGAAGGCGCCGGAGATCAGGTCGTACGCCTTGCGCTGCGTGGAAGCGGGGTCGGCGGTCCCGTTGTCGGGCATCGCCAGGTCGAGCTTGAGCGCCGGGACCGCCATCGCGCCCAACGCCAGCAGGACGACCGGGACGGTGAGCAGCGGGCGGCGCGTGACGAGCCGCGCCCAGCGCAGCCCGGCGCCGTCGCGTCGCGTGCGCGCGGCGCGCGAACCCGGCCGGGGGCGCAGCCGTTCTCCGGCCAGGCCGAGCAGGGCGGGCAGCAGGGTGATCGCGGCGGCCACCGCCATCAGGACGGTCAGCGCGGCGGCCAGGCCCATGACGGTGAGGAACGGGATGCCGACCACCGACAGCCCGGCCAGCGCGATGACCACGGTGAGACCGGCGAAGACGACGGCGCCCCCGGCGGTCGCGACGGCGCGCGCCGCCGACTCCTCGGCCGCCATGCCGTCCGCGAGCTGGGCCCGGTGCCGGGAGCCGATGAACAGCGCGTAGTCGATGCCGACGGCCAGCCCGACCATCAGCGCCAGGCTCGGCGCGGTGTCGGAGACGGTGGCGAGGTTGGAGACCAGCAGCAACCCGAGCAACCCGATCGCCAGCCCGGCCAGCGCGGTGGCCAGGGTAAGCCCGGCGGCCAGGAGCGAGCCGAGGGTGCCCACCAGCACGATCACGGCGACGACGAGGCCGATCACCTCGCCGATGCCCACGTGCATCCCGGCGGTGCTGTAGACGGATCCGCCGACCTCGGCGCGCAGGCCGTCCGAGCGGGCCGCGGCGGCGATGTCCTCCAGGGCGGTGACGCTGGAATCCTCCAGCACGTCCCGCTTGATCGGATAGAGCACCTTGGCGAGCGCGGTGCGCCGGTCGGCGGAGACGGAACCGCTCTCGAACGGGTCGGTCGCCTCGGCGACCTGCGGCGCCGCGGCCGCGTCCCGTACCGCGCTCTGGATGCGGGCCCGGTGCGCCGGGTCGTCGACGGTGCTGCCGGGCGGGGCGGCGAACACCAGTTGCGCGGTCACCCCGGTCGCCTCCGGCAGGGACCGTTCCAGCAGGTCGATGCCCCGCTGGGATTGCGAGCCGGGGATGGTGGCCTCGCTGTCCAGGTGGGAGCCGAAGGCGGCCAGGCCGCCCCCGGTCAGGAACAGCAGCACCAGCCAGCCGGCCAGGAACCGGAATCGGTGGCGGAACGCGGTCCGGCCGAGCCGGTAGAGGAGGGTCGCCAACGGAGGACCTCTCAGGAGTTCGCGGCCGGGGGGAGCAGGGCGGTCAGCACGGCGGTGAACGCCTGCCTGATCACGTCCGCGGTGACGTTCTCGGGGTCGGCGAGGTGCTCGTTGACCAGGCCGTTGGTGAGGCAGTGGAGGATCAGCCCGGCCAGCTCCGGCGGGACGGCCGCACCGGTGCCGGTGCGTTCGGTCACCTCCGCGACGGAGCGGGCGGCGGTGTCGCGCTGCGCGCGGCGCAGCGGGGCCAGCACGGCCCGGGTCTCCTCGTCGCGGGCGGCGCGGGCGGCGAACTCCAGCCCGAGCTGCCCGTGCCGGGTGTCGCCGGTGATCCGGTCGGTGATCAGCTCGGCGACCCGTTCGATCAGCGCGCCCGTGTCGTCGTGCCGTCGATCTCGGCGGTGACGGCGGCCAGTTCGTCCTGCGCCCCCTGGCCGAGGACGGCACCGAACAGTTCCTGCTTGCCGCCGAAGTTGGAGTAGACGGCGCCCTTGGTGAATCCGGCGGCATGGGCGATGTCCTCGATGCGGGCGCGGCGTAGCCGCGTTCGGTGAACACCCGAACGGCCTCGGCCAGCAGCCTCCGCCGCACCTCCTCGCGTGGGACCCGCCGGGCGGGCCCTGGGTTGTCGGTCATGACCGGACCGTAGCATACTCAAAGTATTCAGTACTTTCGGTATCGAACTTGGAGGCCCTCTTGCTCCCCTCACCGCGCCGCTCGCTGCCCCTGGCCACGGGAGCGCTGCTCCTGCTCGCGCCCCTCACCGGGTGCGGAGCCTCGGCCGACGACGCCGCCCCCGAACGGCGCGACTTCGGCCCTGTCGGCTCCCGCCTCACCATCGCCAAGGACCGGGGCGACCTGGACGTAAGGCCCGCAGACGTCGAGAACGTCCAGGTGACCCGCCGGTTCGACCGGTGGAACGTGATCGGCACCGACCCGTCCGTGACCTGGGACCTCACCGGCGACCGGCTCACCCTGTCCACCGACTGCGGCACCCTGGTCGGCGGCTGCGCCGTGCGCTACGAGGTGCTGGTCCCCCGCGGCGTCGCGGTCGGCGTCCAGGGACAGAACGGGACGATCTCGGCCGCCGGCTTCGCGGCCGCGCTGAGCATCCGCAGCACCAACGGCGCGATCAGGGTCGACGGCGCCACCGGCCCGCTCGACCTGCGCACCGAGAGCGGCGAAGTGCGCTCCACCGCGACCGGGTCGCAGCGCCTCTCGGCCACCACCCAGAACGGCACGGTCGACCTGTCGTTCGCCGCCGCGCCGACGCAGGCGACTGTGACCACCGAGAACGGCGAGGTGAACATGACGGTGCCCCGCACCCCCTACAAGGTCACCACCACGACCGACAGCGGCGACGTCCGCGCCGACGTCCCCACGGACGCGTCCGCCCCCCGCTCGATCACCGTCCGCACCGAGAGCGGAGCGATCGCCTTGAACACCGCCGCCGACGGCTGACGCCGCCCGGCCCGTCCCGTTCGGTCCATGCCGCTCAGTCCATGCCGCGTCGTCCCGGGGTCCAGAACGGCTTCACGACGACGTCCCGGCGCGACCAGCCGCGCTCGTCCACGAGGTGGCGGCGCACCGCCTGGCAGGCGCGCGCCTCACCGGCGAGGTAGGCGACGCCCGGGACGTCCGGCAGGTCCAGCGAGCGGACGGCGTCCGGCAGTTCGGCGGGCCGGTAGACCCAGGTCGGCCGGTCGCCGCCGGGGAGGGGGAGCCGGTCGCCCGGCCCGTCGGCCACGAGCACGCCGTGGACGTCGGCCCCGGCCGGCAGGGCGCGAAGCATCGCGCCGAACGCGACGGCCGCGGTCTCGTCCCCGGCGAACAGGTGGTACCGCGCGCCGTCGCGCAGCACGAGCCGTCCCTTCGGCCCCATGAGGGCGGCGGTGTCGCCGATCCGGACCCGGCGCGCCCAGAGGGCGCCCGGTCCGGCCGACGGGTGGTCGAGTACGCACAGGTCGAGATGGCCCTCCGGCGAGTGATCCCAGATCGAGTAGGTGCGCAGGACGCCGTCCAGCCATGCCCGGGGCCGCAGCGGATCGCCGACGCGGACGCGGACGTGCGTGCCCGGCACCCACTCCAGCCCGCGCAGCCGGGGACCCGCGATGCGGATGCGGCGCATGCGTTCGGCGATCCGCTCGACCTCGGTGACGGTGCCGTGCAGGAACGGGTTCAGCACGGGGCCTCCCGGCGTTCGGCGAACCACGGGTCGGTGAGCGCGGCATGGCCGTCCGGCTTCAGTGGCACGCGGGAGTCGACCACGCGGGTGATCGCGATCGGGGGCTTGATCATGCCGTGAGCGTGCCGGTTAATGTGCACATGAAGTCAAGCGGGCGGATGACGATCGGCGAGCTGGCGGAACGGTTCGGGCTCGCCACGCACGTGCTGCGGTACTGGGAGGACAAGGGGCTGCTGGAACCCGCGCGCGGGACGAGCGGTCAGCGCACGTACGGGCCCGACGACCTGGGGCGGGTGGCGCTGATCCTCATGGGCAAGGAGGCCGGTTTCCGGCTGGAGGACCTGCGTACGCTCCTGACCGCCGCCAGCCCGATGGACCACCGTGACCTGCTGCGAGGTCACGTCGAGGAGCTGGAGCGGCGGATGGCGCGGGCGCGGGCCGCCAAGGAGCTGATCGAGCACGCGCTCGACTGCCCGTACAGCTTCGCCGAGTGCGAGCACGCGCGCGAGCAGATCGCCGCCCGCATCCCGGCCGCGCCCGGGCGGACGGCGGCGGGCCCGGCCTGACGGCCTACCGGTTGGAATCCGGGGGCGGCAGCGGGGTTTCCTTCGTGGGACGTTCCAGCCATTCGTGCGCGACGGCGGCGATCGCGCCGCCGATGAGCGGGGCGACGATGAACAGCCACACCTGCGACAGGGCCGACCCGCCCGCGATGAGGGCGGGGCCCAGGCTGCGGGCGGGGTTGACGGACGTGCCCGTGATCGGGATGCCGACGAGATGGACGGTCGTGAGCGCCAGGCCGATCGCGACGCCGCTGACGGACGCGATGGCGGTCGGGCCCGTCATGGCGAGGACCGCGAACACGAACAGCGCGGTCAGGATGATCTCGGCGAGGAACGCGCCGCCCATGCCGATGTGGATGAGGCTCGCGTCGCCCCAGCCGTCCGCGCCGAGTCCGGTCACGGACCGCTCGTAGTCCGGCGAGTTGGTGAACGTCGCCCACAGCAGGAGCGCGCCGAGGATGCCGCCGACGAACTGGGCGGCCCAGTAGCCGACCGCCTCGACGGGGGTCATCCGGCGGGCGAGGAGCACACCGAGCGTGACGGCCGGGTTGACGTGGCAGCCGGAGACCGGGCCGATCGCGTACACCAGGACGAGGAGCACCAGCCCGAACGCGAGCGCCGTCGCCACCACGCCCGCCGCCGGGCTGCCGCCCGCCAGCTCGAACCCGAACGACAGCGTCGCCACGCCCACCGCGAAGTAGACCAGCAGCAGCGTCCCGACGAGTTCCGCCGCGTACTTACGCACCATGTTCCGACCTCCCCGATCGGGCTACCCGGATCATTCGCAAGATCAACTCGGGGCGGGCGCACATGGGCGAGGTTTGGCCGCGGCTTGGACGGCCGGTGACGCCAGTGTCGGCAGTCCGCGACGCGGGAACCTGCGGGCGTCGCGGGGCGCCTAAGCGGTCGTCGCCGGAAGCATCCCCCGCAACCTGGAGAGCGCACGCCATGACATCGGAGATCGTCACCAGCAACTTCCCCCGGAACCACATCGTCGAGTTCGGCGGGCTGCCCGTACTGGACGCGGTTCGTCGCGGGGGAGCTGGGACCTGCGGGAGAACGCGGCGAAGGTGCCTGCCGGGCGGGGCGAGCCCGTCCCGGACGTGCTCGTGCCCGCCGTGGAGACGGACGCCGCGCGCCTGCGGGCCGCGCTCCGCGAGCCGGGCTCGGTGGCCTGGTGGCTGCCGCTCGTGTCGTGGACGGACGACGGGTTCCGCCACGCCGACGACCACCTGCGAGACCTCGTGGAGCGGGTCGACGGCGCGGACGTCACGGCGCTCGTCCTCGGCGGGACGTTCGACCACGCGCGGGTGGAGACCGACGCGGCGCGGCCGATCACCACGGCCCGTCCGCAGATCTTCGTCGGCCCGGCCGGGGACCCGTACGTGCAGGACGACAACGTCGTGCTGCCCGACGCCGTCGAGGCGCTGACGCGGCGGGCCGCGGACTTCCCGAACCTGCGGGCGCTGTTCGTCGGGGAGATCGACGACTCCCAGATCTTCGCGTGCGCGGAGGTCGACGCGGCGCCGCTGCTGGAGGCGCTGCCCGGCCTCACCGAATTCGTGGTGTGCCTCCAGTACGCGTTGCGGTTCCGGCTTCCGGAACACGCCGGGCTGCGTCGGCTGGAGTTCCATGGTGTCCTGCTCCCGGACGAGGTCGAGGGGGTCGCCGCGTGCCGGCTGCCCGCGCTGGAGCGCCTGGAGATGTGGTCGTCGGAGGACTTCGGCGACGAGCAGCTCCCGGAGGAGCGGGACGCCTTCGACGTGCTCTTCCACAGCGACACGATGCCCCGCCTCCGGCATCTGGGGCTCCGCGAGTTCACCTTCGTCGGCGAGATGCTCGCGCAGCTCGCGGCCTCGCCGCTGCTCGCCCGGCTGGAGAGCCTCGACGTGTCCCGCGGCGTCCTCACCGATGAGGGGGCGCGGGTGCTGCTGGAGGACGCGGGGTTCCGCGGGCTCGCCCGGCTCGACCTGCGGCACCACTACATGTCCGCGGGCATGGCCGAGCGGGTCCGCGCGACGCTCGCCGAGGCGGGCGTGGACGTCGACGTCAGCGACGGGCGGCGAGCCTGACGGCGTCCGTCATTTCTTGCCGAGCGCGAGCGCTTTCAGTTCGGCGAGTTCGCCGCGGTAGGCGTTGACGTCGCAATGGCCCGAGATGCCGGTGACCTTGCCGCTGGAGGAGAACTGCAGGATCGAGATCGGCTCCCCGCCGAACTTCTTCCACCACGAGTCCTTGACCTTCTGGTAGAGCGACTCCGGTTTTCCCGACCCGGACACGTAGTGGGACTGCCAGATCGTGTCGAAGAAGTCGAGGTCGGGGCGTCCGGTCTTCTTCCAGTACCAGCGGGGGTAGTAGCCGATCACCGGGTGATCATCGGTGCGCTGCTTGAACTCGTTCACCCAGGCGCGGGCGGTCTCGCCGTCCGCGCCGGACGCCTCCACGTCCAGCGCGACGGCCAGGTGCGACACGTCGCCGGCCTTGTCGAGGAAGTAGCGGGCCTGGTCGCCGCCGTTCCCGCCGTGCAGGAAGTGGTACGCGCCGGGCAGGAAGTCGTCGCCGAGGTCCTTCATGCCGTCGAGGTTGTGGTCCCATGTCGGGTTCGTGTAGTCGGTGGACTCGGTCACCTTGGAGAAGCCGAAGCGGACGCCGTCGCGGTGGATGTCCTTCCAGTCGGGCTTTCCCTGGTAACTCGCGACATCGACTCCGAAGATCAACGTGCCTCCCGGGGGATGAGGGCGGGTCGTTCTTTTGGCTGCCGTTTTGGCTACGTTAAGTAGCTACCCGTGTTCTCCGTGTCGCTATCGTGATGTTTCTGTGTCGCCGCCCGGCGGGAGCCGTCAGACGGTCACGACGATCTTGCCCACCTGCCCGCCCGCCTCCATGTGCCGGTGGGCGGCGGCGATCTCGTCGAGGGGGAACACCCGGTCGACGACCGGACGGAACGCGCCCGTGCGCAGCCCGGACGCGACGAACGCCTCGGCCCGGCGCAGCCGTCCGGGATCGGTCGTGACCTCGAACAGGGTGTAGACGCGCATGTTCAGCGCGGGCATGCCGAGGTCGAACCCCGGGTACGGGGTCGGTTCGCCGCTGAGCGCCCCGTAGAGCAGGAGCGTGCCGCCGGGCGCGACGGCCCGGCCGAGGTCCAGCACGCCGGGGCCCGCGACGGCGTCGAAGACCAGCTCGGCGCCGCGTCCGCCGGTCAGGCCGAGCACCCGGTCGGCGACGTCCTCCCGCCCGGTGACGATCACCTCGGACGCCCCGGCGCGCAGGAGCGCGTCCCGTTTGGCGTCCGTGCGGGTGGTGGCGACGGGCGTCGCGCCGATCCGGTTCGCGATCTGGACGGCGGCGAGGCCCACGCTGCTGGACGCGGCGGTGATCACGACCGTGTCGCCGGGGCGCACGCCGCCGACCTCGATCAACGCCCCGTAGGCCGTCACGTACGGCATCCACACCGCGGCGCCCCGCACCGCGTCGAGCCCGTCCGGCCGGCGCAGCACCGCGGCCGCCGGGACGATCGCCTGCTCGGCGTAGACGGTGTGGTCGTTCATCGAGAACGCGGGGACGACGCCGACCGCCTCGCCGACGGCGACGTTCGTGACGTCCGGGCCGACGGCCTCGACGATCCCGGCGGCCTCGGCGCCGAGTCCGGCGGGGAACCGCCGCACCGCTTCGATGTAGTCGCCGCTGCGGAAGAGGAGTTCGGCGCGGTTGATCCCGATGGCCTCCACCCGGATGCGCACTTCGCCTGGGCCGGGCTCGCCGACCTCGACGTCCTCCAGGCGGAGCACGTCCGGGCCGCCGTACTCGTGGAAACGCACCGTCCTGGCCATCGCGCATCGTCCCTTCGGGGGTCTCGGGGGGCTCAGCAAAGCGCACTGGTACGATCGCTGTCAAACTTTGATAGTCGTCGTAGTTTGATCAGTGTCGTACGATGGGCGGATGCCGACACGACGCAGCGAGCGGGAGCGCGTGCCGCCCCACCCGGACGTCCGGACGGTCCCGCTGCAGCGGGTCCTCGACGCGCTCGTCGACCCGGTGCGGCGCCTGATCGTCGGCGAACTGGACGCGGCGGGCCGCGACCTGGCGTGCGGCGCGATCGACCTGCCGGTCAGCAGGTCGACGGCGACGCACCACTTCCACGTGCTGCGCGAGGCGGGCCTGATCCGGCAGTACTACGTCGGCACGTCCCGCATGAACGCGCTGCGCCGCGACGAGTTCGACGAGGCGTTCCCCGGGCTGCTCGCGGCACTGATCGCCGCCGACCGGCGAGCGGCGGACCGAACGTGAGCCGCACGTGAGCCGCACGTGAAAGGGGCCGTCCACCCGGTGGGTGGACGGCCCCTCGTCGCGCGGGAGGCGCGGGTCAGGCCCGGACGGCCTGGATCTCGAGCTGGATGTCGACCTTGTCGCCGAGCAGGGCCTTGTCACCGCTCAGCGGAACGTTGAACTCGACGCCCCAGTCGCGGCGGTTGATCTGCGTGCTGGCGGAGAAGCCGACGCGGGTGCCGCCCCACGGGTCCTCGCCGACGCCGTGGTACTCGACTTCGAGGGTGACCGGGCGGGTGACGCCGCGGATCGTCAGCTCGCCGTCGACGTAGTGGTCGCCGCCCTCGGAGCGGACGCCCTTGGTGGCGAACGTCATCGTGGGGTGGTTCTCGACGTCGAGCACGTCCGAGGACCGGACGTGGCCGTCCCGGTCGGCGTTGCGGGTGTCGATCGACGCCATCTTGATCTCGGCGGTCGCGGTCGTGTCGGCCAGCTCCTCGGCCACCTGCACGGCGCCGGAGAAGTCGGTGAACGAGCCCCGCACCTTCGTCATCAGGTGGCGGATCGAGAACGTGACCTCGGAGTGGGACGGGTCGATGTTCCAGGTTCCGGCGGTCAGTTCGGGCGCGACGGCGGCGATGCTCATGGAAACTCCTATGTGCTTGAAACTTCAACGACCTGTTCGGAGGTTAGTTGAGTGTTCAAACACTGTCAAACCCGTGGATGTTCCCGGACGGATCAGGATCGTTCGGACGCGCGCAGGGCGTCAAGGAGCACCGCGTTCGACGCCGCCGCCCTGGCGGTCAGCTCCTCGCGGGCCAGCCGGACGGCCTCCAGCGCGAGATCGCCGTTGAGATCGGGGTGCCCGGCGAAGCCCGGGGACGGGTCGGCGGCGAGGTCGTCGGCGTCCACGATCCGGAGGCTCTGCTCCCACTCGCGGTGCGCGCGGACGGCGTCGCCGACGGGCTCCAGGTACGCGGAGATCTGCGTGATCACGCGCGCGTCGGCCCGGCGGGCGGCGGCGAGCGACTCGGTGCGCGGGCGCAGCACCGCGCGCACCCGGTCGGTCGCGGCGTTCGCGGCCAGGTCGTTCGAGCTCGGCGGCAGCGCGGCCCGTCCCGCATACGGGACGCCATCGCCCATTCGGCCCCGTGCAGCGCGGCCAGCACGGGCGCGGCGTCGAACGAGGGCGCGAGGAGCCGGCCGGCCTCGGCGACGCGTCCGCGCTGCGTCCCGGACGTCGGCGAGCCGGGCGCGCTCGACGGGCCCGAGGTCCGCGGGGTCGACCGCGCGGTCCCGTCCGATGACGTGCGTCGTGCCGGGGGTGCCGAACGCGATGAAGATCGCGAGGGCGAACCCGTGCAGGATGCCGAACGGGGCGGTCACCGTCCCGAACGCCTCCGCCAGGACGATCGCCCAGACCGCCCAGAGACCGAAGAAGCAGACGATCACCCCCGCGCTCTGCAGGGCCGTCGCGCGCCGGTCGGACGCGTTGACCGGGACGTACGCGAACGCCGCCGCGATCCCCGCCGCCGCGCCCCAGCCGGTGCCGCCCGCACGGCGCGCGAGTTCGGTGACGGCGACCGCGAGGCAGAACACGACCGCGCCGACGAGGAGATGCTGCCGAAGGAACCGGTACGAGCCGGGCGCGGTGCCGGGACGGTCGAGGACGAGCGCGCCCTCGCCGGCCCGCAATTGTGCGAGCAACCCCGCGGGCAGCTCCGGGTCGAACAGCATTCCCGCGGGTACGGAGGCGAGGCTCCGGGTGCCGGTCCGTTCCATGCGTCCTCCGCCCTGGCGGCGTCCAGGGCGGAATCTCATCAGGCCGGGATGTGCGGGCGTGCAACGGCCGGTGAAAAGGATCTGACCGGCGCGCGAGGAGTCGGCGCCCGCGCCCGATCGGCCGGGGTCGCGGTCAGTCGGTGATCGTGATGCCGAGGGCGGCGGCGAGCGACGGCAGCGCGGCGCGGGCGTCGGCGGGCGCCAGGATCGCGCCGTCGAAGCTGCGGACGCCCGCGATGTCCCACAGGTCGCAGCCGGTGAAGCGCGTTCCGGTGAGCGTCGCGTCGCTGAACTGGGCGCCGGTCAGTCGGCAGTTCTCGAACCGGACGCCCGACAGGTCGGCGCCCTGGAAGTTCGCCTCCTGGAGGTTGCAGTCCCGGAACACGACGTCCTTGAACCGGCTGAACCGGTAGTTGCTGAGGTCGGCCCTGCACTCGTCGAACAGGACGTCGCGGAAACCGCAGTCCGTCCACGACATTCCGGTCAGCCGCGAGTCGCGGACGCGGGCGTTGAACGCGCGGGAGTCGAACAGCCGCAGGTTCGCCAGGTCGCAGCCGCCGAACGCGACGTCCGCGAACCCCGCGCGGCGCAGCGTCCCGGCGGACAGC
Source organism: Actinomadura sp. CNU-125 (assembly GCF_001942465.1). Taxonomy (GTDB): domain Bacteria; phylum Actinomycetota; class Actinomycetes; order Streptosporangiales; family Streptosporangiaceae; genus Spirillospora. The sequence goes on from NZ_MKJY01000088.1 coordinate 65,762, forward strand.
CGCGTGTCGGTGAACCGGCAGCGTTCGAAGTCGACGCTCTCGACGTCGTGGCCGACGAGATCGACCGCGCCCCAGTCGAGCGCGACGTACGTCCCGTCGTCGCGCAGTTCGTGCTCCAGGGGGTCGGCCGGGGCGAGCGACGCGGGGATCCGGGGTGCCTTCGGTTCCTTGATCGTGGTGGTACGCGATGGCATGGCCGCGACCCTACCCGGTTGACCGTGGCCGGTCAGCCCGGCGTGTCGAACGTGACGGCGGCCCGGTCGCGCCCGGTGACCATCGTTCACGCGGCCTCGGCGGTGTCGTCCGGGTTCGGCGCCGTGCCCGAGACGTCGCCGAACTCGGCGGGCCGCGAGGCGAGCATCCGGTGGATGTCGCCGCGCTCGAACGCGGTCGAACTTTGTGCTCGTTCCGTCCCGTCCGCATTGCGTTTTTCGGTCGCGGCGGAGGTGGGAGGAACGCGATCCTTGTGCCATGGTGCCGCCTTGGGCGCCGTACGGGGAGGTATGTGTGGGCGACTGGCGGGTCTCCGAGTTCACCGAGCTGATGGAGCTCGGGCGCGGCGGGCAGGGGCGCGTCGTGCTGGCCAGGCACGACACGGCGGGCACCGTGGTCGCGATCAAGTACCTGACGGCGGCCGACCGCGAGCCGCTGCGGCACGAGGCGCGGATGCTCGGGACGGTCGAGAGCCCCGCACGTCGCGCGGCTGTACCGGCTCGTGGAGAGCGAGCGGGGCGTCGCGCTGATCATGGAGGCGGTCGAGGGCGTCACGCTGAAGGAGGTGCTGGCCCGGCACGGGGAGCTGGCGCCGGAGGCGGCGCTCGTCGTGCTGAAGGGGTCGCTGCTGGGCCTCGCGGCGGCGCACACGGTCGGCGTCGTGCACCGCGACTACAAGCCGGCGAACGTGATGGTCCCGGCGGACGGGCGCAGCAAGCTGATCGACTTCGGGGTCGCGGTGGCGGCCGGGGACGCGTCGGCGTCGGGCACGCCCGCGTACATGGCGCCCGAGCAGTGGCGCGGCGAGGCGGTGTCGCCCGCGACGGACGTCTACGCGGCGACGTGCGTGTTCTTCGAGTGCGTGACCGGGCGGCGCCCGTTCGCGGGGGCGGGCGGGCACCTGGCGGAGGAACCGCCGGCCGCGGACGCGCCGAGCCGCTGCGCCCGCTGGTGACGGCCGGGCTCGCGAAGGACGCCGCCGGACGCCCGGCGAGCGCGTCCGCGTTCGTCGAGGAACTGGAGCGGATCGCCGAGGAGACCTACGGGGACGGCTGGGAGGACCGGGGCGTGCGCGTCCTGGCGGGTGCGGCGTCGCGCTGGCCGCGCTGTTCCCGCTGGCGGCGGCCGGGCTCGGGACGGGCGG